>NZEE01000100.1 GCA_002688965.1 archaeon | reverse complement strand
TTTCTGAACCTAAAAGAGGGTATGGTAGTGCATATCTTGCTGGACTTGGGGCTGCTTCTGGGAAATTTGTTATTATGGGGGATGCAGATAATACTTATGATTTTAATGAAATTCCCAAATTTTTAAATTATCTTGGAGAGGGGTATGATTTTGTGATTGGTAATCGCTTTGGTAGTAAGATGGAAAAAAATACAATGCCTTGGTTACATCAATATGTTGGAAACCCGATTCTTTCCGGATTATTTAGGATATTTTTTTCATCTAAAATTCGTGATGTTCATTGTGGTATGAGGGGATTGCGTCGTGAAGCAATAGATAAATTGGATTTGAAAACAATTGGGATGGAATTTGCTTCGGAAATGGTAATTGAGGCGATAAGGAAAAATTTGAGAATAAAAGAGTTCCCAATTACTTATCACAAAAGACAGGGAGAGTCTAAACTGAATTCCTTTTCAGATGGTTGGCGTCATTTGAGATTTATGTTAATGTATGCTCCAGATTATCTTTTTTTAATTCCGGGAGTTTTGTTTTTTTTAACTGGTCTATTATTAATATGGCTGTTTAGAAATAATGTTGTTTATGGCTGTTTTTCAATGATTTTAGGTTATCAGATTATTAGTCTTGGTATTTTTACTAAAATATATATGAAGTCATTAGGATTAACAAAAGAGAGTAAACTGATTAATTATTTGGCTAGAGTTGTTAAATTTGAAACAGGTATTTTTATTGGAGTTATATTAATCATACTTTCTTTTTTGATCAGCCGACATGAAATTTTTGATCTTTTAGTGATGAACTTTAACTTAGCTTCACATAGTGTAATTATTCTTGCTTTGACTATCGCTGTAATTGGTGTTCAGACAATGTTTTCTACTTTTTTAATTAGTATCTTATTAGTGGAGAGGAAGAAGCGAGGTAATAATTCGAGAATTATGGCATTAAACTAGGCGTTTAGTTTAAATTTGATTATAAACATCAGGCATAAGTTTTCTAATATTTGTATAAACATCTTTGTAATCTTCAAAATTAACTTTGTCTGTTTTTCCAAATTCTTTTTCGTATGTTTTGTCAATATTTCTAGTATGAACTAATAAACCTTTTTCTAAAATTAATTTGGCCCGTTTCATTGATCTTAGGTAACTTTCACGTTCTTTAGGAGATTGGTTTTTAATATTGGCAAGTAAAAATACTGCAATGGTATATCCAGATTGAAATTCATAATATCTTTTATGTTCTTCGTAGAAATCAAATTCTTTAGTAACCTCTCCAAATAATTTATTATAAATCAATCGATTATTAAGCTGAAACCCATTCTTAACTCCGGGAATTTTTAGTGTTGTTGTTGTTGTAATTAAAGGCATAGTGAAATCTGTAATTCTCATAGCATCTGTGAACATATTAACTTTAGCATTAGCAACTTGTTTTAGAGATTTTAATGAATGTAAATTGTTTAAAATAGAGCTAATTTGTTTTTTAAAATCTGAGTAATTTAGTGAACTTGGAATAACTGTAATTAAACAAGTAGCATTATACACCGCACTTTTAGGAAATAGATAAATTGATTTTACGTGTTGTTTGTCTAAATTGTTAACAAACTCAAGAATTTCATTATTTGTATTTTCGTATTTCTCTCTTCTTTTTTTTAAAGTTAATAATTTTGTGTTTTTGTTATATTCATCTTTATTCTGTTTGTATGAGGTTTCAATTAATTTTATTGTATTAAATAAAATCTGGATTAAAAGTTCCCTATCCCATTTATACTGGACATTGGGCAAGTTGTAAATTGTGTTAATAAAATTTTCTGGAATTCCTTTATCTTTTAAAAATGTTTTAAGTTTCTTTTTATCGGAGGTATATTTTTTGTTTTCTAATGAATATAATATTCTGGTAATTTTGTAAAAAAGTTTGTATGGTATTCTTAAGGTACCATCACCATTTAATGTTGATTCATAAGTTGTGAATAGTAAATCTGAATAGTAAAAATTTGCTGCAAACATATGATCGAATAAGTTCTCGCTATAATTTAAATCAAGTTTTTTTCCATAGATTAGTGTAAAGGGATCATAAAATCCTCGAGGAGTACGACTTATTATTCCATTGAAATTTGTATGAGGATAAATCTGCATTTCATTAATAAATGGAAAAATTTTGATTATTTTATCAATGGCTTGGTTTGTAGTTTCCATAGCTTTTATTTCTTTATTAACTTCTACTTCTTTTAGAACAACATGTAAATCAAGATCACTTTGTCCTACTGTAAAGTAATCATTAAACTTTGTTTTGAGGTAGATTGATTCTATGGTTGGTATTTTCTTTAATTTTTGTACGACAATCCATAAACCTAATTTATACAATAAAATTCCTAATTGTTTGAATAAGGGTATGTGGTTAGTGCGGAGGAAGAATTTTCTGACTATTTTGAAGATTTTATTTTTTATTTTTTGTAGTGTCATTTTATATTTTCATTATTAGGTTTTTTAATTATTTAGATACTTTTTTAGTATTTTATTTGTTGGGCCGTAATCTTTAATTGCTCCGTTTTCCATTAATATTGTTTTGTCGCAGAAGTTTTTTATTAGGTTTATATTATGGCTAATTAAAATTATTGTTGCTTCGCTTTTCATTACTTCTTTTATTTTTTCCGTTGATTTAATTTTGAATTCTTTGTCTAAAGCGTCTGATAAAAGTTCGTCAAGTAATAGGATGCTATTTTTAGAGGTATCTATGGAATGGATGAATATTGAAAACAATAGTCTTATTGTCATTCCACTTGAAAATTTGTATAATTGGGCGTCTGAGTATTCTTCAAGTTCGGAAAATTTGATGATTGAAGGTAATTTTTCTTTTATTTTTTGATTGTCTAATCCTAGCAGTGAGCATAATAAGTTTATGTTGTCTTTCATGGTTAGCCTAAGTTTCATTAGTCCGTGCAAGTTGCCGATATAAACTGGCGGATTATTTATTTTTATTTTGCCTGAATCTTTTTGATACATTCTAGCTATTATTCTTAATAAGGTGGATTTTCCGGAACCGTTTTTTCCGATTAAACCGATTTTTTCTCCTTGATTTATTTCTAGGTTTATGTTTTTTAAAGCTAGTAAACTTTTTTGTTTTTTACCGTCGATTATGAGTGAGATTAATCGGTTTAGGATTCCTCGGTGTCTACTATAGCCGTCTTTAAATTCTTTTGATAGATTGTTTATTATGATTTCCATTTAAAGTTTTTCGGCGAATTTATTTTCTAGTTTTTGAAATATGAAAAGTCCTATTAGTAATGAGAGTAATGAAAAAAGTAACATTCCTAAAATTATGAATGGTTCTGGGGCGCGGTTGTAAATTATTATTTCTCTGGCTGTTGTTATAATGTAAAATAAAGGGTTTATTAAATTTGCTTGGTAAATCATTGAGTTTTTTTCAACTAAATAAAAAATTGGGGTTGCGAACCACCAAATTAGTGATAACATTGACCAGATAGTGCTAGTGTCGATGTGATAAACTTTCATTGTTGCGAGTGTGAATGAAATTCCTAATGTAAAAAATGTTAGGAATAATAAAATTAGTGGGTAAAAAATTATTCCGAGTATTGAACTTTTGGTTACTAATATGAAAATGATGATTATTACTATTGAGGGCAGGTGGAGAAAAAGATTTAAGAATGTGATTGAGATGATTAATGAAATTAGTGGGAATTTTAAGTTTTTTGCTAATTGTCCATTAGTTTTTATTATGTCTATTGAATTTGCAATAGTGCTGGTGAAAAAATTAAAAATGACTATTCCCATTAAAATATAGAAGGGATAGTGTGGGATTTGGCTTCCAATTGCACTAGAAAAAATAAGAACTAGTACGCCGAGCATAAGTAATGGGACTATTACTTGTAGGATTATTCCGGAGTAGCTTCCTTCGTTTTGTTCTTTGAAACCTGCTTTTGCTAGTGCTATGCTTGTGGTGATTATTCTTTTTAGGTTAGACATTTGGGTTTATGAATTTATTTAATGTGTTGTAGTTTTTTTTAATATTGTATCCTATTAAGAATTCGTATGTTTGGGTTTTGTTTAAGAGGGTTAGCATGGAAGATAGTCTTGATGCTGCAATGTTTGCTTTTGAAAATCCGTCTTTGAAGTTTCTTAGTAGGAAATAGGCGAGGGATTGCTGGAGTTCTAAACCTAGAACCATGCTTTTGAATAATGGAATGAAAAGTTTATGTTTGGGGATTTTTTTTATTTTGCTTTTGTTTGATGAGATTCTTTTTCCGATGATTAATTTTGAAGGTAGGGCTTTTGTTGTTAAACTTAGGGTTTTAGCGTCGATTAATTTTTTGTCTGAGTGTTTTTCTCTTTTCATTAATCTTCCTTTTTGGGTTTTGTCTCGAGTTCCCCAACGAGTGTGAAGTCCGTATAATTTTTTGTTTTTTATTAGTAAGATGTCTTCTGTTAGGACATTTGCTGTTTTTGTTTCTAAGAATTTTAAGGCTAGTGTTGTTTTTCCAGCGCCGGGGGGGAGTAGGATGATTGTTGCTTTGTTGTTTTTTTCTAGTGCTAGGCAGTGGATTCTGTTGAAGTTGTTTTTGTCTAATTTTTCTCCTAGGAGTGATTCGAAAGATAGGTAGAAAATTTCGTAGAGTTTGTCTTTGTCTTGACAGTAAATGTTTATTGTGTTTTCTTTTGTTTTGTATATTGAAAGTGCACTGCCGAAAAAGTCAATTATTCTTGTTGATTTTGAGTCGTATATGATGTAATCGTCGTGGTATGTTGTGGCTGTTAGTTCTGGGAGATTTTCTTGGTTTGGTTTTTCTAGTGAAAGGTTGAATGTTAGGTTTGGATTTGTGATTTGTTTGGAAATGTATCTACTGTAATCATAACTTATCCAATCAGATATTTCTTTGTTTGAATTAATTAGTATTTTAATTCCGAAGATGTTTAGGTTTGTTTCCATTTTTGATTTTTGTGTAGTATTTTTCTAGGTCTTTTGCAATGTTGTCCCAGTCAAATTGTTTTGCTGATTCTTTGCTTTCAGTGCTCATTTGTTTTCTTAGGTTTTTGTTTTCTAGTAGAAGTGTTATTTTTTGGGTTAATTGTTGGGGGTTGTTTTTTGAGATTAACCCGTTTTTGTTTTCCTGGATTAATTCTTTTGATGCGTTCCACTTGTTGTCAATGACAATTACAGGCAGGCCGCATGCATGTGCCTCAATAACAACTATTCCAAGTCCTTCTAGTATTGAAGGTAGAACAAATATCTTCGAGGATTTCATATGCCCATAAACTTCTTCTTTATTTTCTATGAAACCTTTGAATGTTATGTTTTTTGTTAAGTTTAGATTTTTTGTTAGAGTTTTTAGCTGGTTTTTTTCAGGGCCGTCTCCTATTATGCATACTTTTATTTTTGGGAATTGGTTTTTTAGTAAGTTGGTTGTTTTTATTAATAATGATGTGTTTTTTTGATGGTTTAGTCTTCCGACAAAGATGAGGTCGAACTTTTCTTTGGCTGGTTTTGAATTGTTTATTTCCTTGAGATTAGTTCCACAGTAATTTATGAAAATGTTTTCTTTTTTTACTTTGTTTTCTCTTAAATCTTTTGCTGTTGTTTTTGAGATTGATATGTTGTATTTTGTAAGTTTAGAGGCTAATTTTTCTATATTTTTTCCTATGAATCCTTTCATATTTCCTAAGTAATAGTACCAGTAATCTCCCCAGTATTGAAGCCAGGTGAAAGCGAGAGGGGTTTTGTTTAGAGTTGAGATTGCTTTGCAGGTGAAACAGTGGAAGTATACAAAAGCTGATGCATCTATTACGTCGAACTTTTCTTTTTTTAGGGGTTTGTAGAGTTTTATTGCGAATTTGATTGGCTCCCAGATTGTTCGTGTTCCTTTGAAATTGTATAGGTTTTTGTATCTGCATACTCCGTGCAGTGTTAGGCCGTCTTTTTTTATTATATCAGGACCTTCCCAGAGTTTTACACCGAATAAATGGACTTCGTGATTTTTTGAAAGTCTTTTGCCTAATTCATAATTTCTTACTTCTGTTCCTCCGATGTTGAAGGGGTAAATCATGTCAAAGATTATTGCGATTTTCATTTTATATTTCTATTTTAAATTTTTTTAGAGTTTCTTTTGTTGAATCAACTAGTCTTCCGTATTTTTTTGATGTTTTTCGCAGTCTTTCGGAATATTCATAAATTATTTGTTTATTTAATGAAAAAGGAATCATGAGAATTCTTTTATACTTCATATTTTTCACGATTTTATTGAAATTTGGATTTTCTTTTTTAAATTTTTTATTTAAGTTTATGGCGTGTCGGTATATTTCTTGGTCATACTTTGAATTAGATCTTACAAGTTCTATGTTTTTTTGATTCATTTTTATATATTTCTTTGATACGTTTTGTTTTGGAGCAGATTTATCGATTTTAAATAAAAAATATAAAAATAGGAGATCTTTTGGATTTTCTAAGATACCTACAAAATAGAATTTATTCAGGGCTCTCTTAATCTCTTTTATATCTTCATTATTCAGATCTGCGTCTACTATTTTATGTATCATTCCATTATGAATCATTCTTTTCAGGAAAGCAAAAACCAAAAACATTGACATATAGTTTGGGACTGATTTATGACTGAAAAATTCTTCAAAGGTAATTATTTTATTATTTTTTATTAAATTTCTTTTCCAAGAGTTGTAGTCGTCTGCAGAAATAGATTCTTTTTTATTTAATCTAGTTCTCCCATAATTATATGAAGAAAATTTTATTTTTACAGGATTTCTTAAAAAAGTTATGTATTTTGGTTCACGATTTGGGAATAATTTGTCAATTCCATAATAAATATCGTGTCCGAATATTATTTTTATTTTATCTCTTTTTTCTTTAGGGAGAGATAATATTTGTTTATTTGTATACTCTTTATCTGTGCTTGTTCCGTCTAATATTGAGTATACTTGTAGATAACTTTCTTTATCCATGAAATGGATTAGGTGTCTACGAATTGTTGTTCCGGCACATTTGGGGATATGTAAGAATAT
>NZEE01000099.1 GCA_002688965.1 archaeon | reverse complement strand
TCACAATATGTATTTGCCCCATCAGAAGTTGTACTAGTTATTGCACCACAAATTGTGAATTCACAAAAAGTGTTAGAGTCCCCATACCCTCCGTAACATTCACATGTATTTGTTCCACCAGTACAAGTTCCGTGTCCATTACATCCAGCATTATTATATTGACCATTACATATTGGAAGTGAACATGTAGACTCACCCCCAGAATCAGCTGGTCCCCAATACTCATTTGTACAGGTACATATACCCGGAGCAGTGCAAGTCCCATTTCCACAATTTTCATCACCTAAGTCACTACTATATGGACAAGATGGTAAACTACAAGTAGGACCATGATAACCAATATCATTACAATTACAATCTCCACCAGGATTATTACAAACACCATTATTTGCACAAGGATTACTATCATCGTTAACATTTAACCAGGTATCAACTGATACAATTACACCTGCACATGACATATAATCACAGTTGCCAACTCCACTAATTATTGTCCCAGCCTCGTCTTGAAAATAGTAATCATTACACTCACAAGTATTAGGGTCAGATGGACAACCTCCATTATCACAAGAAATATTGCAATTTGCATTATAAGTTTCACAATTGTTACCTGTATATCCCGGGAGACAATCACAAGTATCTGGTAGATAACATATGCCCCCATTTAGACATCCACCATTATTACAAACTGGGACTGCACATGTATTACCAGAATAACAAGGTTGAGTGCCGTCTCCACAAGTAGATTGACATGTACAACTATCTCCTGCATTAGTACACGTACCATTCACACAACTTACATCTCCACATTCACTATTGCACATTGGAGTTGCACATGTATCACCGCAATAATTTGTACCAGAACAATCACAATTACCTCCAGCACTAGTGCACACCCCACCATTCACACAACTTTCATTTCCACATTGACTATTGCACATTGGAATTTCACAATCATCACCGCAATAGAAACCAGTAGGACAAGTACAAACCCCGATACTACCATTCTCGCAACTACCCTCTCCACAATCATTTTCACATTCACCATTGCATTTGGGAAGCTCACACTGATCACCACACCAATAATCGTCATTTGTACATTCACAAATATTATGTTGCCCTGCGCCAGGCCAACTACAAGTACCATTTACACACCCGCCTGGACCATCTGTATAATCACATATTGGTGTATCACATGAAACAGTGTCTGTGACCCATATAGCTGGTAATCCTGATTCTGATGTTGGGATTCCTTCAAAATCATGACAAGAACATTCATTTGGTGCTATACAAGTTCCGTGCCCGCCGCCAGATTCACAACTCTCTCCAAGAACGGTGTCGCAATTAAACTCATGACATGAAGTTCCCGTATATCCCCACGCAGCAGTACAATCACAATCATTAGGTCCTACACACTGACCTCCATGTAAACATTCTCCTGCAGGAGTTCCATCACAATAAAACTCAGTACACGCAGTCGAAGCACCACTATTAGGTAACCAACAATCAGAAGCATGGTCCATTTCTCCTGGACAATCACAAGTACACACACCGGTACCGATAGATGGGCCCTGACCATCATCACAAGTTCCATGACTGTTACAAATTGTATTATTGTCTTCTTCATCAAAACCTGGACATGTTTGATCACATCGTTGGGCCCAATATCCTGTATTACAATTACAATATCCTGATGGTGTTGTTCCATCATAAGGAAAGTCGTTTATACCTGGACTACATGATCCATCGTCTCCACACCCATCACCATCTCCTGTAGTAGAACACTCATTAAAACAATTCAAATAATATTGGGCTCCGTCCGCTCCCCCGCAAAGTCCATGACATCCCATATCATCACATTCTAAATTAGTTGGAGGATCTCCAACACAATATCCACCAGCGTCCCAAACAGCTGGGTCACCTTCATAGTTTCCACCAAAACACATATCACATTCATCTTGACCATAATTTTGTACACATGGAGATTGTCCAGTACAAACTTTATCTAAACATCCTTCTTTTATATTTTGTGTACTTTCACTAGTACCAGTTCCAACGCAACATTCACAAATATCATAAGAAGCTGGTCCTCTGCCATATCCTTCAGCACAAACATCTAATTCATTTTCTGTGCACGGTGTATATCCATAATGTCCTGCGCAATCTTGTCCACATTTTAAATTACCAGATGTTCCACCTACACAATGACCGAAAATGTTAGTACTACTTATTTGACCACTTAAACAATAATCGGTTTCACTATCATTATTCCAACTATTTCCTTCTGACTCCGGATCTAAATAAGCACTACCAAAACATACTCCCTTACAATCCTTATAACTATAAGTGTTTTCATATCCTTCACATTCACTAATAGGAAGACCAAGACACACATCTGGAATACCATCTAATGCATTATTAGCTCCTCCGTCACATTTCTCACAATCATCAAAGACTATACCACTGCTAGGTATACCATCACATCCAGCACATTCATAAAGTCCACCACCATATGCACAATAATTTCCATCATAATCATATCCGTCCGGACAACAAAAACTTTCAACATCAGCTCCTATTGGTGCAAAACCTATAATAGTAATTCCAGCTGTCCAATTTGTCATTTCATACCAACACCCAGCACCGGAATCAATTAACTCATTATCAGTATTAGCATCGTGACAATAACCACAAGCATCTTTAAAATACCTGGGATCATCTTCTTGATAAGGATTTAAACCACAATCAACTTGCATGGTATCATCAAAGACTAAATTTATTGGTACACTACCATCTTCAAATGTCAATCCATTTGATACTAAAGTAATTGTACCGGTAATAACATCATATGGATGTTCTCCACTACAATCATCTTCTGGATAACAATAATAAACTGTAAATAATTTATATGGTCCTGCAGGTATATTAGGGGCAGCACCTTTATCTATATCGATTACTGTTGTTGGTACATCACCATCCATATCTACAGTTATTGATGAAACGCTCCAGCTACTCGCGCCGCCACCAGCTGTACTAACAATAACAGATCTAACTCCTACAATTCTAATTGTCTCTACCGCTGAAACTGGAAAAGAACTATTCAACCATACGTCAAATGACTTACTTCCTCTATTTACATTGTTAAAATATATTTCAGTATCATATTCACAAGTATCATTATCTTGCACACAACTCACTAAACTTGCAGTACATGACCCAGTACATTCATCATTACTCACACATGTTGTTCCATCATCACATGTACCATCACAAACGCCATCTTCATTTACATTGATACAACAATTCTCTAATATTTCATTACCATCACAATACCAATCGCTACCGGATAAACAATAATAATTAAGAGCTAGTGTATCTGTGCATCCTGTTATGAAATCATATTGACAATTCGCTGTATATTCAACAATTAATTGTTGAGGTAAACCAATTGTATTCTCTCCCTCTGGACATATATCTAAATTTGTATTATATGGTGGTAATTTACATATGTAATTAATGGCCTGATAATTTGTACAAAAACATGGTTGAGCTGGACAATCTGTATTTATTACTGATGGATTATAAATACTAACATTTACATCAAAGGGAGTACCATAATTATAATTAGTATCAGTAGAAAAATTACACTCTTGAGGAGCTCCACCGTCAGTTATACATGCCTGTGATAAATCAAATATATCTGGACCAAGAAAGAACCATTCACCTTCTTCCATTCCACCAGGATACCACCCTGGAGGCCAACCGAAATTAGTTGGTCCTAAATTATTAAAAATTTGAGATATAGCAGACCCATATTTTATCTGATATTCACCACAATCACCACCATTACATTCTGAACCAGCATAAAATATCTCTCCACCCTCACCATCTTCATTAATTCCTACCCAAACATCAGGTTGATAAAAATGTGAATTATCGTGAGAAACTAAAGCAGTTGCTGTATTAAACTCAAAAGATGACCCGTCTACCGCAGTTGCTGTATTTGCAAAATTCGTATCTATACATAAAACACATTCCATTTGACCACCATCCAATGGATTTCCATCCCAAAGAACGATATATGAATCACCTTTACTTGAAGGAATAATATTATCATTTAAATAATTATTAACAGTATTCCACGGTTCATCACCACAATACCCCCCTTCTATACCGTCAGTTATAAAAAAATCTGTATATGCTATGTTTAATTTTTTCTTTACACTCTCAAGTGTACCTGCGTCTCTATCATGAACCCAATCACCAAAACTTATTGGAAACCCGGAATCTGCTGATGTAAATGCTCCACAATTTTGTGATGATCGTCTGGCATATCCACCATCATACCACTCAGGCGACATTCTATTTGATATGACCATAAATCTTCCGTGATGTTCTGTTTGGATACACTCGTTACAATCAGAATTATCTACACAATCCTGATTACCATAATAATAAGTGTTATTTAAGTTACAATACCAAGTTGTTAAATATTCTTCTTCATTTTCCCAACTTGCTTTAGAATAGATAGTTGTATTTAAAACAGCATCATTACTAGTTTTTAAAAAACCATCATTAAATGCTCCATAATCAGAAAAGGGCGGGGCGATGCAAATATTGCCTCCATTTCCGGACAAAGGACTTGTTATATCCAAATAATCTTCAGATAAATAAGGATTTATAACCTGTATATGATAATTTGATAAATCAATATTATTGTCTGTTAAATTTACTAATTCAATCCATTGAGGTATGCAAATTGCGCCGGATGTAATGCATCGTTCAATACCGTCAGGTGTTACAGGATTTAAAAAAAATTCAGATATTGCTACATCACATGGAGGCACGCCATATGTACAACTACTATCTGACCTTGTAGCGTCTTGATTATAACCACCACCCTCAGGGTCCGTACATCCATAAATTCCTTGTGGAATAGTAAACTGTGATGTAGAAGGAGCAGTATCTCCCTGACTATCGGTTACAGTTAATGTTAATGTATGTGTTCCGCAGACATCACAACTAGGACCAAAAGCAGGAATGTTTATAGTTTCAGTAAATTCCTCACCATTAGCTAATGACAGGTCTGTTCTAGTTATTGCATCAAGTACACCAGGAATTTCTGAAATTTGATAACCTGTTATTATCCCACCTCCAGGTCCGCTATAAGTATCATTACCATGACCAGTAACTGTTAAATTTCTAGCTATATCAGTATACAAATAACCATCACCACTCAAACTAATACTATCAATTGTAGAAGTTACACCACCGGTATCTACTGTAAATGCTAAATCATAAATTGTAACCCAGTTCAGTTGTCCATACTGATTAATCCAACAATTGTTGGTTTCACATTGATCAGCTGAATCACCATAAGCTGTAGCTGTTACCGCATCTGTAAGTACTTCATCTCCTCTCTGAATTCGCCAGCTATGCGGAACTGGTGGAGGAGTACCAACTGGATAATCATAAGGTGAATTAAATACACTCACCATGACACTGTCTGAATAATAATTTATCGAATATTCAGTATCAGTATCAACTTTGAAATAAATAACATCACCCACTTCTGGAGTGTATATATTTGTGAAGGTTACTTCATTTAAATATATATTTAAGGTAGTTGCCATTTCATAATCCCTTGTTTGTTAGTTCCCATAAATAACATCATTCCCTTGCCAACATCGGTCATATCATCTGCATTCATTAAAACAATATTTTCATGAATCTGTGCATCTGGAAATGCACCAGAATCGGCTATTGTCTTATTACACATTAAAACTAATACTTGTCTATTATACATAACTGTAAAATTATCTCCATTCATAAATTTTTCACCGCATTCTTCTGTTCCACTATACTCTTCTGTCTCCCAAGAAGCTATTAAAATATTTGTAAATTTTACTACATCTAAATCATGAAAAGTATCATCAAATGGATATGATACAGGATCTACTGATGGAGTATTAGTTGTATATCCACCAATAACTGGTACTTCTCCATAAGTAACAGTTGGTTGATATTCATTTTCTTCACACCACGTTTGATAATATTCATCACTACAATCATAAATATCAGATGGACAAAATGTTTCATAATAAGTTTCTGTATCATAAGTATTAGGTATATAAGTTGCCGGTGAACAATTTCCACCAAGTGGATCAATATACCCACCACAACTTTCTTGTGATGGTACCCAGCTCCCAATTACATCACCAATTTCACATATCTGATTTTCAGGACCTATACAAGTAGTAGGGTCGATATAATTAAGTGGAAAACAGTAATTATCAGCTGGACATCCAACACATTCAGTTAAATCACTTGGAGTTTCTGGGTCTCCAGATTGTGTATTCCCAATGCAATATTCACCAACTCCCAATGTACATGTTGATTCATCAATATAACCATATGGACTACAATATTCATCCAGTGAATCTCCTTCAGTATATTGACTACAAGTCCAGTTATGAGGTATGTAAGTTGGTGGTTGACAATAATTTTGTGTGGTTCCATCATTATAAGAATTACAAGGTAAATCATGCTCAATCCAGTCTGCTGGTCTACATGAGTATCCATCTGTATCCTGGTATGTATCACAAGTATTCCCCTGAGCAGTACATGTTGTTTCACTTGAATAAGCTGAATAAGCTGAGCATACTTGCCCTGGACCTTCTGAATGGTCATAGTCTTGACAATTATTTCCACCACCATCTGAAAAATTTCCACAAGATTGATTATCTGCAATACATGTTGT
>NZEE01000098.1 GCA_002688965.1 archaeon | reverse complement strand
TCTAATGCTTCCAATATTTCAAGTGTACACTTATCAACAACAAAACAAATATCATATTTGGGTGGTATAATTGGTTTCATATGTTCATCATGTTTTACCATATGGCCCCACTTACGAATAAAGTTTCTCATATTTTTTTGATTAGTCTGTTGCCATTCTGGAGAATCCTTTCCTGTATCTCCACCCGCATATTTATTAAATCTACTACCACGACTTGTAAAATGATAAACTAATGCATCCCATCTTTGAATTAATTCATAACCATTTAATAAAAATCTATTAAATAAATCTGAATCCTCTCTTGATTGTGGTGCAAATAGTTTATCGTGGCCACCAATAGATTGAAAGTCTTCTTTATACATACACCAGGGTGCAAATATGCCTTCTGTTGTTTTATCTTTTTCAAACCCAACATTTTGATTATCCCAATCATATCCCAAAAACTCTTCAGGTTCAATTCCAAAATTATGAATTATCTTTTCTGGTCCAGGTGGATGTAGTGGTGGTTCTATTCTTGTAGCACTAACTACCTTACCTCTCTCTAAATGTTCTAATATATTTACATCTAAATTAGTTCCAGCTACCATATCAGAATGAAATGCAAATATTATATCAGTTCTTGCCATTTCAATGCCCTTATCAAACATACCAACTATACCAACTCTATCTGGTCCTGGATTAGTGTGAATAACTAAATTACTATCTTCAAGCGAATCCAACCATTCACCAGTTCCATCAACACTAGCATCATTTAATACCAATATATCATGTTCACCTTTGAGCCTTCTTATTGATTTATATGCAAGTTTTAATAATTCTAAATTATTTCTACTTGGTATCACAAATGTCATTTTGATCATTAAACAATATCCTCCATATTTGTAGGTCTTTCTACTAACTTACCGTCTATATAATTCATAGTAGGAGTTTCCCAAATCTTAAAATCTATATTATTATCACTTAAATATTTATAAACAAATTTAGCTTTTTCTTTTACTGTATCATTATCAATTTTCATATCGTGGAATTCACCACATAAAATATCAATGTGATCCAAAGTACCATCCTTTATCATCTTTTCTAAGATATCATATTCAGCACCTTCTACATCTAATTTTAATATGATATAATCATCCTTACTAAATGTGGTTGTAATCCAGGTAGACAAGTCAAAAGTAGGCACTTCTACATATAAATCTTCAGATACACCACCTGAAGTTTTTTCAGCGTACATTGAAGAACCATCTGACCATTCAGTAGATAAATATAATTTATTCGTACCAGATTCTATCCATACTAAAGAATTTTGTATCATAACGCTATCGTCATCTGCATATAATTCTGTTAATTTATCGGCTAAATATGGTATACCTTCAAAGGATATTACTGTAATATCTGTCCCAAATAATTTCTTGGCATATAATATAGACTCACCACAATGAGCTCCACAATCAATAAAATACGTTAACTCCACTGCTGACTCCAGTTCTCTAACCATGCATTCTCCGTATAATATTGTTCAAATCTTTTATGTGCAGTTTCACTACATAATTTATAAAATTTATCATCTTTTAACTTCTTACCAATATATACTGCCTTATCTAAATCTCCCACCTCAACTGTAGTTAATGGGTGTAATTTTTCTTGTGTATCCAATCCTTTGTATCCAATACAAGGTATTCCATGAAATCCACAATTCATAGAGAACGTTCCAGCTGCATGAGTTCTCATCAAATGAACTCCTATATTATATTGTGATAAACAGTTTATCCATTCTCTCCAGCTCATATATGGTAAATAATTAATATCCTCTATTTGTTCCTCTAAATTCTGTTTTCTACCCATCGATGGTGCGGATATAGGATCTCCTATTTCCCTTGCTACTATATAACTATCAAACCCACCATACCAACTTACAAAATTACCACCAATCATTGTAGCATCACCCCATTCATTTCTTGGTATCAATCCTTCTGGTATCATTAGACTTCTCATCACTCTAACATCTTTACAACCTAACCCAAGAAAATAATTCACATCAGACTCATTATGACAGTATACCCAATCAGCATCCATTATAAGATTATAATAATGAAATTGTTTATCTATACTGTAATCTTGAAAATACCAATGTGGGCCTTCTTGCATTACTGCTACTTTATCACATCGGCGCCTGATAAAATCCAAACTAACTTTTGGATTGCTCTTTGGAATAATAATAATCCCCAAATCAAAATGTTCTCTTGGTGATACATCAAATGCACACATTGGTGCGTCTAATGCAATACACCAACCAACTTCCGTTCTGGCATTTGGAAAATCTCTTGGATACTTTTTATTATTGCCCGTCTCTGAAAAAAATGCTGTTTTCACTATATCTAACCTAAAGTTTGCCTTTCAATAAAAATATCATATAATGATAAATGCCATCTGGCATTTGTATTTCACCCAAAAAACTTTTCCATATAACATCATATCCCTTGTTTCCAAATGTATCAATTTTATAGTGAGAAATGTGTTCTCCAAAACAAGTATCCTCAGTATCAACCGTTGATATAATTGCATATTCACAATGTTCCAATATATTATCTAATATTTCATAATTTGTACCCTCTTCAATATGTTCAATCGTTTCAAACATAGCTAAACAACCATAATCTTTATCAACCCTATTTAACAAAAAATCATTTGTAAAATAATTAACAGTTGGGCATTTTTGTTTTGCTGTATCTATCGCCACCGTTGAAAAATCCTCGGCACTTATTTCCCAATCCTTTAAAACATTTAATTTTACATATGCAGAAAAACTACCATTTCCACACCCAAGTTCGTGTAAAGTTGTTTTCTTAAATGCGTCCTTATTTTCCTCTAATAATTTAGCTGCGACAGTACCATAACCACTCATATCATTATTTTCATATGCGGTAAAATCAAATGGTTTATCTAAATGATATTGTTGAATATGTTTCTGTTCCCACCTTTCCTTAATGTTTGTTCCTCTAAAATATTTATCTTTTACTATTTTTTCCCCCCATTGATTTTAAATCTATCATATTATTATTTCCCTAATTTTTTATAATTTACAACATAATCACTACAAATTCCAAGAGCTTTTTTTGGAATTTGATTATTTTTTTCTGGTAAAACACAAATAGACTTATCAGTTAATGGTTTTCCAGGATATGTCCACATAAAACCTTTTGAAGTTAATGTTACATCATCTTCTTGGTGCCAAAAACAATGAATGTTTCCCTCTTTTAACATTCCATTTAAAGCGTTGATATTTTTAGCGTGACACCAAAATTTATCATTTTTTAAATAATCTAAAGTTATTTCGTGTTCTGGTGAATCGTGCCCAAGATACCATCTATTATCCACACACCAAACATCTATTTCAACATCATATCCATTTTTTAAAGCCTTATTTACATAGATTGGATTATTTTCAAAATTAGGATATTTACCATCTATGTTTCCTCTATGTGATATTAAAATCATTTAAATACCTCTCCAAGTCTTCTGGTGTTCCCAATCCCCACATTTTATCAATTGGAAATACTTTTACTTTTTTATCATCACCAATAGCTTCGTTAAACACAGGACAAACATAAAATTCATTATTTGTTCTTATATCTTTATCAATCATTTGTTCTGCATATTTAACATAATCAGAACCTTTTTTCCAATAGTAAACTCCAACAGTTGCTATATTAGATATAGGTTTCTTTTCTGCTACTTCAGATACAAACCCATCATCATTTAATTTTGCAAATGACCATTTAGGATGAGTAGCTTCAAATGATAATATACCACCATCTACATCATCAGCAGTCATTGAATACATAAACTCATTTGAATCCCATTCAACGAATTGGTCTGAATTAACCATAACTAATGGTTCGTCATTATCTATAAATTGTTTAGCTAACAATGTGGTACATGCAGCTCCCTCTGTAATTCCATCCACTTGAACTATTTCACAATTATTGTTTGTAATTAAATTCAACAGATACTTTAAGTTGTATTTTTCATAATGTTCTTTTTGAACTATGAAAATATGTTTTGCATCTATGTTTAAATTTTCAACAACAACTTGTATCATTGGTTTTCCATTCACCTCTATTAGTGGTTTTGGAAACGTATATCCAGCTTGTTCAAATCTTGAACCAGCACCAGCCATTGGTATTAATACGTTCATATTTCCTCCTTGCCATTTTGGTTTCACTTCTTCTTTTTCATTAGCCAAATTTATAGACCTTTTTACTTTCTCATATGAAACATCACTACAATCCTCAACCGTACATAGATAAGCACCACTACTTAGTGCACCTTTCCTCCCTATATGTGAATCTTCAACTATAATAGTTTCATTTGGATTTACTTCAGCTTTAATCATACATTTTAAATACATTTCTGAACTTGGTTTTGGATTTTTAACATCTTGATTAGAATACATAAAATCAATGTACTCGAAAAAACCTTTTCTAATTAATTGTAATTTAGCGGTTTCTCTGATAGAGTTTGTAGCACAGGCTATTTTATATCCCTCCGACTTCAAACTCCTTAAAATAGATTGTATTCTTTCGTCAACAGAAAAACCATCTATAATTTTAATAGTCATATCTTGTTTTAATTTCCAAACACTATCGTGTAATTCTAAAGGTAACCCTTTGTTTTTAGTTAACATATCAAGTTTTTTCGTTGTAGACAAACCATCATATGTAGACAAATGTTCATCTCTTTGTATTACATATTTTTCATCTATAGAATTTAAAGCTTTGTTTAATGCATTATAGTGCAATTCACGAGCATCAACTAATACTCCATCTAAATCAAATATAACTAATTTTATCATATAGTTCCCCTTAAATTTTTATCTATGTTATACTCTTCAAATAATCTTGTTAATTCAGATTTATATTCAGAATAAACCCATTTACCTTTATAAATCATATTTCCACAAGGATATATATTACAATCATAATGATGCATACCTCTTTTAGGTTCATTGTCATACCAATATAAACCATTAATATCGGATTTGTTTACATACTCCGAAGCATTTATTTCAAAATCACCGACAGCCACATTACCAACTAATTTACTTGGACTTGAATTTTGATATATATCCAATAACTTATTTACTTTCCATATCGTAGGTTGTATTGCAAATGACAAATTAGTTGATGTATGAGGTATCCAATATAAATTGTTAATTGGCATGTTTTCTAAAACTTCGTCAAATTGATGACCACCCTTTAACAATTTTATATAATCTATATTATATTCCTCAATAAAACCAATAATTTCATCTAATTTTGTTATATTTGGAGAATCGTACAAAATCATATCTTCATGTTTAAATATACAAATTTTTTCATCTATTTGTTTTAAACATTGAGTTACTCTAGTTGAATAAGAATCATTGTCATTGAAAAATATAGTTTGAATATCATCAAATGGTTTATTTTTATCATCATCTGTAAATAAATATTTTTTATTATTTGGAAAATATAAATTAATCTGATTAAAAAATATTTCCCACAAATCACTATATGATGAATGTGAATAACATATAATCGGTATACTTGTCATAATTATAAACCCACCTGTTTTGCATGTTCAACACATTTTTTCATACCATCATCTAAAGTAGTTTTAGCTTCCCAATCCAATACATCTTTTGATTTAGTAGTATCACCCACACAATATTTTAAAACTTCTTTTTCTAATCTATTTTTATTTAGAGTGTATTTTCCTTCAAAAAGATGTGGATATGCATTCCAAAAGTTTGAAGGAACATTGTAGTTAGGTTTAGAAGTGATATTAAAACATTTAGCAACACTATCATAGATTTCATTTACTGAATAAGTATTACCAGAACTAACATTAAACTTTTCACCAACAGCCTTATCGTGAGTCATTACTATTTCACATATATTAATTAAATCATCAATATATACATAATCTCTTCTCTGTTCACCATCAGAAAATAATGTTGGTATCTCATTCTGTAAAAATGTTTTCATTAGATACCCTGTTAAAGGTGGATGTTTTCTCCTGAAATCTTGATGAGGGCCATACACATTAAAAAACCTTAACATTACTATAGGTAAATTATAAACACTACCAAAAGATTCACATAACAACTCACATTGTTTTTTTGTTGTTGCATAAATTAAATCAGGATAAACATCATCAGTTTCTTTGGCTGGGTATGTTGTATGATTTTCATATAATGCACTTGTTGAAGCGAATATAACTCTCTTAACACCGTTTAAACGAGCAGCTTCAAGAACATTAGCTGTTCCAGCGACATTTATATCTATAGCATCTTTTGGATTTTCTTGACAATCTGGTAATGGTGCTATACCAGCAAAATGATATACATAATCTATACCCTTCGTATAGTTAAGGATTGTTTTATTTCTAACATCATCCTCAATAAAAGTTCCAAATGTTTTACCATCTATTTCTAAATTATCTTTATTACCATAACTCATATTATCTAAAAGAATCACTTCATGTCCTTGATTGTGTAAATGATAACCTAATTGTGAACCAATAAATCCTGCACCACCTGTGATTAATATTTTTTTCATTTTCCTAAATCCTTTAAAAATCGTTCTAATTCATTTGAGTTTCTAACTATGTTAACTGCATCACAAGTTGGATAGGGATTGGAAGTTCCATAATCATTTATCAATGTTCTATTTGCATGAAATAAATCAAAGATAATATTATCATATTTCACTCCCTCCGTTTCCATTTGTTTTATCGTGACATCTTTAGCTGAAGATGGTCTAGCAGTAGTCAATATAATATAAACCTTACCTGTATCATATAACTTATTTAGAAAATCTATATTTTCTCTTATACCATCTGTTTCACCCCAATATGGTGGTGTATACTTACCAGAACTTTTAACTAATGTTCCATCTATATCCACGAATAGTGTTTTATATTGTCTAACATAATTAAACCAATCCTCTTTTGTTCCCCAATCAATATAATTTGATACCAATACAGGTTTAAATTTAAATCCATCATCTACCATAGCTTTTATAATATCAGATAAATATAAATCTTTATTATCTTCTGATAAACACTCAAAATATTTACAATATTCGCCGGCACTCTCAAATGAATAACTACC
>NZEE01000097.1 GCA_002688965.1 archaeon | reverse complement strand
ATTATTGTATTTTGCGACGCATTAAGAACTGTTGCTAATTTTTATCACGTATATGCTTTATGATTCCATTTTTAGTAAGTTTTTGAATGTAGTTCCACTCACCAATCCAGTCATGCCCTATACGGTTTGTCGGCGTTTCTCTATCTACTCTATCGCTACCTAAATGATGTTTTTCTTTTGTAGAATCAAATCCACAAAAGAAGATCTGTGACTGTGGGAATGTCTCTAATGCCATTTCTAGTACGACTATACCAGAACCCGGTT
This sequence comes from archaeon, assembly GCA_002688965.1. Next base: position 14,512 of record NZEE01000097.1, on the reverse strand, counting down.
GTTTTCTCCAGAAACTGGAATATATCTCGTTAACTAAATGCTGCCAAGCTCTATGTGAAGGATTTTTAACATCTATATGACCCAACACATCTTGACATACTTTTAAGCGAAAATTTTCTAAAGGCCTACTAGACCAATATTCTATAGACATAAAATCATTAACCCCACAGTTCTCTAGAGCGTCACTCATTTTTTCTTTAGTAACCCATGAAAGAGCAATAACGGACGTCTTTGATCCGATATATTTCTCAAATGATTTTATCTTAAATGCTTGAATTCGAATGACTACATCACAAGAATCAATCTTTTCCCCCAGTTCTTCCTCTAGGACATTTGGGGAATTCCCTATTACGCAGATTGTCGATATTTTCTCATTTTTTGATATAAACATTTTTCATAATGTGTGCTGTTATGTTTGCATTTCATTTAAAATTTTATTTTGAGTCTTCTCATGCCCCAATAAATAATTGGTATACTCGGAGTGAGGAATGTCACTAGATATTTTTTCTAATTGTTCCTTAGAAATATACCCGAGGTAATATGCAATTTCTTCCAAGCATGAAATTTTTAATCCCTGTCTTTTTTCAATATTTTGTACGAATGCAGATACCCTAAATAAAGAATCACAATTTCCAGCATCAAACCATGCAATACCTCTACCCATCACTACCACATTTAAACTTGAATTTTCCAGATATAATTGATTAAGAGAAGTTATTTCTAATTCTCCTCTAGCAGATGGAGTTAAATGTTTCACATACTCTAGAACATTGTTGTCATACATATAAAGCCCAACGGCAGCATAATTAGATTTGGGATCCTGGGGTTTTTCTTCGATACTTAAAACATCCCCCTTTGTATCAATCTCAATAACACCATAATCACATGGGTTGCTTACGGAATGCCCAAAAATCATAGCACCATTAGAATCTTCAATTCTATTTCTGGCCTTCTGTAGAATTTCTGGAATATGATGACCATGAAAAATATTATCCCCTAATACTAAACACACACTATCCAAGCCAATAAAATCCCTGCCTAGTACAAAAGCGTCTGCGATTCCGCGTGGCGAATCCTGAACCTTATAAGATATTGATATCCCGAATCTAGATCCATCGCCCAATAAACTTTCATATAAATCTAGATATTGTGGATTTGTTATCAATAAAATATCTCTTATTCCTGCTAGCATCAACATTGATAGAGGGTAATAGATCATGGGTTTATTATAAACGGGAAGCAAATGCTTAGATATAACTTTAGTAATGGGATATAACCGTGAACCGGTTCCGCCGGCCAACAATATTCCTTTCATTTTATCATTTTCTCCTTTATATAGATTGCCTGCCAATAATGACTAATGGGAGGAGCCCAAGAAGATGATAAAGTTTTCCAACCCCCGCTGGGTCTATAAACCTTTAAAAACTTTTTAGATGCACTCAAAACGGAATCCTGATCATGAATGTCCACAATATCTGTTAGAGGACCCATTTGCATTGCCTTTTTAACAACACTGGATCCCTGAATGTGGTCATCCAACTCGGGATCCCAGTATTTTCCTACTGCGTTTTTACAATAAAATGCATTACAGTTCTCATTGATAAGTCCCAAATATTCAAAAACTGTTTCGCGATCCATATCGGCAAAAGAATTAATGTTCAAACATAAATCATGTTTTAAGTCCACAAAAGAATCATGATCAAGCACATCAATGAATCTTAATTTATTATAATGATCAGAAGAAAGAACCTTTGATAAATAATGTTGGCAAATTTTTAAACATTCCGGTAAATCCATAATTGTATATTGACTGATGGTAGAGTTTGACAATATCATGTGTGCCGTCCTACCATAACCAGCCCCAATTTCCAAAACATCAATTGGATTCCATTTACATAAAATATAGTCAGTCTCTAAAGCAGCTTGAAGATAATCAAAACATATATTTAAATCATCAACATCAACAGAAATTGGATTACCTATATGCCTATTCTTTGTGTTAAGAATTAAAAGTTTTTGTTGAGAAGTAAGATTAATTGCAAGATTATAAAGCAACATTTTAAAATAACGCATACCATTATTTTTAGGATTCCAATAGGACAATTTAAAATTAGTAAATGATTGCTTAAGGTTATTAAGGAATTCATTGTCACTTACAAATTCATCTTGCTTTAAATTATGTTCCCATAAAGCACTAATCTTCATTACAAACTTTCCTAATTTCCTCAATTATTTCATCATATTTTATTATTTTGTCATATAATGAAGTATTACACACTTCACTTACCCTAACAGAACCTCCATCGTGAAAATCTCTTTGATTGTGGGTTATCGCTCCCCCATCAAGAATACCGGTGCTCAAATTTAACTTCCCATAAGCCAGCATCATTTTGAGTTCATTGTGTTGCATTATTCCCCCATCTTCTTTTGGAATAATTTTATCAAACACATCAGCACGACAAACATTTGGAAAATCCGTCCAATGCCAATTATTTTTATAAAACGTATATTTTTCGTATTGGCCTGCGTGATGCCATGTTAGGGGTTTTTTTGTAATGGTGTTAAAGTGTCTTTGTGCATTAGGAACATCCATATCAGGATGTTTTAAAATTTTGTCATAAATGTGTGGTTTATCAATTTCATATTTAAGAACTCGGACATATCCACACTCCGGATTAGTCTTTAAAAATTCAAAACAGTGAGGAATAGCTTCGGCATCATAAACCATATTATCATCACATAAAAACGTAACAAATTCAGCATTCAGTTCCTGTGCTTTTAAATTCAACAAAACAAAAACTGCATTTTCCATCAAGTTTTTTGTAGAAAAGAAAACATCATCAAAAAAATCACATGTATCCAAAAATTCTTTTACATCTTTAGAAGATCCATTGTCCCATAAAAACATATAGTTGTCATCTCTTTTCAGAGATTGCATTGATGAAATTGATTCCTTGAGTCGCTTAAAACGATCCGGAGTATTTTCAGATCTACAATAACACAAAACTCCTATGCAATGTCTAGTTTTCATTTATAATTTAATTCCCCTTTTGATTAAATCCTTATACCAGTTCACCGTAATAGTTTTGGGAGAATGTGGGTCTACATCACCATTCTTAATTGCATCTAAAACATCTCGTGCACCAGAGACTGCATTGTGGGTGGGTTCAAACCCTAATACTTTCTTAATTTTATCGAAATTCAAATTATAAGACCGATGATCCGGATCACCATACCACCTATATCTAAAAGGCATATTCAAACCAACGGCCACATTTTTTGCTAAATCAAAAATTTGATAATTATTTTCTGAAGACCCTACATTGAATATTTGTTGTTGGATTTTGTTTGAATCTGCGATTAAACACATGATCATTATTCGTGCCGTATCAGTTACATGAATAAATGGGCGCCATTGAGTCCCATCTTTAAGAATAGGAATTAAGCCATTCTCTAAAAAACCTTTTACCATTCCGTTAATTGCCAAATCAAATCTCATCCGAGGTGAAGAACCAAAAACGGTAGATTGTCTTAAAATAGTAACAATAAAATTATCATCAGCCAAAGAAAGAACATCCTTCTCAGCATTTAAATTTGCCTGAGCATAGGTAGTAAGTGGATTTACAGAAGATGTCTCTGATAGAATTCCTTTCTGAAACCCATATACACTGGCCGATGATGGAAAAATATATCTTTTAACATCTAAAGATTTTGCTAAAGATGCCATCCTAAATCTTCCTAAGTGATTAATCGACACTGTTGTGGTTGGACTCAATTCTCCAGAAGGATCATTTGAAATAGCCGCAAGATCAATGACGGCATAATGTCCCTTAATAACTTTTGCATCAACAGTTCGAATATCGTCTTTCACAATATGAAGATTATCATTAGTGGGTAAAGTATCTTCTCCAAAATGAAATCTATCTAATGCAGTAACCTCCCAACCTTCGTTTAGCAACAATCTCACAAGAACGGATCCTATATACCCACCGGCGCCGGTCACAAGGATTTTTTTATTCTTATTATCACCCATTATTAAACTCCGTTATTGCTGTCATCTTTCAATATTTCCTAATAGCCAATCTTTAAGCATAATCCAATCGCTAGCTTTTGCCCATATCGGTTTAGAGAATGCTGCAGGGGTATTCTTTTCAAAGAAAAAATGACCAGACCATGCAAACAGATATACAACGAAAGGCACACACAACAACAAAAACCATGCCTGAAATGATAGGGCATATATCAAAGTTAAAATGGTGACGAGCTGTCCCACTACATGCAGGCGTCGACACATTTTGTTCTGGTGTAAAGTTAGATAGTACTCATAATACTCATTAAATGTCATCTATTTTCTCCCACCTTTATATCTTAACACTTTTTTTACCTTATTACAGATAAAAAGAAGATCATCATCAGTAAGCCTGGCACTCCCGGGTAAATTGACACCTCGATTTGATATATCATAACTTATGGGATTCTTTAGCATATTTGTTTTCATATTATACGCAGGTAATGAAGAAAGAGGATAAAAAAATGGCCGAATCGGAATTCCTTCTTTCTTCATTTCGTCAATGAATATTTCCTTATCAATGGAATATGAGTTTCCAATGATCATAGCCGTAACCCATGCACCATTATACACTAAGTTTGAATCTTCATTAAAATACAAATCCCCCATCTCGTTTAATTCATTTCTATAAAAATGTAAATGATGACGCTTTCTTTGAACCAGTTCATCTATCCTCTGAAACTGTGCATAACCTAATGCCGCTTGTAGATTTGAGGGCATATATTTAAAGGTTACATGTTGGCTATAATAAGCTTTTTGATTAGGGTTTTGCATTGACAGGGGTAATGCACCATCTCTTCCATGATCTCTCCATATCATGCATTTTTTATAAAGTTCCTCATCATCCAAAAGCAACATTCCTCCTTCTCCCGTAGTTAGCGTTTTAGTCCTATGAAAACTAAAAACAGATCCTACACCAAATTTTCCTGCAGGAATACCAGTGTAGGAAGACCCTAGGGCTTCGGCGGCATCTTCGATTAGGGGAATATTATATTTGCGTGAAATATCTGATATCTGCTCCATGGCCGGCATATTCCCAAATAAATCCACCACAATAATAGCCTTAGTTTTATTAGTTATATTTTTTTCAATCGATTCCGGAGATGCACACCAATTACTTCTATCAATATCACAAAAAACCGGAGTTGCGCCTAGGTAACTGATGGGAGCAGAAGATGCTATCCATGTACATTCCGGAACAATTACTTCGTCTCCTCTTTCTATTCCCAAACAACTAAGAAGCAAATGAATGGCCGTTGTACAACTGGGCGTCATGATACCAAATTTTCTATGATGATATTGAGAAAATTCGTCCTGAAATTTTTCAACATAATAATATGGTTTTTCATACCACCCATGTTTCATAGCACGAGTTACGGCATCAATTTCGTGTTGAGTTATATCCGGACCTGCAACATCAATTTGTCTAGGTGGCTTCATTTTTAATTACTTATTTTCGACTTTCCATTCTTCGCCAAATGAACCCACAGTAGCGCGAACTTCATCATTTGGATCATACTTTTCTGTTAAAAAATAAAGCATAATGGAGTTTGGTTGTAAAGCTTTATAACCATGATAAACCCCCGGGGGAATCTTAAGCGTTCTGGGTTGTTTGTCCGATAAATATTCCCATTTTACTTCATGGCCTATTAAATTTCCATCTTCATAAATTGGATATGCCAAACCAACTTTAAATGAACCTTGAAGACATACCCAATAATCAGTTTGAATCTCGTGAGCATGCCATGCAACAATGTGGTTTGTTGAATTTACATAAGAAACATTGATCTGACCCTGTGGAAGATCAAATATATTTAAATAGCGTTGAGCCCTGTCGTCTTCATGATACTGTATCATCGCGGTCTCTACGGAATTATTCATTTTGCTTCTATAATCCTTACATGGGGAATATGAGAAATAAACTGCCCCCCTTCTTGAAGAAACGCATTCTCCTTTTCACAAATTTCTTCTTCATAATTCCATGCACCCAAAAATGCATAATTAACAGTTTTATCGAAACCCCGCTCGGGTGAAATAACGGGAATATGCATCCCTGGAGAAAATTTATTTTGCTTAGATGGAGTAACATCCACTATGCAATCAATGATATCTGGACCGATATTACAGTAATTAAAAACCGTTGTAGACTTTGCTGTGGCTCCATAACTAACAATTTTTTTATTTTTTGTCTTTAAGTTTTTTAATAATGTTACTAGTTGTTGCTTTGATTTTTTTACCCGTAAACCAAATGCCTGATATGTTGAAAAATTATTTAATCCTAATGATTTTTCCAGTTTTAGATTTTCAATAACACTGTCTTCAACTGGAAACTTTGTACATTCTTTTTTACATGCAAAAATACGATTGGAGCCACCATGTACATCTAAATTTTCTACTCTAAAAATTCTTAAATTCTGCTCATTTAATATTTTGCTTAATGCTGTTACGGAAAAAATATGAGCATGTGCACCATAACACTGATCATATGAATTTCTTTCTATAACTCTTAACAAGGAAGGGTCTTCAAAAATAAAAACACCGTTGGATGATAAAACATTTCTCACTCCGGAAAAGGCATCAGACAAATCTTGAATATGACTCATACAATTGGCAGCAAACACTACATCACGTTTTTCTTCATCATGAATGAGTTTGTTTGCAAAAGAAGAAGTCCAAAACTCGGAATAAGTGCGATATCCCAATTTATTAGTCATATCAGCAAAATTTCCACATGGCTCAACAGCAATCGTTGAGCTTGAAGAAAAATGGCGCAAAAAAACTCCGTCATTACTACCAATCTCTAATACTTTTTTAGGATTAAAATTTTGTTGAATATCGAGAGCAGCATTTTTAAAATGATCTCTCATGGTCCTTGAAAGAGATGCATGATAAACATATCCATCATGAAACATTTGTTCTGGAGAAACAAATTCAGCAAGAGAAACTAAATGTGTTTCATCATCATAACAAATTCGTAAAGAATAAAAATATTCACTCTCAAATTGTTCTACATCATCTAAAAAATTATTTGCTATTGGTTGCTTTCCTAAATCTAGGAACTCTATTTTCATGATTAATAACTCAACTCGTGTTTAATTCTGCTGACGTCATTTTTTATCATCTTGACAACCAATTCATTAAAATATACCGTGGGTTCCCATCCCAAATTCATTTTTGCCTTTTGATAATCACCGCGCAGTACATCTACCTCTGCAGGTCTCATAAATTTAGGATCTTGCTTTATATGTGATAACCAATTATCAATCCCCACATAGGAAAATGCAATATCTAAAAATTCACGAATAGAATGGGTTTCTCCCGTCGCTATTACATAATCATTGGGCTCGTCTTGTTGTAACATCAACCACATAGCATTGACATAATCCGGAGCATATCCCCAATCTCGTTTTGAATCTAGATTACCCAATGCAATATGGTCAGCTATCCCTAGATGAATTCGTGCCACCCCATCAGAAATTTTTCTAGTTACAAATTCCAGGCCTCTTCTTTCTGATTCATGATTAAAAAGAATTCCCGAACATGCAAACATTCCATATGATTCTCGATAATTTTTTGTAATCCAATGACCATAAAGTTTCGAAACGCCATAAGGACTACGAGGATAAAAGGGGGTTTCTTCATTTGCTGGATCCTCCACCATTCGACCGAACATTTCGGAAGAGCTAGCTTGATAAAACTTAGTGCTTTTATCATATTCACGAATGGCTTCAAGAACACGCAATACTCCCAGGCCTGTCACATCAGAAGTAAACTCCGGAGTATTCCAACTTTCCCCTACAAATGATTGAGCACCCAGGTTATAAACCTCATGAGGGTTACTCTCCTTTAAAGCTCTTACTAACGAATTCTGGTCTGTTAAGTCACCTGGTACAAACGTTATTTTATCTTTTAAATGACTTGTGTTAGTTCTATTTTTGACCGAAGATCGTCTTTCTAACCCAAAGACCTTATAGTCTTTTTCTAATAAAAGATCAGCAAGATGGGAACCATCCATACCATTAACACCGGTAACTAATGCTCGTTTTTGTACTGTCACACTATTTCCCTTAATAATTTTTCATAGTTTTGCATATGATTAATCATATTGTAATCCTGAACTTTGTTAAAGTTCAAATCTATATCCTTTTTGGTCGGATAATAAGTTTCACGTGATAGATCCACAATACACGTGTTGCATAAAACGTCAGAAGCAGTACCCACATTTGTTGAAATAATGGGCACCTTCATTGCAGCGGCCTCATATATGGCCTGTGGACCTCCTTCATAACGGGATGCTACAATATAAAGATCACACGCATTATACATTTTTCTTACTATATCAATAGATGCTTTTTCAAAATATGTAAAAGAAATTCCGGCATGCTTTAATCGATCGATCACATATCCCCTTCTCCATCCCCCCAAGAGTACATGAAGATCATGTCGATTTAGTGACTCTAGATAATCACAAAATAAATCCGGTCCTTTTTCTAACTTTGGAGCATTCGTTGACCCTTCCGTATCTCGCTGAAAGGACCCTACAATAAACATGTCATGAGGTAACCCTAATGATTTACAACATGCAACTTTATCTTCTTCATACCATTTCTGATCATCAAACCAATACCCCAAAACGTGAATCGGCTTTGTCGTTAGACCTCGAATGAATTTAGCTGTAAATCGATTGGGAACATGATAAGCATCTATAAATTGATCCCTAAATTTAAATTCATCTCTTTGAGATGTCCCAAATTTTTCCGGAACTATGTGATGCTCTGTTAATAATACTTTTTTTTTCTCTAGAATCTGTGTAGGTATATGATTCCAACACCACCCAGCCTGTAGCCATAAAATATCGGCTTCCGATATATTAGCGGCTGAAAGATGGGACATATGAGCATTCCATTCCTCAACAATCCTATCACAAATCCAGTTTTCATTCGGAGCTAAAACAAATACTTTCATACTATTTTTCCAAAATTTTGATATATTGGCATGCCACTTTCCCAATATCCAAATATTGATTATTGACATCGATCTCTGGAAGCTTAAAAATATCCATCTCTAAATCATAAGGTTTATCATAATCAGTTAGTTCATAATTATAGATGATAGACTCTGGAACGATTATGCCATTGCTCCCTACAATCTCTTGCGTTCCTCCGGAATCCGTACAGATCACCGGACAATTCTGTGAAAGCGCCTCTACAACCACATTGGGACAATGATCCAACCAGGCAAGGTGAATCATCCAATCAGCAGCCGAAAACATCTCCAGACACTTCTGGTGTGACAGAGGACCGGTATAAATAACGTCTTTGTGATTAACTACATAGTCCGGATTGGATCCCATCACAACCAAACATGAATGAGGGTAGTGTTGTTTTAATTTAAAGAATAACTCTATATTTTTCTTAAGCCGTTTCTGAGCATGCCAGTTTGAAGAACATACAAAAAACTGTTTATACGTTTTACGAATCTGTAAAACGTCCATAGAGATCACGTCAACTTTTTTTAACTTAACCCCGTTATGAATAACAGTCCCTGTTTTCTCTCCCCAATGGTGAATAGTCATGTTTTTGTCAAATTCAGACTGCCATATAACATGATCACTATTATCATATGCCCATTTTATATTTTTATTGTGAGTATGAAACTGATCTGGCTTGAACCATATTCCATCTAACCTGTGTATTACTCTACAACCCAACCGCGGAAGTGATGAAGGTTCAATAAAAATAAGAAAAACATCATATGCATCCTTCTCAGAAACGATATCATGGCCTTGCTGTGTTAATTCATGAGCAAGCCTATTAGCAAATGTATTGGGCCCTGTATTAGAAGAAAAATTGACATTTGAAAAATGAAATTTCATTAATACAAACCTTTTTTTTCCAATATGTCAAAATATTTATTTATGCAAACGTCCCATGGAGCCGGCTTCAAGATATTGGGCATGAATTTACCACTTAAGATCAGATCTTGTAATTCACTCAATGATCCATAAACATGATCATCCCCGGCGAACTCTACTGCACCACCCCCATCTTTATGTACATATGTGGGCATATAGCATGCCAAACTCTCCAATATGTGGTTGGGTCCCGGATCAGATCTAGATCCACTAATGTATACATCATACCGGCCCAACTCATCTCCTAACTTTTTCCCCGCCAATGGTGGAATAATTTTCGTATTTTGAAAGGTGCCACGTTCACGCCCGATGTATGTAAATGTAAGATGATCATGTAAGGATACTAGATTATCCAAAAAATCATAGACATCAAACCCTTTAAGATAATTGTCAGACCAATGATGAGCCACTATATTGATTTTTCCATCATTGAATTTATGATTAGGTTTGAATACTGAATGGTCAACCCCATTATGAATTACATCATTAGCGTTACATTTCCACCCTTTAGAAAGATGATAATCTTTCATCCATTCCGAAACAAAAATAGAAACATCCGTATGCATGCTACAGTACTGTAGAAGATTGTCTGTATCACATGTTCCTTTACGAGAATCACATTCATTAACTCTATGTAGAATAAAAGTCGAAGGATAATGAGACTTATATTCCTTGATCTCATTAATTGATATCCCTAATTCATCGTATCGAGGATCAATCATAAATACCGCATCTAAATCCGAAGAAAAACTATTGGTAATCTGGTGTCCCTTCTTAATCCCAGTTTCATGAAATGCTTTAATAAAATGATTACCACCACCCCATGGACCATTAACCGGTTTTCTATTAACAAGAATTTTCATAGGTATTAACTAATAAAACCACGTGCACGTAAGAATTCACCTTCTTGGCGCTGAAATTGTGCATCACTTGTTTGAAACGTTTGAGGTTTCATATCAATGGTATAATGATAAGTTACCGTGGGTTCATAGTGCCAATTTCCTGCAGCCTGATGCAATACAGGTAAGTAGATTGTTTGATCGCCGATTCTTTTAAAATAATCTCCATCTTCACCACGAAAATTTTCATCCTTGACGTCTTCTATCAATGATCTACGAAATGTTTTAAGATGTGAAGAAACCCATGGATGCTTATAGGGATCGACGTATTTTGGTAATGGGCCGGAAATATTGCGTGTACTAAATGACCAGCGATGAGCTGTCCACAAGGCTCCCACGTTCAATTCATTGTATCTATGGTTAATCATGGTCAGGGCATCACAGTCGCACAGCCAATCATCACCATCCAACCTGCATATGATATCATTAGACTCCGTCTCTTTCAGCGCCTCAATGATATTTTTAATTTCCCAATGTTTTTCTGTATTGACTGTAAGACTAATTCTATTATTGTCCACCCCAAACTGTTTCTTAAAACTATCAACAACCTCCGGGGTTCCATCGGTTGACATGTCATCCCTAACAATAATTTTCCAATTATTATGCGTTTGAAACCAAACCGAAAATAGGCTTCTAGTAATCGTATTCGCGGCATTATAAGCTGGCATGATAAAAATAAAACGATTCTCCATTATGGTTTTCTCGCCATATACCTTTCAATCAGCGGACCGTCATGGTGAGTACAATTTGATTTAGTCAATACTTCAAATCCAATTAAATTTAAAAATGCGCCAAGATCATTTTCATGAAAGGCAAACATATGACCATAATTTAAACGGGGAACTCCAGGCTCAATAGGCACTTCAACATGAAAAAATGAACCTTTATCCATAGCCTCAAATATTCTTTTGATGGCCGAGGGCGGATCACTTAAGTGTTCCAACATATGATATGAAACGACTAATGAAGCACCACCCAAACCTAGATCCCCACCACAATTATTAAAATCATATTGTCTAGCGTCATATCCCATTTGTTTAGTAACCTCGAGACTTAGAGGGGCGACATCATAACCCCATACTGGAACATTAAAATGATCAGCGTAATATTTCATTAAACGAGGGATTCTGAAACCCAATTCAACAAACCCCGTATGTTTAAGATCCGATATTTTCAACTTGGGATGCTGAAATATATTGTCAATTTCAGAAATTCTAACCTCATCCGATTCGATGATGCGCATCAGATCTTCGATTCTTGACAATACATTTTCTAGAACATCATTCTCCTCTATTCCAATTCCTCTAGAGGATTGTAAATCAATATAATCATTATCAATATTGATTTTTTCATAGCACAGACGCTTCCCAAAGGGGTATGTTTTTTCTACTAGTTTGAAATTATCACTTGAGCGTGTTTTAGCCCAATTATCAGATCCCTTAAGATTGACCAACCGCTTTATTTCAGATCCGATAATCTCAGTTTTAGAAGTGTCAGATTTAATTTTCGTCATTCTATACTGTCGCTAGATAGATAGTTATTAATCACGGCTGGATGAGTTAAAGACAAATTCATAAAGGGCGTTGGTTTATTAAAGTCTACCCTTTCATGAAATACCCATCCCCCCATTTCTTTTGCTAATTTCAAAGCTAGTGCATCAATTTCTTCTTCAGTAACATCTTTCCACGCTTTATCGAAAAACATATTGTTTTCCGGAACATCTTCCTGCTGAATGTTATAAAGGCTTTGCCAATGTCTAGACCAATAATCACGATAAGTTCGAATTTTCCTGCCCAAATCAATCCATGAATAATGATGTACTACAGGAAATAATTCTACATTTCTAGAAAACCATTCCTGATACATGCTAAGGGCTTCTTCATTTCCTACCAACGCATGCAATCTTAGATTATGAGCCTCAGAATTATAGAAATTAGCATTAGCAATTACTTCTCCGGTTTCCTGATGAATATAATCGCAACCATCCGTACCCGGTTTAGCATATGCATCTCCATCTTTATCCTGTTGTCTAAAATCTTTTGGAATTCCATGTGTAATATGCGGAGCATTTCGAGATAATCTCCATTTCCATGGATTGACATCCAATCGTGTTTTCTCTACGCCACCCCAATATTCAACAATGGGTAAACAGACTAAATCAACCTGTGCAGGGAAGGACCGAATTAGGTTTTTGATTTTTTCATAATCATCTTCATGCACAATCTCATCAGCATCTTGTTGCCAACAAAAATTTCCCGTACAAAGTGATCTTGCATATGCCTTTTGAGATCCATCAAATACCGCAAAGCGAGGATGATCCCAATCTCTTACATTCTGATAGACTCTTAGCCTGGGTTCTTCTTCTGCCCATAACTTAAGCTCATCCCATGTATTATCTCCTGATCCTCCATCAACCGCAATTACCTCATCACAAAATCCCAACATTGATTTGATGCATTCTTGCCATGGATAATGTTGTTGAGTAGAATTTAAAACCGTGGTATACCCGCTAATGGTTGGAGACCACTCGATAGCATGCTTGATGCCATTCCAAAAACGTTCACGTGCTGCAAACAAATAAGCCTCAGTTTCAAACATATCATCAGTGTCAAACCACATCTCATTTGCATGTTGAACATATTCGTTTGTTTTTAATTTACAGCCTAGTAGCCTGGCTTCAATTACCATCCTAGGGCATGTATCATTCCCTCGAGGAAGATACACAAAACCTTCCGCCTGAGCCAGCTTTTCTAAAACTTCATCATAAGGTGCATTGAATAAAGTCTCATAATTCTTATTATTTTCTTCACACCACTGAACCGCATCTTCGTAACCCTTAATCCAACTTGGGGATCCCAATACTATCCATCCCTTTGGTTCAATAGTCGCATATTTTTCACGAAGCAGCTTTAAAGTCAGAAAAAACTGATCGTCAAAAACAGAACTAAGAACCCAGTTTTCCCTTTCTGATAAAAATGGGTATATCTGATGATAGTGTTGCATTTGCATTTCTGACATCCACCACAATGATGTAGCACCATATAAAAATGTCGATATTAATTTTCCATGTAGGGAGTTTTCACATACACATGATTCCCCGGTAATTTCTTGACATTTTTCCGGAGATCTCCATTGGCAATATTTGTAATCATATTCAAGCACTGAATAATTAAGATTGGCAACGATTGAGGGTACCAATTCTTCATTTAGAGATGCAAAATTTCCAAATATCCAATATTTTTGAAATCCATTTTCAAGTACTTGCATGTTTAAATCTTTAGTGTGGATTTTAAAAATATCAAAAGGTGATGAAGCTATGAGTGCTTCGGATGTTAATTCAGCACCTCCCACATAATCCTCAACAAACATATCTGCGACAAATATGATGTCTGTATTTGCAGGAATATCAATAACAGGTGAATTATTAAAAGGACTATCAGTAAACATATCTATTTTCCTTAAGGTCAGATAAGAATAAGTTATCATCAGACTATCAGATGTATAAATTATACATTTCTGATAACCGGTTTAAACTAAATTAATTCTGGTTCTAGTTCTGGTTCTAGTTCTGGTTCTAGTTCTGGTTCTAGTTCTGGTTCTAGTTCTGGTTCTAGTTCTGGTTCTAGTTCT
>NZEE01000096.1 GCA_002688965.1 archaeon | reverse complement strand
TATATATATTACAAAAGTAACATTATTTTTTGAAAAAAACAAATATAGAGATGAGAAAAGTACTACCAAAAGTTAAAAAAATTATAAATAAATCTATTGAAGAAGCTAAATTATATAATGATTGTGAAATTAGGATAGAACATGTCGTTACTGCCCTTATAAATGATTATAATAATGATGCAATCAAATTTTTATTAGAATTAGGCATAGATATTGATGATTTTCACAAGAACATCGAAGAAGGTCTACTTAAAAAAATAAGTAAATCTAAAAAATCTAAACTAAAAACTTTACCTATGGGTGAATATACTAAAAAAATAATTAAAGATTCAGAAAAAGAATGTGATAAATTAGGTGATTCTTATTTAGATACCCCACATATAATATTATCAGTATTAAAAGAAAAAAATAATATTAGTGATATTTTAAAGAAAATGGGAATAAGTTACCAAAAATATAAAAAAAGTATTAAAAAATCTTTAATAGAAAATAGTTTAGAATCTACACATGAACCAGAAGGGATTTTTGGAAAACCTATTAAAAAGAAATCTACTACATCTACTAATACACCAATCCTAGATAATTTTTCTATAGATGTAACAAAAATGGCTTCTGAAGGAAGAATTGAATCGGTTATTGGTAGAGATGACATTATTCAAAGAGTAGCTCAAATACTTTCTCGTAAAAAGAAAAATAACCCCGTTTTAATTGGGGATCCTGGTGTGGGTAAAACTACTATTGTAGAAGGATTGGCGTTAAAAATTAATGATGGAGATGCTCCACGTACCTTATTAGATAAAAGAATAATTTCACTAGATTTAACTTCTTTGGTGGCGGGTACAAAATATAGAGGTCAGTTTGAAGAACGGATTAAAGGAATTGTAGATGAATTAGTGAATACGGAAAACATTATATTATTTATAGATGAATTACATAATATGGTTGGTGCTGGTAATGCGAGTGGGTCTATGGATGCGGCTAATGTATTTAAACCTGCACTCTCTAGAGGAGATATTCAAATTATAGGTACTACCACACTGGATGATTTTAGAGAATATGTAGAAAAAGATGGAGCGTTAACCAGAAGATTCCAACAAGTAATAGTAGAACCTCCTTCAGTAGAAGATACTATTATGATTTTAAATAAAATAAAAGGAATGTATGAAGAATATCATAAAGTTACTTATGAAGACGAAACCATAGTACAATGTGTTAAATTAGCTGATAGATATGTAACTGATAGAGAATTTCCCGATAAAGCTATTGACATTCTTGATGAGGTAGGGGCTCGTTCTCAAGTTAATGCTCAACCACCAGAAGTTATTAATAAATTAGAAGAAGAAATAACTAATATTAAAGAAGAAAAAAATAATGTAGTTAAAAGTCAGAAATATGAAGAAGCTGCTAAGCTTAGAGATATGGAAAGACAAGTAACTGAAAAATTAGAAGAAGAAAAAGAGATATGGAGAGCTCACTTAAATAAAAAAAGAACCCTTATAACACCGGAAGATGTTAGTGATGTAGTCTCCCATATGACTGGAATTCCTTTA
The DNA here is from genome assembly GCA_002688965.1 of archaeon. The sequence goes on along the minus strand of NZEE01000096.1, from coordinate 9,046 downwards.
AATAGATTAACTGAGAATGAGGGTAAGCGGTTATTAGATATGGAAAAAGAAATGAAAGGATCTGTTATTGGTCAATATGAAGCTATAACTAAAATTGCTCAATCATTAAGAAGAAATAGAGTTGGTATACGAAACCCCAAAAAACCTATAGGTACATTTATATTTTTAGGTCCAACCGGAACTGGCAAAACTTATCTCGCCAAAAAATTAGCACAATATATGTTTGGTAATGAGGATTCGTTAATTAGAATAGATATGTCAGAATATCAAGAAAAACATACTATTTCTAGATTAATAGGTGCACCTCCCGGATATGTAGGACATGGAGAAGGGGGTCAATTAACTGAAAAAGTAAGAAGAAAACCCTATTCTATTTTATTATTTGATGAAATTGAAAAAGCGAATAAAGATGTATATAATGTATTATTACAACTTTTAGATGATGGACAATTAACCGATAGTTTAGGGAGAAAAGTTAATTTTAAAAATTGTATGGTGATTATGACATCTAATGTTGGAGCTAAAAAACTCCAAGATTTTGGAACTGGACTAGGATTTAGTAGTAAATCTTTAAAAGCTAATGATGCTAACAATAGAATTGATATATTAAAAAAGGAACTTAAAAAACATTTTCCCCCCGAATTTCTCAATAGATTAGATGATACGGTAATATTTAATTCTCTTAATGAAAAAGAGATTAAAGAGATAGTTAAATTAGAAATAGGTAAATTACAGGAAAGAATGGTAGAGTTGGGGTATAAATTAAAATTAACCAGATCAATAAAAGATTTTCTAGCTACTACAGGGTTTGACGAAGAATATGGAGCTCGACCATTAAATAGAGCCATCCAACAATATATAGAGGATCCGGTATCCGAAGAAGTATTAAAAGGTAATATCAAAGAAGGTCAAACTATTGTAGTTTCTTATAGTAAAGTTAAGGAAAAAGTAGAGGTCAAAGTTGGGGGGTAGATTTTAGTAAAAATATTTGGAAAAGTCAAATTTTTTTCGTATCTTTGTATAAAGACAAACATTATGAAAAAATTATTGAGTTTATTGATTATTTCTACATTCTTATGGATGGGATGTAATATTAAAGAAGAACCGAAACCATTTCGTTCTATTTACTTACCTTGGACATTAGATAGTGGAGAAGTCCCTATTCCAGAAATTCCATATTCGGCAGAATATGATGTGTATATTCCATCTGCTGAAGATGTTGATTAAAAAATTATGAAAAAATTAATTACCATATTACTTATTGTAAGTAGTAGTGTGGGGTTTTCACAATCTAAGGATTATGTTAAATCTGATACTAACACTAATTCTATACTATATGAAAAATTTAAATCCTATAGAGATAGTATGGGTTGTAAAATTGAATTGAGAAAGGATGCTATTGCATCTGATTTTCTTTTTACTAAAGCCTTACCCCAATCTAAAAGACATCGTATTTCCCATAGTAATGATCCTACTAACGCATGGGAAAGAGCTAAACGAAATGCATTAATAGTTGCGAATACTAATAGTGAAGAAAACTGGAAAAATCGTGGTAGTAACGAAATAATCTCTGGTGTCCCTATAATGAAATCCTATTCCGACACTACTAATATTGATGACTATTTTGAGGGTTATATTAATGAATATATTAGTTCTATAAAATTCCACCAAAGAGTATTAAAGGGGTTTCAAGGGTCTCCTTCTCATAATGGCGCAATCTTATATGAAGAGGAAATAGATACATTATATGAAATTCCCAATAACTATAAAAAATATGTATCCATTTCTACTGCCGTAGATTTAACCAATTATATTGAGAATAAACATGTAAGACATTTAGATCCAATACAAATTTCTTATACGAGAACCTATATAGCGGTTACAATATGTGTGTTTACTTATTTACGCGATGATAATATTCAGAGGGAATATCCCTTTATTTTTACACAAACCGATGAAAGTGGAGAAGAATTTGATATTACATGGTTATGGTATAAAAAAGGGTTTAAAATTTCTAAATTAAGTGGGAAAATATTTGAGTTGGGGTCAAATAAAAGAATAAGAAATATGAAAAAATATATAGATAATAATTATTGTTTCTACCCTACTGACCTTCAATCTTACTTGCCTGATTAACTGGTGTTTGTTTTGTTCGGGTAGTACCAAAAACTGTAGCAATAAAATTAGTTATATCTGCAAATTTTGCATTAGGGTGAGCGGCTAATTTTCCTGGTGATTGAGCATACCAATATCTTATAGTTTTTAATGGTGTAGTTTCTACGTCAATATCAGTTGCTGGGACATCATCTATAGTAATTATATTACCTTTACCACCAACACTTATATATGCATATTGACCTCGGTTAGGATGTTTATATACCTCATTACCTTCAGCATCTATTATCTTCTTTCTTTTTTCATCAATTACACCCCCAGTATCCGTTATTCTCCATTGAATACCAATAGGTCCTAAATCTAAATTTGTTAAATTTTGTGCTTCCAGCGCGTCCTGTAATCCCTTTCTCATGGCTTGTGCTCGATTATAAGCTAATTTCTTATTTGCTAATTCATTACCCTCACCAGTAGTTGGTTCTTGAGTGAGATCATCTTCTACACCACCTAATTTTTGACCTTTATTATTATGGGTGGGATTGACTATTCCCCCATAATAATTACTTGCTGAGGAAATAATATTTAAATCATTTATAGTAACTGTGGCATCAACCGTACTAGCATACTCAGCTATTTCTTTAACTACCTGCGCAATTAAAGCTTGACCCTGTGAGCTTAAATCAAACTTGTTAACCACAAAAGGTTCGGTAGAACTCCAATTTTTTGGTTCCATTGGTTCAATATCTATATCTTCATCTGCTTTAACTAACTCTTGTTTACGTGTAGTTTCTTTACCACTTATGTATAAACCAGATAAAATATTTTCATTGGATTTATCCTCTCCCTGAGTATCATATATCATATAAGGTATATCAATTTTAATTCTTCCAGTGGCTTGTGTAAATTGATCTTCTTTAAAATTATTAAATGATTTTTTTAACATTTCTATAACTTCTGGCCCCCCAGGATAATCGCTGAATGCTTTTCCTTTACTGATGATAATAGTATTAAGCTCTTTTCCCGATTCAGTTTTATAAGTACTTACTAACCCTCGGGTATCTCTAGTACCACTTATTATATTGATACCAGCACTACCCCATTGATTTTTTCCCAATCCCCTTAATTGTTGTATTACCCCATTCTTAGACCAGCTTATAAGATTATTATTATTATATTCTTTTAAAAATTTTGTTTTTTCGATGATTTGAAAGGTATCACCTTTTTTAAGGATTACATTTCCCTTTATACTATAAAGCTTTGGGGCATTTAAATTAGTATCTTGAACATATAATTGTCCAGCGACATCATAATATTGATACATATTTTTAAGACCTTCCCTTTTTATGAGTGCATTTCCTAAAGATGGGAATGTCCCCCATAATCTATTTAATGATGAATCCTTAATATGGTTAAAAACTGGTACTGCTGCATACATTGATTCCTTAATAGATTCATTAGTTGCCCTTTCTTTTTTTAAGGTTTTATGGGTGATTGCTTCATTTGATCCCTCTTTTTCTTGTTGTGGTATACCCGCCTCTTCTTCAGGTGCAGGGTCTATTGTAGTCTGTTCTTTAATTAGAGAATTAAAAATATTTTGTTCACTTAATAAATCATGAGAATTATCTTTATAAGAAAATCCCATTAGTTTTAGCATACGTGCTTTTTCTTCTTTTAAACTGGTAGACATTAATTTTTTTTTAAATAATTTTATCTTCGACGAGAAACGGGACGTCTAGGAGATTTTTTCCTTCGAGTATTTTCTTTAATGGTGCGCCTTTTTTCTCTTTTAACTTCATTTACGATTCTTTCTATGAGGTTAACCATTTCTGTTTCTGTTAATCTAACTGTTCTTTTTTTGGACATTCTAATATGTTTTATAATATAATGTTATTTTATATTATAAATATATGGGAACTCATAAAAAAATCTATGAAAAGAAAATTAAGCTACTAAATAACCAATATTTTCGGGATCGTCTTTGAATTGTTCGTATTGTTTTAAATTGGCGGCGGATAAATTACCCAAATCAACATCTGCCAACACAAATCTAGCCAATGCTTCCCTAACTAATTTTTCTAATACCTTCACATTTATTTTAGTAATAGGATTCTTACCAAAGTTCATTACAAAACAATTTTTTAATTTACTATAACCCTTTAATGGAACTTCTTTAATTTGATTTCCTGTCATTGTTAATACCTCCACATCATTAGGTAAATAATCTACTGGTGGTAACCTAAGTAACCCACAATTATTAGCTGAGATTCTAGTAGCATTTTTAAATTCTGAAATATCAGGTAATTCTTCTAAACTCATATTACTGAAATCAAGTACCGACATACTCTTATCCAAATAATCGGTTACTATCACTCCCTTAGTATTTTCCATCAACCATTGTAGGTATCTATTATTTTGAAGTGGTCCCGTTTGTTCTGATGCTAATTTTCTAATAGATTCTACCCCTTTCTTATATACTTTATCAGAGATTACGTCCACTGCTTTACCACCAAACTTGTTTAGATATTTTAAATATTTACTATCCATTAATCCCGATCCTTGTTCAATATCTGCAGTTGCTAATGCCCCAAGTTCTCTTTTAAAGAAGTCTTTTGCTCCGCTATAGTTAGCCATTATACTATTAAGTCCACCATCTCTATCTATAGAGGAATTATTTTTATCATGTAATTGGCCAGTTTCAAAATGGAATTGTAATGGAAATTTTCCACCAAGATCATCACCATCAAAAACTTCTTTAGGTATTACTACATATAAATCCGAATTAGTACCATCTGGTTTTTTATTATTTTCTCGGTAAGATTTAAAATAGGAATTTCCTTCCCTTCTTGTACACCATGATGCTAAATTACCTAAAGGATCACAACTGGCTTCTATTGTATCTGGTATGTAAACTAATACATCATTATCTCGGTATACTAATCTAGCATGTCCTAGATCAATATATTTTTTCATTTTTTTCCATATTGGACTAACCCCATCTTCATCATCTTCCTCATCTCCACCAACAAATGGACTCACAATAGAATAGAGATGAGCCAAATCGGTATATTGATTTATATCAGTAACATTGGAAGGTGCATTTGGTCTATTGGGTGCACCGGTTTTAAATACTTTTTTCTTTCTAACTCTATCGAAAACTTCAAGATACTCATTAGCTTCAGGTAAATCTTCAGATAAAAACCTAACTGCTTGATCCATGTCCCCATCTTTAAGATGTCGAGCAAATACACCTAACATCCATTGAACAAATGATTTATTACCTGTTGGGTCTGCATCTACTATTTCCTCAAAAACTTCCTCAGTTACCTTAATACTTTGTTTACCTTTTTTATTAGTAACTATATAACCAATATCTACACCATCATGTCCTTGAATGGGCTCAATTTTAACTCTTTTTTTCATTCCCCCTTCAGGGCGCTCAGCAGATACTTCTTTTTCCGCTTGTTTATATTTTTTAAGATCATCTTTTGTAATTACATTATTTGTCCTTAAAAATGTAACCCTATCTTCTTTTAATAATACTTTTAATTGACTTTCTGTTACTAGATATTTCATCTTTTTTGCTTTATACTATAAATATACATTAAATTGAATTAATTAACAAATTTAATTTATGGTTTTTATTTTTTATTTTATTAGGGACACTTTTAAATACCTTTATATCATTTTCATTATCAGTTATTCTATATTTTATCTCTTCTACTAACTTAATTTCTCCTATTTTATATAATTCATCCAATATACTATCATAAGTAACCCATTTTCTTTTAACCTTACTACCAGCATTATTAATTTGTTCAAATACAAATACATTATAAGTATAATCTAAATTTTTTTCTATGGGATCTTTATTTATCATCCTTTTACTCATTTTTTAACTAAAATACTCTTATTTTATCCTCTATATTTATAAATATACCTTATATGTGGTAATTTAACTAATATAATATGAAATCCTTAAAAAATAATAAATCAACTACTAAAAAATCACTTTTAAAACAAAAAAAAGATAAAATTCTCCGCCAAATACGGAAAATTTGTAAAAAAAATCCTAAAATTAAACCCAAAATCAAAAAAATTAAGGATTTGGATCGAAAATTGTATTATGCTCAAGTTTGGGAGGTTACAGAGAGTCAATCTCTTAATATTTTAGAAAATTTCGATAAAAGAGGGTGGAAAAATCACCATTTAGACCATATTTTTCCTATTTATAGAGGATATCTTCAAAATATTTCTCCTAAAAGGGTTGGTAACATCAAAAATTTACAATTTATTCCTTTTGAGGAGAATTTGAGTAAGGGATCTCAATTAACTGCTGAGTCCAAAAACGCATTAAGGAGAATAAAAAGGTTAAAATAGAGATTATTTAATATGTCTCAAATAATTGTTGAGCTTGAGACACCACTTCTTCTTTTTGAATCTCTAATTTATTAACTTTTGTTTGTTGTTCTACATTTAAATCACTTCCCGCCGCTTGAGCTTTAATATCGGCAATTTTACCATCCAATTTATCATGTTTTAATAATAAAGAATGATAAATATCGGCTTTTTCATCGTTAGTCATAAATATTTTTTTAATATTTGTTATTTTTAATAAAAGGTAAGGATTAGTGTATAAATTATAAAGATTAATTACATATTAATATCTAGATCAAAATCATCATCTCCACTCATTCTCCTACCAAACCTATTAACTATTTTGTAAAACATTTCACCTAACGATTCTATATACTCTCCTAACCCCGCTAATTTTTTTGCAACTTCTACAGATAATTCACTCTGAGTCATATCCATCCCTAAACCACCACCAAACATTTGTGGTTGTCCCCCCACTAGTCCTGGGCTTATATTACTTAATAATTTAAAATATTTTAAAACTTTTTGTAAAGCCCGTACATAAGCAATTACTAATGATTTAAAATCATCATCTATATATATTTCTCGAGCTAATTCCCCTAGTCGTTGTATATCGACTTGTATTTTTTCACTAAAGTTAAGTATGCCCGCCATAAGTTCTTCTTTAGATAAAGAACCATCGGTTAACCGTTCACTAAATTCTTTTATAAAATCTACAGTGGTAGCTACTATTCTAGTGATTTCTCCATGGACACTTCCTCCATGTATTCCCATAACCTCAGGGGCATCATAACCACCTACTTCATTAAGTAAATTATTTAATTGGGACTCTTTAATTCTAATTTTCATTTATATGTATACATATAAATATAATAAAAGATATAAAAATTATCCTTTTATTTCTTCAAAATTTACTTCGCCACTCTTTTCAGGAGAGGTAGAGGGATCTACTTCCTCTATTCCAAACTTTTTATTTTTTGCTTTTTCCATCTCCTTCTCAAATTCCTCTTGCATTTTTTTGCGTAAAGCTCGTTGTTGGGATTGAACTTTTTCGGTTCGGGCTCTAGATTTTTTCTTTTGGTTTTTTCTATGTCTACTTTTTGGCATAATTTAAATTTAATATTTATTATTAATTAATGATAAGTAGATTTAATTCAATAGTCAAATATTTATTAATATGAAATTAAATGAAATATTATTAGAAAGTTTAGGTATTCCATTTCCAAATAAATGTCACTTAACTATTATTAATGGAAATGGTGATGAAATATCTGTGGACTGTGAGGTGGCCTCCACTAATGAGGAAAAAGCACAGGGGTTAATGTATAGAGATAATTTGGGTAAAAATAATGGGATGTTTTTTGATTCAATTGATAACGGGTTTTGGATGAAGGATGTGGATATCCCTTTAGAAATGATTTTTATCGATGGTGATGAAATATCTGAAATATTACCCGCTAACCCTAACGATACTACAAATATTTCTAATAATTTACCCGCAGATTCTAATTTAGAAGTTAATCAAGGTTTTTGTGAAAATAATGGTATAGAAGTGGGAGATAAAATCTATAAATCATAAATATCGGCAGGATAAGTTTTACCGAATTTTCTAACCAAATATCCCGCCTCCGCATTAGCTTCATTTTCCAATGGAGACCCATCAGCACCTTCTTCTTTATCTCCAGTTAATTCTCCTTCTTGATTTTGTTTATGGTGGACTAATTCATGTGCAATAGATCTTATAATATCGGGTAATGCTCTATTTTTAGATAAAACTTTTACTTTATTATCTTCTATATCATAACTACCCAAAGTTTCTAATTCATCACTATCATCTTCCAGTTCTACCCCAAAATCATCATCTAATCCTAATTCATCTTTAGTGAAATCTACAAAATCATCTATTACACCTTCACTTAATAAAGCCCCACCATATGGAGTCCCATAGTTAACATTAATACCTTCTTCCTTAAACCTATCTCTTATACCCTTCTTAATTCTCCCCAACAACATATCTGATTCATCTCTTTGTATTCCATACATTTCGTGTAAATAATTTATTATTTTTGACTCGAATGTGGCTTCATCGATACCATGTGGATAATAAAAACCTCGAAAAGGGTCATACCATAATGGGAAATTCAATCGTATACCTTTTATGTTTAGTATTGTTACATCATAATCGTTATATGAAGATTGCCACCCCTCATGACCCCATATATTCTCATTTTCTTCGGGGGCAATACGTCTAAATTTACCAGCTTCTACCAATTCATCCATTAATTCTAGTGCAATTTCTTCTCGTGCATCCCATTGGTTCATATATCGTGAAGGATCACTTTTTTTAGAGAACCGAGGGCCATCTGATGTAATCTCATCGGGGTCAGCCTCACCTACTCTCCATCCTCTACTATCCATTTCTCTCCAATTGTTCATTATATCGGCCACTACTCCATCCATATATGGATCGTCCAATACATCATCAATATGTTCATATGTTAAAGTCTCGGGCACAATTTTAATATTATCTATTAGATCTTTAACGGCATAATCTAATACC
>NZEE01000095.1 GCA_002688965.1 archaeon | reverse complement strand
TCTCTAAAATCTTTAGACTTATTTAAGCTAGAAAGATTCTGTCTTCTTGCTTCTCGAGCAGGCCCGGTCTTCATAATACCTTCTGATATTTTGCTTCCTAACTTTTCAAGATACCCAGATAGATCTTCCCCGCGTTCTTTTGCCCTTGTTATCCAATTACCATTCACAGCATATACACTTTTTGTTTTTTCGCAAACTGTAGAACTGTATTTTTCTTCATACTCAGACTTAGACAAAGAATGATGCTTTTTAACATGTGATGTAATATTTTTTCCTACACGTTCACAAAGCTTGCATACTACATAATCAACACCTTCAGTTGATTTTTCTAGAAAGTCTTTGCATTTATTTTGGTGGTTATTTAAGCTAGAGTTTCTTGCAAAGCTTTTTCCGCACACACAATCGAAAGATCCTCTTGAATTATAAACCATAACGGTAACATCCTTCCATCTTCAACTCTAAACTTGTGATGCATTGTGCATTCAACGCTTTGACCGTCTTCCAGCGTAATCTTAAATGTAGGCACTTCTCCATGATCATGATTTGACAAAACCTGTGTAAAGATCTCTTCTTTTGTTTCTTCATCTCTCGACTTAACGTAAACTCCTGGGATGACATCTTTAATCTCCTTTGTTGCTAAATAATTACCTCTATGATCATAAGTATCTACTAAAGTATTATATAGTAAACTTTTATTAAAGCCGTAAACCGCGAAGTTTTCTATATCTTGCCATAGCTTAGATGATACTGATTCGGGTACATCATTAATCTCTTTAGCACCTTTAATAAACTTTTCTCTAGCAATTGCTTTTTCGGATCCCTTGGAATGCAACGTGTCTAATGACTTCTTTACCAGCGTCTTCCTAAGCTTGTCAGCTTCACCAGGATCAAACCCACTTAGCTCTTGCGCCAATAGCATAAATTGCTCTTGGAATACTACGTAATTAAATGTCGGTCCCAATATCTTTTCTATAATCGGATGATCATACTTTATGTCAGCAACGTTTTTCTTTGCTTTCACATATTTCTTATGTACATTTGCTTTAAGCGGACCCGGTCGATAAATAGCAGTTAGTGCTGCTAGCTCTTCAATTGAATCAGGTTCAGCTTCCACGGCAAAGTTTCGAGCTCCGACGGCTGTAAATTGGAATACACCACAAAAATGTCCATCCTTATATACATGATCCCACACTTTTTTATCGTCTTGTTTCACGTTCCTGCAATTTAAATATTTATCAAAGAATGCGCGAGCATCTGTAAATGTAGGCTTAAGATTTCCTTGCTTTTTAAGAATTCGATATATACAATTCTCTACATCTTTAAGAAGCGTTAAACCCAAGAAATCAAACTTAAGAAAGCCATTGTCTTCAAGATTTCTAAAGTTCATACCCTCTGTCCATGGTGTTTGCAAATCACCACGTACGCCGACAATAGGCATTGACTCTGCTAACAAATCAGCATCGGCTATTATTACACCTCCTGCATGCCGCCCAATAGCTCTATTTTGCATAAACAATGTTTCAACATGTTCAGCAACTTCTGGGTATGTTGTCATGAATTCATTATACTCTGGCGAATATTTCATGCAGTCTTCATGTTTTAAAACAAATACAGACTTTTCTTGATTTTTATCCATTGCTTTTTGCATTACTTGATCTTGAAGTGGACCAGTTACCTTATTCACTTCATCGAACGGAATATCGTAAAACTTTGCAATATCTTTAACAAGAGACTTAAGCTTAAGGGTATTAAAATTAGAAACAGGAATAACAGCGTCATTGCCATATAATTCTCTCGCAGCATTAATTAGTTCATCTCTGTCACCAGCATCTGTATCAATGTCTGGCCAGCTTGTATTATGTGTCAAAACAAAATCAGTGTCAGGATTTTCTGAAACATAGAAAGTGTGATCGCCTTCTACTTCAATGTCAATCATATCTCGATCATAGTGAACAAAATTAATTTCTTCAATTTCGTATAGATTGTTATCTTTCATTTTATTCCTTTATTTATCACTAGTTAATCGAATTAGCTTGTCACCTTTTTGTAGATGACATGCCATTGTCTCCACTTGTTGACCTTTTCGATTAATAACCCATCTATGATTAGGTGAACAAACAATTTTACGTCCATTAAATTTTATTTCAATTGCTGTGTCATGTTGCACTGAAGCTTTGTTAATAACCTTTCTGTGCTTTCCATTGTGAGTCAAAACCTTCTCCCCTTCAACTATATCTTTAAGTTTCTTTTTACCACTTTCAGTCATAACATATGTTTCTTCGTCTAGACACCTGTGTCTACCTAAGAATCTGCTCCAAAGTAAGTTGTATGGGATTGGATCAAGCTGTGTAATGCCTAACAAGTAGTTAACTAAGGAACCTGCGCCGCTATTATGAACACCTTTACCTTCAACGTTATAAGTGTGTGAATTACTTATATGAAGATCTATAACGTCACCTTTATACTTGAGTATCTTTTTTCGGATAATTTTTGACATGAATTTCTTTCGCTTTGCTATAGTAATTTACAGGAATATCTTTTTTAAATACAAGTCTTTGACTGTAGTTGTTTTTGCTACACCATTCAATTAGTGCATTTTGTTTTAAGATAATTTCTTCTTTTCTTTGGTGCATCCACCCGTCTGGACCACCTTTTACTTCTACGATTATATCGTCATTAAGAACAAAATCAGGATAATAGTTTCTATTATTATTCCATTTTATTCCTTTTAGATTATATCTTTCAATTTTTTTATTTACACTTTTTTGCCACAATATAAATGCTAATTCAACAAGACTCTGGTATTTTAGACTTTCGTATTCACCGTGATATTGTTGTTTAGAGTTTGAAATAACGCGATCAGCGTATTCTGGATCTTCCCACTTTTTCTTTAAACCCTTAGAAACTTTTTCTGCGTACTCTTTGCTCTTCCACAAGTTTTTGCCAATGTTTCTATAATGCTCTTTAACTTTTGGGTCAGCATGTCTTCTTTTTTGGGACAGTCTTTGCTTTGCTAAAACGTCAGGTCTATTTTGTGCTATCAATTGCGCTTGTCTATTTTTTTCACGCCACACTTTTGAGTTATTTATTATGTCTCTGTAATGTTTTGGACACAAAGGCTCGTTTGAATATGTTCTTCCTCTTAACTTGATCAATTGTCCAATATACTCTTTTTTGCAAACATTGCAAAACAAAGATATATGTGCTTTTCCTGCTGTTAAATTGTCTACTTCATTCCAAGCGTAACCAATTATAATATTATAGCCTACTGCTGTTGCTCTTCTTTTGAGTTGTGCTCTATTTATATTGAGTTTTTTGCTAATAATTTTCATTAGCTTTTGTGTTACGATAGTAACATTATTTTTTTCTAATAATTGTTTAACGTATACTACCTCTTCTACAGTTAATGCTTTTATCTGTTTTGTCATGCCAAGTCTCCTTTATAGTAAGTATACTGGACCAGATCGAGTGTCTAAACTATTTTAAACTTCTGCAATGTTGTCAAAATCTTCAAGATGCTGTGCCTCAACAAATCCTCTGTTTGTTGTTAGGAACTTGTGATCCTTAGTACATCTTATTATTTTTCCATCATCAAACTCTAGTTCGATAATATCTTCGTCAATATTATAAATAAACTTATCTAAAACAAACTCTTCATTACCGTATGCATCTAAAACTTTTTCTCCTACTTTAATTCCTTCCAGAGTGTTATAAAGTCTGTCTGCCATCTTTACTCTAGTTTCAGGTAAGAAGCAGCCTCTTCCGGCTCCAAATAACGTCTTTGTCTCAGCCTTCCTAAAGATCTCATACATTGTAATAAAGTATGCTTCATGACCAAGGAACTTAATATCAGACAACTCATATTTAGCTCTTTCAACATATTCTTTGTTAGTATGTAACCCTTCATCTATTAGCGCAGTTTTGACTAAATCACATAGATGTTGAAATGGTGTTTTGTTAGGGACTGATATTGTTGGTAGTTTTGCACTAGTATCTATCCATGCATCTTCAAAATCATTCCAAACAATATCATGCGTTCTTTCAATTGAGTCTTTAACTAGTTCTTCATTGCCTTTATAGAAGTCATATGTTGGATATGCATTAAGAAACTCATCCCACATTTGTTGTGCATTTTTAGGATACAGCTCGCATTTAAGATCTTCAAATGCAGGCAATGTTAGTCCATCTTTTTTACCTAACCAGCCTAGCTTTTTATATAACTCTCTAGCCTGCCATTTATCATTAGTAGGATAGTGAGAATCTGCTGTTGATATGAGTGGAATACCTGTTAGCTTGTGATGTTCAATAAGGTAGTCATTAACAACGTGTTGTTTTTCTAGTTTGTTGAATTGCAGTTCAAGCTTAAAGTTTTCCAGACCTACAGCGTCAGTAAATCGATCAGATAGATTAAGCAAGTCTTCTTGAATGAGATCTCGTGTCTTATTATGTGCAACACCTCTGAGGATTCTATTGCTATAGATACCTGCTAAACAATTATGAACTAAAATATTGTTAGCAAAAAAATTATGGTTGTCTTCTACTGTAATATCATATACATCAGAAATTTCGTCTATTTCTTCGATTTTTTCAACCTCGATATATTTTGTTTGAATGTCTTGCAAAGTTATTCCTTTTTAATCTAAAGTAACATATTCATTTAATATTTACACGTTCATTTATTAAATTTATAGTATTATCAATTTCATTTTCCCATATTAACCCCCTAGGCAATGCTATCTATAATGTCTTAGAGGTTTATACTAATAATTTTATCACCTTTTACAATATTTTTTGCGTCAATCCAACCTTTATCTTTAACAAGCACTCTATGATCTGGTGTAAGCTTAACTTCATTTCCTTCTTTGTCTTTAAGTCTTAATAACTTAGCATTCTTACGAGTCTTATCACCCCAAATAATTTTCTTGAATTCTATTTTGTTTGTATACTCATTATAAGATAATACATGTAATTCTTCACCCATATTAAATCTTTCTACAACTTCTTTGATAGACAAGCTGCCGGCAGTAGTTTGCAATATTACTTTCGGGTGAAGACATGCTGTTGTAACATGAAGACCTTCACCGTGTTCTTTAAGCATTTTAAAGTCTATACGAGGAAATCTATAGAAGCCGTGTTTATAAGACTTCTTGACTAGAGTAAAAAGATTATTGAGACCTTTTCTATTTTTTGCTGTAACTACTAAATGGTAACGACGTTTCCACTCATCTTTAAGGATATCAACTTTCTTTGATTCATCCTCATCTTCTATAACAAGACCTCCACTTTCATCATCAGCGTCAATATCAATTTTTTCTTTTGACTTCTTTTCTGCAGCTGCAGCAGTTTTTGCATCTTTGATTGATTGTTTGTGAGCAGCATAATCATCAGACCATTGATCTAGCGAGGGCACAAAATAGAATTCAACACCGTGTATTTGTCTAAACTTGCGTCCGGCTTTTTGCATTTTAGCTGCATGTGAATGAGCATGTGCAAGTCCGTTGCCATTTCCGTGGTCTGTTAAAGCCCAAGCGTCCATGCCTTGAGATTCTGTTAGAACAAAATCAATATGATCGGACGGATATCCTAGTCCATCAAAAGTACTAAATGTGCTGTGTGAGTGAAGAGAAACAAATCTATCTGGAGGTTTTATTAATTCAATTGACAAATTATATACCTTTCTTGTTTATAATTATTATATCAATATAATATTTAATATACACGCATAAAAATCAACAAGGATTATAAATGAGCAAACTTAATAGAAAAGAATTTAAAGAGTTATTAAACGAGTGGAACAAAAGTATAGAAAATAAAAACAATAAAACAATAACTGAGTCTGTTGATTTAATGTCTATGCTGACTGATATAAGTAATCAAATCGCTATATTAGGGACATTAGGCTCTGTAGCTGCAGGACTAGGTGTTTCGAAAATTACGTCTACCCTAAAAGAAAGAAAGAAGAAGAAGAAAATAGCAGAATTATCAATCTTGTTCATAGAAAGATTTATTAGTGAGATAAACGAAGACATGAGCAACGATCTAAAAGCTAATGAAGTAAAAGAAAAATATAGAGAAGGATCAGAAATTTTAAATCAAGTCAAAGGATTATCTCGTAATAACAAAAGATACTTTAATAGTCTATCTAAAAATACTAATTGGGATCATAAAAGCTGGTTTAGCCCAAAAGTTTCCAACTTAAGAATACACGAAAAACTTCTAGCTATTAAAATTAAATTATTTGAAATTAAAAATTTTTTTATGGAGGGCAACATGCACTTTGTTTTTCAAGAAGGCGCTAGAGAAAATATTGAAAAAGTTACTAACAATATTGATGTTATTAAGCAAAAAATGTTATATATTGTTAAAAACG
>NZEE01000094.1 GCA_002688965.1 archaeon | reverse complement strand
GCAGAAAGTGGTGCGACTGCTGTTTTAAGATTTAAAGATACTGTATTTGGTGAAACTAAATACTGGATAGATAATATTGTCGGTGTTTTCAGAACAGATCAGGTCAAGGGTGGGGAATATTCTTCTGAAGAAATATATTACTATGATCTCGATACTAGCACAAAGAATGAAGATATTCGCATGAGAGCAGATCAGATTGTTAGAGTTTGCGAAGTTACGGCAACTGCTGAATCAACTACAGCACCCAAATCAAAAATCATATCACCAGGCGTTGGTTATATGTCATTGCCAAAATTGTATATAACCAATTCAGCAACTGATAGTTTAGAACCATATGGTTCGGATATTGGTGGAATAGCAGAAATTGAAATAGTTAGGTATGGTCTGGCAGGTTCGACATCTACGGTTTCGTTTAGGAATACGTCTACGTCTACAAGTGATATTAGGGCAACAGCAACAGTTACTTATGGTGCAGAGATAACATATAAAGGTGAAGATACCTTATTCAAATCAAATCCAAGTCAGGGTGAACTTGCTATTACGGATGCAGATTATCATACTTGGTGGTCTTATGTGGTTAGTGCATCTGAACCGCCAGAGTTGTGGAAAGAACAGTTGAAAAAATTTGCACATCCAGCAGGGATGAAAGTTTTTGCCGATTATTTAATTGATACTACAGAAACATCTACAACAACGACTTCAACTACAGTAGTAAACGCAAACGCATAAGGATAAAATAATGGGAGAAATCACAACAAGAAAATACTCGCATATATTGGCAAAACGATTCATGGAATTGGTGAAGGGAAATACTCATAGAATATATGCTGTCATTGGCAAAACAACTGGTGGTTCAGAATCTACTCCAACCTTTACGGGGTTTTCTGATATGAAAACTTTTTGGGATGATGCAACAGGATTTAAGAGAATTACTTCATCTGATATATCAATGGTTGTACCGCATGGAACAGGAACAGCAATTGCTGAATGGGATGTATCACAAGGATTTGGACAATATGATCATACTGTTGATTTATTTACATCACCATCGAATCCATTTGTCGCATATGTCGATCCAGATAGTGACAACAGTGGTGATGATATTGACGTATACAAGTGCCTTTTTAACAATTCGGGTGGAGCAGTATCTGCTAAACCAACTACAACTACGTCATCATTGATAAGAAATGCAGCAAGTGATGGTCATTTTTGGAAATATATGTATACTTTTGCAGATACAAGCGTATTTTTTACTACAGATAATAATTTCAAATGGTTGCCAGTACAAACATTGACAACTAAACCAAGTGATGATATAAATTTAAGACAATGGAATGTTCAGATGGATGCCGTTGATGGTGCAATTGATGTCATTACACATGCTTCTAATTTCGATTCTTATACAATAGATGCAAATGTTACAGTTACATCAAATACTGGTAGTGGATTTGTAGGAAAAATTGCTCGAGTGGGCGCAACAACTAAAAGGTATGTAGATACAAAATCTACTGGTCAGAGTGAAGGAACAGGATATAGAGATGCAACAGTTACTTCTCCGTCTAATTTGACATCTGTAATAGGCCCAATTGGCGGACATGGTTTTGATGCCGAGCAAGAATTGGGTGCAAAAGATTTAATGGTGACTGCCAGAATAACAGATAATGATATTGCAGTTGGTTCAGTTGCAAGTTATGCTAAAGTTGGATTGATATTAGATCCGATTATTTCTACTAGTTCGCAAGATGATATTTTAGCATCTAGTACGTCTATTTTGTCTGGTACAAGGGCAAGTGGAAGTGCCTATTTAACTGCTGGTTTGTTGAAATATAGTGGTAAACTTTTATATATGGATCATCGAACACAGATTAATAGAATTTCTGATAGTAATACCGATACATTAAGAATAGTTCTTCAGTTCTAAAGGGAATAAGATATGCCAACAAAAGATTATAATATACAACCATACTACGATGATTTTGATGAAACGAAGGGGTATCATCGTGTTCTGTTTAAGCCTAATTTTGCAGTTCAAGCAAGAGAATTGACGCAATTACAGACGACTTTGCAAGATCAGATTCAGAAAAATTCTGGATATGAGAATGGTGAGTCAATTTCTTCTGGACAATTAAATATTTATACAGATATTGCATATTTATCATTGAGCAGTGATCTGACTGCTAATGAAACTGCTGAGAGCATTGTTGGCAAAGTAATTACTAACCAAACCAGTTTAGGCGGAGTTACGGCAAAAATTATTGCTGTTGCACCCAAAAATTTAGCATCTTTAGAATCTTTGACTGTTTATGTGGCATATTTGGATAATTTAACGAGTGCAAGTACTTTTGTAACTGGTGATAATCTATATGAGATTACAGACAATGGAACAACTGTTTCTACTACTGCGTGGAAAACAATAGGATTGATTTCTACCTATACCACACCAACATCTCATGTTGGCACAGGTTCAATTGCACAAATAGAATCAGGTATTTACTATGTTAATGGTTATGCAACTTATGTATCTAACCAAACTATTATTCTTGATAAATTCGGTATTACACCGTCTTATAAGATTGGTTTTGATGTATCGGAAACTATTGCTACATCATCAGATGATGTTACATTAAATGACAATTCTGTTACATCCAATAACTATCAAGCACCTGGCGCTGATAGACATAAGATATTATTAACTTTGTCAAAAAGAAGTTTGACTGTTAGTTCGACTGAGAATTTTGTTGAAATTTGTGAAGTGGTTGATGGAGTTGTTAATAAGAAAAAATCTACCAGTGATAGTAAAGGAAGCATAGTTGTTAGTGGTTTGGATTATGAATTACGAGAAAATTTATCTACATTGACAGATGTCAATGGTATTGCTGGTACGGATTCTGGTGGTAGTGCAGATAAAATTTCCTTTGGTGTTTCTGCTGGTGTTGGAAACATTAATGGCAAGGAAGTTCGATTAAAAGAAAAGACATATCTAGCAATAGATAAACCTAGAACATCTGTGACTAAAAGCACCACGATTATAAATTCTGGTGCGGAACTCGGAAATTATGTAGTGACAGATGGGAATTTAAATCAACTTCTTAATAATAATTCATTAACAGTATTAAATTTTGCACCAGAAAGTGGGGATATGTATCCATTGGTATTTTTTGCATCGACTACTGGTACTACTGATGTTTTTATTGGAAAGGCAAGGATTAGAAGTGTAGAAAGAGAAGGTACAGATTTTAGGATTTATTTATTTGATATTCAAATGGATTCTGGTAAAACAATATCAGAAGCTTCTGAGTTGCACCGATGGACATCTGGTGGTAATTATACGGTAAATACTAAATTTTGTGATTTGAAAACTGAACGAAGTTCTACATCTGTATCTGTACATGGAGAAGATGTTACGCCAAGTACTTTGAGAGAGACTAATAAAAATGCATTACTTCACGAAATGCCATACAAGGGAATCTCACGGGTAGATGGTACGGTTTCAATTTCTAAAATTAGAAGAACATTTGCACAAACTGCTACAAATGCAAATACAATTACGTTATCACCATCAAGTCAGACTTTTGTGGATACGAGTAGTGTTATAGTTTATGGTCGAGATGATACTATTAGTGGAGGGCCGTATGTGGCATTTTCTTCTAGTGATCTTACTATAACGGCTAGTGGAAGTACCTTGACTATAGTATCTTCTGGAAAATTTAAGCCAGCAGATGCAAATTATATAGTTATAGCAACTGTTTCTACTGATTCTGCTACAAGATCAACTAGAACACCAGAAGCACAATATGATCCCTTTACTACAAAGGCAAGTGTTGAAAAAACTATTATACCTCTTACAAAAACTAATGCACATCCTTATAGTTGGAAAGTTTATATGTCTGCTAATTTTGGCACAGTTGCGACTACTGCCAGTACTGATATCACCGATAGGTATACGTTAGATACTGGACAGAGGGATGATTATATTGATTTTGCATCAATTAATCTGAAAACAAATCAACCATTTCCGTCTGGACGTATTACGGTTATATATTGGCATTATCCAGCTGGTGCTGGTATCTATGTAGATGCACAATCATATCCTATAGGATCTACTTTTACACAAAATAATGGTACTTATGGAAATGTATCGTTTGTAAGTAATTCTAATGGTAGTACTACATACAATCTTTCTGATATTCCAATTTTTACCAGTTTGGTTTCGGGCAAAAAATTCAGATTAAATGAATGCATTGATTTAAGACCTACAAGGAATAGTAGTACTGATAATGGTGCTTTTAATGGTTCTGGTGCAAGGGGAATGTTTGTACCCGACAAAACAACTATAAGTGTGACGGGAATAGTTCAATATTTAGGTAGAATTGATAAGATATATTTAAGTTCGGATGGTTTATTAGGAGTTAAATCTGGTGTTGCCAGTACTAATCCATCTATACCAGATAATCCAAGTGATGGTATACCATTATATAATGTAAAATTACTACCTTATACTTATGATTTACATGATGTTATGGTCAAACCATTGTTTGATGATGGTCAACGAGATACAGATTTTGATGCCATTTCTAGTTTGGAACAATCAACAAAGGATTATCAATTAGATGTGGGTCGAGTTCGTAGAAATACGTTTAGTGACCCATTTGTGGGGCATGGGTTTGCTAATGTGGCAGATAAAGAATATTCTGCTGCTATTGATATGCAACGAGGTGAAATGAGAGCAAAATATACAGTAGAATCTCTACCGTTTCTTTCTATTTCAAGAGTTAATCATACATTGTCTGCGCTTCAGACTACATTAACAGTTGGTGAAGCTGGATCAGATTTAACAAATGTAGTAACTTTGCCTTATGCTAGTACTGTTGCCGAAATTCAGAATTTAGATTATAATGCAGAGAGGACTTTGAGAAATACTGATGCAATTACGTATAATGGGGTTGTTTATATTAAGGAGTGGAATTCCTTTAAGTCAACTAAATCCAGACCAATGATTAAAAATAGAACAGGTGATTTTGATAGTATTCCATATATAGAAAAGGGATTTAATGCACAAGGAACAATTTGGAACGAATGGGAAACTGAATGGTACGGAGTCAAAGATAGTCATATTGCTGATCCAAAACTCGATATGGCATATAATGAATTGGATAAATCACCAAATTACTATAATGTAGTGGGGAAGGAAATCAATGATAAAAAGGTAGAAGGGAATTACACACCTTATATTGAAAGCAAAACTATCACTATTAATGCTTATGGGCTAAAACCAAATTGTGCAATTACATCTGTTAAATTTGATGGAATAGAAATCAGTGCAAGTTTGACACCAGCAAGTTCTTTATACACAGATAATAATGGAACATTTTCTAAAACGTATATTATTCCGAATGTGGATGAATCAGTTGGTTCTTCAAAATTTACAACTGGTAGCAAAAAAATTGTTATTAGTGGAAATGGAAATTATGCAGAAGGTTACTATCATGCAGTTGGGTTATTTGATGATGATGGATATTTAACCAAACCATATGATTTATCATGGGATGAACAGACCAATGAAACTATGTTCCAAGAATTTGAGATATTTGATGAATGTTGTGTAACTAAATTAGATTTATATTTTTCGGCAGAGGATTTGTTTGATCGTGCGGTTACAATACAATTGCGTAAGATGGAAAATGGAAAACCAAGCAATAAAGTTTTGCCTTACAGTATTGTTTCCAAGACACCAGCAGATATGGCTGCTGTATCTACGGGTACAGAAGTTACATTCACTTTTGATGAAACGATTTATTTGCAACGAGGAAAATATGCTATTGGTATAGTAACACCATCAGTTGATTATAAAGTTCAGACATTAAAGGTTGAACAGCAAAAGGGTTCAAAAGGAACTGGTGTAGGGAATTTATTTATTGGTACGCATAAAATTGCAGATGAAATTTTGAGATTTTCTTTACATCGTGCTAAATTTACAGCAACGGCAGATGATGCAATTATAGGATCTAATTATGGAAATACTTTATTGAATCCCAATCCTATTAGGACAAAATTATGGAGTGACAATGCTGATGTCACTCTTATTGTAGATCATGAAGGGCATGGATTTAAGGCAGGTGAAACGGTACAATTTGATGGAATAAAAGGTCGTACTGAACATGATTTATTCGTCACGGGCAATCTTACTTTTACTGGGGGTGAAGTTGTTTATAATTCTGCTAGTGTGTTGTCGGGAAAAGATGTTTATGGTGTTCCTTATGGTCGATTAATAACACAAGATAATGTTAAGAAAACAATGTCTATTGCTACAGAATCGGGTACTTTTGATGTTGGTGACACTATTAGAGGTTCTTCTTCTGGTGCTTTTGTGGTGGTGGCATCTGATGGTGTGCATACGGTTAAAAGAATGAAAGGTTTACATTTGGGTGCTTCTCGATCAGTTTCCATTTGGAATGGCAATAGTGGATCTGGATATAGTGATACTGGAGCAGGTATAGGTGTTGCTACGACTAATGTTACTGGTAGTGGTACTGGTTTACGAGTGAGTGTGTCAACAACTAGTGGCGGTGCTATAACTGGTACACCGAGCGTTATTTTTGGTGGATATGGATATGAGACAGGAGATGTAGTGGCAGTTGCTGGTGGCACTGGTGGTCAACTGAGCATTGTAGCAAGAGGTGTCACAGTAGATTCTCATACTATTATGTCAACAGGATTAACCGCAGATAGTTACTCTTTGGGAGGTGAAAATCTTGTTACATTAGGTGGTTCTGGTTATGCAGGTGGAGAGGATACAGTTACTGTATCTAGTACTAAGAGGCGAGTAGATCTAATTAGGTATAATGCCAAGCAATTTGTGCCAGATGGTACTACTTTAACGTGGGAAGAATCTGATGATTTTGCATTAACCACAACAGATAGTGTTGATGTTAATACTAATATACCTTATACACAATCAAGATATTTGCCAGCAAATGCCGTATTGCAATTAACAATGTCAGGTGATGCAAGTAATGATAGATTGTCACCTGTATTGGATATGGGTTCGGCAAAATCTCTAACTGTTACCAATTCTATTGGATCTGCTAATTATATTAGTAGAAAATTGGAATTGGGTGAAAGTGCTAATTCAGTTTATGTTGTATTTGATGCTATGTTATCACAAGGAAATTTAGTTAGTGTTTGGGTTAAGACGATGGAATCATCTTCTCAAACAACTTTTGATTCAGAGTTTACTGATACATTACAGGCAAATATAACTACTAGTACAACTAATATTCCGTTTTCAACCAGTATATTGTTTAATGTGAATGATGTATTGTCAATTGGTGAAGAACAAATGTTGGTAACTAGTAGTGGTGTTGCTGTAAGTGTCAGTGAAGTTACAGATGTTGGAGCAAGTTATACTAATGGTACTGGTCGAACCTTATCTACTAGTGGTGGTAGTGGAACAGGTGCGACAGTACTTGTTAATGTTGCAAATAATCAGATATCGGGAACTCCAACTATTGCTTCTGCTGGTTCTGGTTATAAAACAAATGATATTTTAAATATTCTTGATGGTAGTGCAACTACTGCAACAATTAAAATAGTTAGTGGGGGTACTGTGACCAGAGGATATAATCAAACATTGACATTAGCACATTCTTCTGGTGATGTTGTAACCAAAGAAGCGGTATCATGGACACAATTAACTCAGGTAGGCACAACTTTTGATGCTGATTTTCCCGAATTCAAGAAATTGGTTTATAGCATAGATGATCTGTCAGATTTCTCAGTACTTGGTTTGAAAATTAACATGACGGCAAGTAATTATGCTATGCCACCTAGAATTAAGAATTTGAGGGTCATACCAAATTATAAAGATGATTCGTTGAAACCGATGCAGACTAAAACTACGATTGTATCGAGAACTAGTTTGGGGAATTCGGATTTTGATGATAATGCAGCAAGAATAGAGACAATTGCGACTGATTTTGTAATTGAAGAAGCAACTGTTTTTATAACAGAAATAAAATTGACTAGTGGTGGTGGTCATGAACAAATTAGCAATGGTGGAGTTGAGATTAAACGAGGAAGCGATGGTAAAGTAACTCCGTTAAATGCTACAAATAATACAGGATGTACGGTTCGATTTAAGGGAGATGGAACAGCAGCTCTTAAAAATATCACGGCAGTTGTTGTTTTAACAGGACGTAGAATATAGAAAAAAAGGTGGATATATCATGAATATATTAGTTACAGGACATATGGGTTTTATTGGCAGTCATATTGTAAATCGTTATGAAGAATTGGGGCATAATGTTTGGACGTTAGATCGAAATATATTTAGTAACTATTATGATGGAGATTTGAGGTTATTAGTAACTGGAAATGGTGGTATTGATGTCATCAATCACCATGCAGCTCAAACAGATGTTAGAAAATCAGTAGAAAATCCAGAAGAAGATGCTAAGAAAAATATTTTTGGAATGTTTAAGATGATTAAACTTGCTAAAACCTATAAAGTTAAAAATTTTATTTTTGCTTCTACGGGTGGTGCAATGTATGGCGATCCATTAGAAAAAGATTTGCCTGTATCAGAAGAATATCCAGAAAATCCTTTATCACCTTATGGTTTGAGCAAATTAGTTGCCGAGAAATATTTAGCAATGTCTGGTATACCATATATTACTCTTAGATATTCAAATGTCTGGAGCGAAAATACTACAAAAGGAATATATGCTGTTTTGAGAGATAATCCAGAACCAGTTATATTTGGTGATGGTACTAGTACCAGAGATTATGTACACGTAGATGATGTGGTGGAAGCAAATGTTTTAGCATTGAATAGAGGGGTAGGGGAAATCATAAATATAGGAAGTGGTAAAGAGGTTTCTTTAAATCAATTGGTAGAAAAATTTGGTTCAGTACCAAGATATGATTTTAAAAAAAGAAAAAACGAAGTAGATAGAATTTTTTTGAATGTTTCTAAGGCAAAACATGTTTTGGGATGGTCATCTAAGAAAAATATAATTTAGGAGAGAAGTAAATGGCAATAACCTTTAAGGTCAAACGAGGTACTAGAATACAGAACCTTGCTTATACTGGTCAAGAGGGTGAATTGACAATGCAAACGGATTCTGGTGAAGAATCTGTTAGGAT
>NZEE01000093.1 GCA_002688965.1 archaeon | reverse complement strand
TGAAAACTTTTCCCATTTATTAGCTTCAGAATTTCTATATGCTTTTGAATAAGAGTTATTTTGATCAGGAGAACTTGAATTGTGTGTTCCTTGTAAGGGACCACTGAATTCTCCCCAGCTTCCGCCATAACATACACAACATGCCTCATTCGGAAACATTATGTCTGGATCATCAATGGGCCACCAACACCAGCTAAATCCTACAACTACTTCTAGATACCCCGCAATATCTTCACAAGTAGAACCATCATAATTATACTCTTCACCATTAGGTAGAGTTAAATCTACACAATCTGTCTGCCAAATTAATCCAGCAGCTTTTAACCCAACATAAGATGATCTAGTTGGATTACTTTGTGTCGAAGAACATCCTAATCCCGTACACGTCTTTTGCCACCAAGAAACATAAACTGATGTCCCAGAACTCCACCCAAGGTCTTCTATATTTCCAATTAAATTCTTTGAAGTACCAATAAATCCCTGACCATTTTGATGCATTTTAAGACAGCCATTTGAGCTCATACAATCTGGACTTTTTATCCAATGTGCGTGGTGACGCTCTGAGCCATAAATGGGCGGTGACATACCCGCATCCTCCCAATAATCAGTAACATATGCAGCATTATTCCATGTATTTGGAGTATAGAAACTTGGAATACATGCCGTATTATTATCGTTAAGAAAACTATCACCACATAAACAGCTATCTATAGTATTAAATCCTCCTTGTATGTAATAATCTTCTTCACCACCAAGGAATTCTCCAGATGAAGATTCACATCTCGCCGGACCACAATTAATTCCCGTATCCCATTGTCTAGGTTTATAAGCAGCGGAATGATAGGTGGTATTCCACAATTCATAATTTACTCCTAGTCTTGGTAGCCAGACATTTCCTTCTTGTCCAGAACCAGTGCCTGCTATACACTGTGGATTACTTGATCCACCCCAGAGCCCGTTTGTACCACATAAACATTCATCTAGATTATCCCATGCTAGCCAATTGTCAGACCCGCCGTTATAACAACCAGAGTCACCAACACAACCATCGGTATGACAGCCTGATGTATGTTCACCACAAGCAACGTATATTTCATAATCTTCATCTAACATATCTTCTACTTCAATATCTACTAAGTCTCCACTTGGATTTTGTATAATATTGGAAATAGATAATTGGGTAAAATTATTAACTTCATCATAAAGTATAGTTTCGCCATATATAAAATTATACCCTGATAAATTAATATCATCATAATAAAAACAACCAAGTGATGGTCTGTCATCAGAATCAGAATCTTCCCAACCGTCTTGTGTATTTTCAAATGTTGATGGATCTATATTAATTCCTTGCCAAGGTAAATAAGAATTACTAATAGATTGTTCTATTGAAAGTATTGAATCAATATAAACTTCTTTAGTAGCTTCATATATAGCACCAATAACATCAGTCATAGTTACAGTTATAGTGTATGTACCTACTTCTGGAATTTCAAAATCATAACCATGAACTACGAAATAATCGTAAAAATCTCCTTCATTAAGATCATCAAATTGATCTGCACAATAATTTAGCTCATCATAACATACTAGATCGATCATATTTCGACCGATATCAAAGTCATAACTGCTACATCTCCAGCCATTATTATTAGCCGTATATGTAGTGCAATATTCATTACTATAACCACACCATATCCCGACATAATTATATATGCCACCGTAGTCGTATGATTCATATCCACTATGACCCATTTCTAGACAATACTTATCAGCTGTTTCTTCAACCGCATGACAAAAATTGCCACACAAAGGCCAATTAGCACCTGGATCATTATTTGCAAACTCATCACAATCAACCCCCACATCCATCGTTCCAGGTTCTGAATATGTTGTTTGGCCAACCTGTGTGGAAACGTAACTGTCTGGTATAGGTTTAACAAAAGTTTTATTTAGTGAAACTGACCCAGTGTCATTTACGATTGTTACTGTATATTCTATTGGTATATAATCATCTCTATCTGGATAAAGTTCACTTCTCCACCCACCATAATTAGGATTTGGATCAGAGGCTTCGTTGATACAACAACCCATATCACCAAATGAACAACAAGTTTGTTGACAGTGGCTCTGGCTGGCCATATTCCAATTATCATAATATTCCGATTGCGGGACACCTTCACAATGACATCTCCAAGCACCTGAATATTGTGGATTATCATTCGGTTCAAGTCTACTACCACACGTACTGTCAATTGTAAGATAATTACAGTTAGAATCATATGAACCATGTAGATAGAGTAATCTATCATCTCTTCCAGCTACGGATACTGAATAAATATTATCAGAAATTCCAAAGAAACTGTCACTATCAAGTATAATATCAAAACCAGCTTGACCTGTACAACTAGCCATACATTCATAACCTTCACCAAACCAACCATCACATTCAGCATTAGTTGAACACCAATATTCATGAGAATCTCCACCTTCTGGACTGTAATCTCCATTCGAATCTACACAATAATCAACATTTGCATATGGATTATAAGAAGAATCTCCTGGAATAAGACAACCAAGAATTTCACCTTCAGTAGCTACTTGAGTCCACGTATAACCCTCTGGACAGCCAGAACCTTCATCCATACAAGTAGTTCCCATAGCTTCAAAAATTACTGGCCTACAAAAATTAATTCTACTATCATTATCACAAAAGTGATTTCCATTCGAATCTTCACAACATTCATCGTAAACACCACTTTCACAGCACATATCACCCCAAGCTACCGACATAAAATCGAACCCAAATCCCGAGGGATTTACCAATTCAGGATCAAATAGGTAAGAGTATGGGTTATCATCATTTAATAGCTCTCCCCATTCACGTAATCCCCAGCCTGGACAAGCGGAAGTTACTATTTCATCATTTTCTCTCTTACAATTTCCAGCACAATCCATATCACTACAGATACCATAACAATATGGAGATGGGCAATCCCCCCCACTCGAACAATTACTTCCAACACCAGGCTCATAATAACCTTGAGCATTAGTATCCACACATAGATTATCCCACCAAGTCAAAAGCTCTGAACCTAAATTTGGTTTATCGTCATAATAATGTTCAGGTTGTAAGAATGGATCTGGATAATATTCAAAGGATCTACCATAATTATCATGATCTCCTACAACAGGGTCAGTTAAAATAAGACTTAAATTTTCTTCTGTAACATCGGTTAAAGTTAGCTCTACTAATGTACCACATCCAATATCCCTGGAAATAACACCGCCAGTTAGACTATAACCCAGAACTATACCAGTTTCAGAATCAAAAACTATCTCAAATCCAGCATCCGCAGACACTCCACCTGAAGCACCAGTAATTGTAGCTTTTTCTGGGTCTACTCTGAATTGCCAGCCGGATATATCGTAACTGGGCCAATGCATTCCATTGTTAAGATAATAGTTACCACTAAGCCAACCAGTGTTATATATAACTGAATGAGTATCTGTTAAATGATACCACCCGTCTGGAGGGATGGTATAGTTAAGTGGAATATCACAACCATCATAAGAATCAAAAACTATTCCTTCTTCTACGAACTCTGGTTCTGGTGGTGGCCATGTTGCACAATTTGCTGTAAATCCATTACCACCACAATTATTACAATCATCAAGATAAAGACAAATATCCTCATCTAATTGTACCTGAGCATTCTCATCAAAATTACAAGCATCAGCATCCATACAACCATAAACTGGACTTAATATAGTTATTGTTACTTCACCTATTGGAGTTTGAATTGGCTGTTGACCATTATAATGTACTATATTACCAGAATATGTTATAGTACAAGTTGGTGTAGATCTAGGTAATTCTGGTATTATATAAGTATAATCAAACATCTGGGTTGTTGGAGTATAGATACTGGTCCAATATAAGATGGAATCCTCTGGACAAGTTGTAGAAACGATCCAATTCACCATCATAAAAGCGCAAGGATCCGCGGTATATTCCAGTACTCCACTAATAGCTTCACCCAAATCTAAAGTAAATCCCTCACCAATTGAATGTTGAACTGATAGTGTACTTGATATTAATTCAACCGAATCTACAGTACAAAATTCACACAAACCATTGTCTTCTTCAGCCAGATAATTATAATTATGTGCACTTTCATATGCACAATCTTTAAATATGTCTCTTACAGGTATTGTTACCATTTTACCTTCTTGATAAAGATATTCAGCACCATTATTATCTCCCGCGGGATAGTTTCCCCACACCACAATTGGCCAATTACCAACGACTGATGGTGTATAAATTTGTGCTGTAGAAGTAGTTGCAATCAAATTATCATCATCTACTTCATAGTATGACCATATCATATGGCCTAAATGGTTAAACCATTGCCAATCGCTAACAGCACAAGGATTACCATCAGCATAAGTAGCCCCTCCAAAATCTTCATAACCATTTACCTCAACAAGCTGATTAATATATGGATCACCATAAGTTCCTGGATCTTCTTGTTGTAAAGTTGTTGGAGAAACTATAGTATAATCTGCTGTAATATCTACATCATTAAGACAATATGAACAGCAACAATTTGGTACATTAAATGCATCACATATAAAATTTGTATGCCAATTTGAATTTGCTAAATAAGTATCATTTGAACAAGAATAATTAGTAGTCTGACCAAGTAAATTTATTCCACCATTATGATCATATGAATTTGAATTTGTACAACCTGGATATTGACAAGTACCATTATCAAAATCTGCATCTAAATTGTAATTATAAGTAGCTGGATCTGTACAACCAGATACTTGAACATCTGTATAATTAAAAGTAAAACAATCTTGATTTGGACAAACACATACACCCTCATGTACTCCAGAACCACCAGATTCATAACAAGTCAATTGAGTATCACATGGAGCTATATCTGAATACCCCCCGGTTTCATCACAACCACAACCTACGTCATAAGTACAACTATTATCAGTTATATCAGCATCCGGATTAAAATTACAAACATTATCCGCTGTATCCATACAACCAAATACTGGTACATTTGTATAACCAAAATCAAAACAAGTTTGAGCAGGTATTGGAGCTCCACCGACTGTAACTTCTGGACAAGCACAAGGATTATAAGTTCCAGATTCACCGTCATTATAACAAGTTATATCTGAACAATGAATACAAGACTCATTATTTTCTGTAGCTTCTGACCAAAAATTACAAGCTGTTTCATCCGTACAACCAAAAGTTTCAGCACCTTCTAATTCATTATCATCACACATATATGGGCAAGCATCACACCAAGAATCACAAGTTTGATAACAACCAGTAAGTATTCCTGATTCTGTATTCCATCTGCCATCGTTATCTGTATCACAATAACAATTTACATCATTTGGATAGTCACAACTTCCATCATCATATGTTGCAGTAGCATTATAGTTGCACGCAGCCGTGTCCGTACATCCATATACATCATCACCACCACTCTCCGAAACTGGTATCCAACCATCGGGTGCTTCACCCACACAATAAGATTCATAATCTGTATTATCACACAATTCTGGATCACCACCACTCGCCAGACAGTGATTCACTTCAAGATAACAACTACCATCATCTTCTATAGCATTTACATCGTAATTACAAGCAGAAGAATTCATACAACCAGCAGTTCCAACAAATATAATTTCACGAGTTGATCCTGTATTACCAAGTGTATCAGCAACGGTAAGTTGTAGTTCAACAATTCCTGGTGTAGATGGTGCAGTAAATATATCCATACTCATTGTAGAGCCCAGATCTGCAAAAGAACCAGCAGTTCCATCAGTTTGACTAAAGTCCCAAGATACTATTTCACACCCACCAGTATCGTAGCTATTAACACCCCACACAAGGAGACCGGAATTTACCATTATTGATGATGGGAGTGGATTATAAGTTCCATCCTGAAGAACAGCAGTTGGAGTACCACTACAAACTAACTCAGTACATGTATATAAATCAGTTAGTGGAGAGCCAGTTCCACATTCTGTCGCTGTATAACCAGCTGGATAGCCATGTTGATATAAACAACACTCTTCGGGGGTTGGATTAGAATAAATGGTATACAAGTTACTGTAAGTTACACCATCGAATTGCATTCCAGCTGGAAGTGAACATGAACTTATATTAGCACAAACAATCGAACCACCGACCCCCGCCATTATACCTATAAGATGATCATCAGTAACCGTTACTGTAACAGGTGTATTAAGACTACTACAATATCCGGTATATAAATCTCCAAAAATATTATCACAAACTTCTAACTGAAAAACTAGATCACCAGGTACATTTGGTACTACAAAGTTAGCCGTGTATGTATTACATGATTGTCCTACACACGTATCAGATGAAGCATTATTTATGGTTACTGGAGTTCCGGAAACTTGAGTCCATTCATAGCTTACTATATTACATTCAGATCCACCAGTAGCATAAGAAGCAGTTCCATTTAATCCAACCATAGAATCCCAACCAGTTACAACTACATTATCTGGAAATGCAACACCAACAGGCGTTGGAACTTCGTTACAACCTTGAGGAGTGGGTGGAAAACAACAATCCATATCTTGACTCCATCCTAAAATCCAACTGGCACAAGGAGTACAATTTGGAGGAGTCATACAGACTGGAAAATCCGAGGTCAATTCCAGAATATAATTAGTATCATGACAAACTAGTCCTGGCCCACAT
>NZEE01000092.1 GCA_002688965.1 archaeon | reverse complement strand
TCAGAAGCTTCACGGAAGGAACGGGCAGCACTATTAAAGGCTTTACCTAATGCTGTTCCAGCACCGGTATCTTCGTCTAATTGACCTAGATATACCGGTTCCCTCCATTGGTCTAATCGTCCGGATTTTGATAACCAATTAACCCAAACAATATCACCCGGGGCGGGGGGTTTTGCATGCGCATTTAAGGCGGTGAAAAACACATGTTGCTCTATTAAAGTTTGTGACTCTGGATCGCTGGCATCAAGTGTTGTTGGAAAAGGTGTTGAATGAAATAAATACACTCTAGCATATACACCGAATGTTGCGCCGTTTTTCACTTTTTCGCCCACATTGGCGTTAATAAGAGAACGTTGATCAAAAAAACCTATGTTTGTTTTATCATCATTTTCCAACATATCGACCCTTAACACTTGCGCGCGGAATTTATCCATATCGGCAAAGTCGACCTTCTTTTTATCACGACCAAGTACATGTCGACGTAATCTAGCTAGAGGGTTTGTTCTAGAACTATCGTATGTTGGGAAGTCTTCAGCGCCGTGTGGATTGTTTAGCTGCCCATAAGAATATTCTTTATCAATCGGTTTCGGCATCGTCTTGAGACTCCTCGCTTGAAGCGGCTATTTCTTGAATTTCTTCGAAAATAGCTTCCTTTTCATCATCAGCAAATCCATCAAAATCTTTATCACCCTTTTTCATGATAGATAAAACCTTGATTAGTTGATCATTTGATTTTTGAGAAATTTCAGTATACTTTGTAAATTGTTGGCCAAGATCCATATGACTGCGTTCTGTTTTCATGAGGTATTTCATGATATCAACCAAAGCAACGTTGGCATTGCCTCGGTCTTTACGGATATTTTTAAGGGCTTCTTCTATTAGATCCTCTAAATTATCCACTTTCTACCCATCCTTTTTTGAAATCTCGATACCTAGCACGAATTTTGGTTAAACTGTTCACAATCTGTTTTGTGTTTAAACCAGAAATTTCTCTCATATATAAATAAATAGCCTTCTTATTGAAAATTTCAATGTCATCAACGTTCTCAATAAGTACTCTTATTGTCTCTACAACCTTTTTCTCATTATCTCTAAGTTTTAGTTGGGACCAACCATCAATTTCTTTTTGGAGAGCGTGCCAAAATTCAGCTTTCTCTCGTTTTTCATGATAATTGTTATATACTGTTATTTTAAGAGCATCCTTTTTAACTTGTGCGATACCCTCAAGGCTTAACTCTCGATCAAAACGTTTGCGCGTCTTTTTTACTTGATGAATAAACCAATTTTTTACTACAACACTAAAATAAGTAAAAGCCTTAGATCCCTTATCGGGATCAAATTTAGTTAATACTGTTGTTGTATAAGCTTTGCAATCTTCTCTAAGAATGTCAACATTAGGTAAGGAAGTGAATTTATAAGTGAAAATAATCTTTTCAATTAATTCGTTCAGTACCGGGTCTATAACCTCCTTATATATTTTGTCTTTTTCCTTCTGATCAGAAGATTTACACCATTCTACAATCGCATCTTCGTGAACTTGAGTGAAATAATAATTCTTTTTCCATTTACGTTTTTTGGCCATGTACACTTACTCCGTTATTTCTTAATAGGCCTAACGATTGAGTGCGTTTTTCCTTGCTAGCAGCACGCTGGGCTTCTAGCTCGTCTAATTCTTCATCTGAAATATAACCAAATATCGTATTGTTCTCTGTTATGAAAGCATCAACCTCATCTGTGACATCTGCTGAATGTTCCAGCAATGCCTGAATTGTTGGTTCGCCATGATAGACATGCATTTCAAATAAACTATCTACGTGATTTCTATAATTCTCCAAATTTTGAAACAAGGTTGCAATATCGTCAAAAAAGCTATTATGCCACGATGTGAATCTATAGATATACCATAAAAACACTACATTGATTACTGCAGAAACCGTTAGTAAAATTGTCATTTTGTTTTCCTTTCTTCCGCTTTGAAACTTTCCAATTCTTGCTTATGCATATCAATTTTCTCACGGATACGTCGTTCACGTTTTGTGACTTCATCAACATTAGATTGTTTTGATTTGGTAAGTAAGAAAGTGGAAAGATCGCGTTCTAATGCGGGAGAATGGCAGATTTTACAATCGGTCTTCGTTTCTGTCGAACTATGCATAAATTTGCTAGTCTCTCCGCAGGCCTTACATATATAGTAATATAAGGGCATTTATTCTTCATCTAATACTAAACCCGGGGTTGCGTTCGCCATATCATCAAATTTAACTTTGAGTAGCGGTGGATTTAGCACAAAAAGGCCATCTTCTGTCATACGCATTTTTAAGCCTCTTAATACATCTGTGATATCGCATTGTTCTGCCATACCCTTTGTGAGAGCCATCATTACACACCCTACAGCCTGATCGCTTAGGCTCATGTCATGGCTGCTCATTTTAACTGTTTGTTTTTCTTGTTCCATTTAGTTCTCCTTCAAAATATGTTTCTGAGTTTATATTTTTATCATCGATAAAAAGGTCGTAGTGTGGTTTCTTAAACCTCAATTCATGAAACTTAATGCCCCACTTTTTAAATTGGTTTTTTGTTGTTTCTTCCCAATCGATAAGGGTTTTAGAACCACGTGCCGTCCAGTATACAATTGTATGGCCAGCGTCATAAAGTTTGTTAACATGATCAATTCTTTCCTGTATTGGTTGTGCTTTACTATAATCTTTGGTTTCGCGTAAATAACCTTGCCACGATTCTTTATGGACTAATTCTTCTACATCTGTACAAATTGTTTTATCTATATCCACAAATATAATCATTTATAGCTCACCATTTTATTTGCCATATCCCACTGCCACTCGTAATCGATATCAAATATTTCTGATTCGTGGATTGGGATTAATTTAATATCCCCGGGCTTATTAAAATCACCCATCCAAACGCCTTTTCCTATATCTTCTAGTTTTCCAGCATATAAAGCGTGGGCTGCTTCAGAAATAGAACCGGCCGTTTTGGTGTTCATTACATCTTCTGTCAATGGTGTTAAAAATTCACCATCTGCGTTCCAAAAATAATTCTGTTTTTCAATTACAGCGAAAGCCCCATCAGCATCTGATGCGCAAAACTCGTCAACAAAGTTTTCTATAGTTGCTAGCTTTAAAAATGGTAAACAAGCATTAACCAATATAACATATTTATAAGGTAATTTATCCCACCATTCATATATTTCTGTTATTGGGGTGCCTTCGGAATTGGCCGATTCTATACTTCTGGAAAATACATTAAAGTTGGGCGGAAAACCGCCCCATTTAGCCCAAGTATAAGCGGCTACATGATTTTTAAGTTCTTGTTCATACAAAGAAAAATAAACCGGAATCGTTGATTCACTTAAAGTATCCATAATCCGGGTTATTAATGTCTCGCCATTATCAAATGTGCGGAGCATTTTTTTAGGAACGCGTTGGGATCCTAATCTAGCTTGAATAAGTATACAAACGTCTTTTCTGTTTTTCAAGTTAATTCCTTAGATGTAATTGGTGTCGACATATTTAATTCATGACCCTCTCCCAAATTCTTGTATATAATATTGGGGTTTAATTCGTTTAGTAGCTGATCCCATAATACCACATAATGATGACGATATAAATCATAATCATATGTTCCTTGAATATGTTTACCCGGTTCGAATGAATGTGGGGTAGAATCACCATGTTTGGCGTTTTTAGCGACACCATCCATACCAACAATGTGTACTTCTTTTGGATTTAATTCGGCTGCAAAAGCCACTAGTCTGGCTGTTGTTCCAATTTTAGAACGATACCTAGTGTGTACAAACATTGTTTTTTCTATACCATATTGATCGATTATTTGTGGGAACACTTCTTGGGGAATAGATACATTTTCAAAACAAATTACAGTATCACTATTTTCAAAATACGTTCGAAAAGCTTGAGATTGGGTGTCAACTTCATTGCCTATAAAGGCTAATAATATGTTAGGTATCACAGATAATTTTTTATTCATGAAAAAATGATTACATGTTAACACATAGTCATAATCCGAAGCTTTCCAATCAACCTCATTGGCCGTTGGGCCAGCGCCGACAATTAGAATTTTGGACCCGGGTATTTTATTTAAAATCTCGGGATTAGAAGCTATTAAATTACTTGATAAACGCAAATCATTATTAGTAAAAGCACTAAAATAATGATTTACATACGCCATACCCCAACGCGGATCTGGAAGAAAATTTTCTTCTAATGTCAAAAATGATTCATGACCATTGGATGTATACCAAGTTTGTTCGGATCCAAAGCACGTTTTGGTTAATGTGTCGTACCAAACCCTTTCTCTCGGCGGGCGACGAATATCGTTGATATATCGTTTAAATGCCGGTACCACATCAATTGTCAATTCATCAGTTTCTTCCCCATCCTCTGATACTATTATACAATTATCCCACATTTATTCTTCTCCCAATTGTTTGAGTAATTCTGAGATTTTTGTGTCATCTGTGTTAATACTACGAACAATTTCTCTCGCTTTTTGGGGTGCTGATGTAAAGGCTAGCCTTAATAAATCCATCCAATTAACATTATTTCGCACGCGGACTTGTTCGATTGCGTCGATAATGCCTAAACGATTTTTATAAATATATGAAGTTTCAGTTGTATCCTCACGGGTAAAACCACAACGAGTAAAACATTTAATACTGGCTATATTATCATGCCTAATCTCTGCATGAAAAACTAATGTGTGTTCTTTTTGTATTTGTTTAAGGGCTGCGTCAAGTAAATATACAGATATTCCTCTGCCTCGATGGTCTGGATTAACATTGATAGAAACAACCGCCAGCGTTCGTTCTTCGTTTAAATCAAACCGAACCATACCTACATTTTGTTTATCATGATTAAAACCAATCATAATTTTTCTATTGGGATTGGTTAAAACGTTTGCAAACCAGTTACAATGATCAGCAAATTCTACCATATTGGTATTAATAGAGTTTTGTCGTGTTATTTGGTCGTTCCTCCACTGCCACAATTCCATTGAATCTATAGCTGTCGCATCACGTACTCTTATTTTTTTTATAATATTCATTATTTTAAATCTCCACGCATTAATAATTCATCTTGTTTTATGTTTCTCGATGCTTTGTATCCCAAAATATCATAAAAATAAGCTGCAGGATAAGAATCATCGTAAAAAGGCCTTTTGGTGGTTATATTATCCTCTGTAAAGATGTCACCGATTTTAATATCTGACAACGCTACAACCGAGCGGGTTGCAAAACTAGTTTTCTTTTCACTGTCTGTCATACCGGTTCTTAAGGTTAAAACTCGCTCGGCATCGCGAATGTTGCGGACCATTTCGGTTAATTCTTCAGGTTCTAATGCGTGTGCGTGATCAGGCCCGTCTAGACTTCTAGAGGTTGTAAAATGTTTTTCAATACAAACTGCGCCTAAAGCCACAGCTAACGCGGGTACGATTGTACTCAAAGTATGATCTGATAAACCGGTGTTAAAACCCGTACTGGCTAGTTTTTTTAATTGTAATAAATTTACATCTGTTAGTGGTGTTGGATATCCATTATTACAATGTAAAAAAGTAACATCCTCTTTAGCAGTACACAATGTTTTACCGTGTACAATTTCTCGGAAAAGGTTATTAGCACGAAGATAAATATCTTCTGTACCAATTCCCAAAGAAATTATTAAAGGCAAATTTGTTGCAGCAACCAATCTGATAAATCTTATATCTGTGGATTCAAACCCGGCGACCTTAATTCGTTTAACTCCTATGTCGACTAGAGCCTTAATGGCTTGTTCATCAAACGGTGTTGCCATAAACTCTATGTTATTGTGATCACAACGCTTTTTAAGGAGCGGAAGCCACTCGTACGGGGTTTTTATAGACTCAAGCAGTTTGTGGCTCCCCTCTTTGGAGAATTTGCTATACAGCGTCCCATCGTATAGTTGGAATTTAACTGCATCACAACCTGCAGTTGCTGCAATTTCAATTAATTGGTAAGCCATTTCAAGAGAGCCATTATGATTAGCTCCTGCTTCTGCGATAATAAAAGTGTGTGTCATTTTCTTAGTGTTTCTATAATATGTATACAATCATTAAAAGTAAGGTTATGATGTATTGGTATACTTAACATTGTATCAGATAACGCGTCGGTATTTAACAACTCGATATTTTTGGAACTTTTATAAAATTCACTTTTATGTAATGGAGGGTAATGTATATCGGTTTGAATTCCGGCGTTGGCTAGTTTTTCTCGTAATTTTTCTCTTTGGTGTGTTCTTAAGACCGCAATATAAAAACTTGATTGTTCATCGTGTGTTAAAAATGTATACGTGTCTTTTAATGCACTTTGTATATACAAAAAGTTTATTTTTCTGGTTTGGATATCTTCAATATATTGACTGGAACCAACATATGAATGTGCTAAAGAAGCGTTAATATTATCCAAGTATCCTTT
>NZEE01000091.1 GCA_002688965.1 archaeon | reverse complement strand
TTAATTTTTCTAAAACTAGCATTACTTCTTGAGCCCTTCCTACTCCTAAAACTGGAATTAGGGCTTTTCCGCCTCTTTTGATAGTTCTTTGGATTGCATCTATTATTTCTTTTTCACATTCTTCTCTTTCAGGTAATGTGTTAGTTTTTCCACCATAAGTTGCTTCGATCATTACTGTTTCTAATCTTGGGAATTTAGTCATTGCTGGTTCTAGTAATTGGGTTTTTTGATATTTTAAATCGCCTGTGTAAAGGAAATTATGTAATCCGTTTCCAATGTGTAAATGTACCATTGCTGAACCTATAGTGTGACCTGCGTTATAAAGTGTTAATCTAACATCTGTAGTTATATCTGAGACTTCTTCATAATCTAAACAAACTGTGTGTTTTACCATTTCTTTTACATCACTAGATGAGTAAGGTGCTTTTTTTGCTTCTTTGAAAGCTACACCAATATAATCTAAAGTCATTAAAGCGGTTATATCTCTTGTTGGAGCAGTACAATATACTGGGCCTCTGTAACCATATTTGAACAACATAGGGATCATAGCTGAATGATCTGAATGGGGGTGTGATAAGATAATTGCATCTATTTCATTAACATTAAACTCAGGAACATCGAAAAAAGGATAGGCATATTTTTCTGGAGCTGCCACATCTACACCTGCGTCTAATAAAATTTTAGATTCTTGAGTTTGAATTAAGAAACATGATCTACCTACTTGTCTTCCTCCTCCTAATACTGTTAAACGAACCCACTCGTTCTTTTTCTCTCTTTGCCAACCATTGTAGATTTTTTCTCCTATTTTATTTAAGAAATTTCTCCTGTAATCATTATTTTCATATAGTACAGTTCTAATATTTTCTATTAATTTTGATCTTATTGAGGGGATTCTTCTTACTAAAGGAACCCATAAAGTTTGTTTTTTTATTTCTTTTAATGTTTCTCCAGATTTTCCTATTGCTAATCCTGGTTTTTCTGCTTCTATTATTACTCTTGATCTTTGTGCATCGAAAATGATATTAACTTCCCCTGCATCTTTTGGGACTATTGATTTTATTGTTTTTTCTGCTTGTTCTAAATCCATAGTCATAGCTGGATCTGGTCTGACTTCAATTCTTTTCTTTATAGTATTCACTATATCTCTTATTATTCCATTATTGTCTAAGAAGAAATCTCTGCTCTTAGTATATAGAACGATATTTGCTCCTTCAAAAACTGCGTCAGAAATCTTTGCGCTTTCTGGAACGCTTTTCATTATTTCTTTTAAAATGTCTGGCATTTACAATTTCACCGTGTTAGAATAATTATAAAGTAATTTTCTGGAAAAGTTCTTTTGATGCAACTTTTTTCACGCCCTCTTCTGTTATTGAGATAATATCGAAACCATCACCTGAATTCATATCTCTTTGGATTGCAGCGTTTAAACATTTAATAGCTAATTCTGCACCTTCTTTTAATGGTAGTTCTGGAGTATATAAAGTTTCTAAAACTCCGTAAGCCATAACTGATCCTGAACCAGAAGAGATGAAATCCTTACATTCAGATAATGATCCATCTGGATAAACATCGAAAATATGAAATCCTGTGGCATCTTTTCCACCTAATATGAAATGAGATATTCCGGGAATCATTGAAGGTCTTCTTATATTTTGATATACAATTCCTGATAATAAATTTGCTGCTTCTTTGATTGTAACTGATTTTTCTTTTCTTATTTCCATTAATCTTAATTCTGCACCGATTAATTTAGTTATTAATTGAGCATCAGATGCTGTTCCAGCCATAGTTAATGCTATATTATCTGTTATTTGGTAGATTTTTTGTGCTCTTTTATCTACTATAATTCCACCGCCAGCTCTTTTATCTGCTGCTAGGATTAAACCTTCTTTGCACTTGATACCAACGGTTGTAGTTCCTGTTTTTAAATATTCTTTAGTCATTTTGATCAGAATAAGATCTTACAATTTGTTTATTTAATATATTTATAAAGGTTTCTGTTTGTATTCCTTTCTTGCTTTTTCTAAAGATTCTAAAGAACCTATGTCAAACCATCTTTCATTAATAGTTAAACCATGAACTTCTTTTTCTTTGTATAGCCATTGTAAAAATCTACCTGGTTGGTCTGGATTATTTCCTGAATCTAGATAATGTTGGATTAAGTTTACAGTTTCTTTTGTGTAAAGATAGATTCCTATAGAAACTAGTAAAGATTTTGGTATTTTT
Source organism: archaeon (assembly GCA_002688965.1). Next base: position 11,576 of record NZEE01000091.1, on the reverse strand, counting down.
GGTTTTTCTTCAAATAATGTTATTTTACTGTTGTTATCTATTTTAACTGAGGATGTTAATTTTATTATTTCTTCTGGTTGTTCTATTAAGATTGTAGTGTCTTTTTCTTTTTCTTTAAAATAGTTCATTATTGGAGTTAACTCAAAATCATATAGGTTATCTGCGCTTAAAATTAGTAAAGGTTCAGCTAAATTTAATTTGTTTATTGTGAAATTTAAATCTCCTATTGCTCCTAGTCTAGTTTCTTCTGTTTTTGTATTATCATTTATTATTTCTATGTTTAAATTTGTTTTTAAATTATTTTTCCAATTTATAAAATGGTTAAAATATTTGTTATTTGTTATTAGGTATATTTTTTCAATATCTGTTTTTTCTAGTTTTTCTATAATGTAGTTAATTACAGGTTTATTTTTTTCTATTTCTAATAATGGTTTTGGGAAATTCTTGGTTAATGGATATAATCTTTTTGCGTAACCTGCTGCTAAGATTATTGCTGTTTTTACCATGAAAGTGATTGTATGAGAAAAATATATAAAGAATTGTGTGTTTTAGTTATAATATGAAAAAAGGTGTTAGTCCTTTGATAGCCAGTGTTTTGACTTTGGCTTTTGTAATTACTATATTTGTTGTTGTAACTAATTTTGTTCAGAGTGATGTTGTTGATGAAACTATAGATAAAACTACTAGTAAATTAGAGAGACAATTAGATTGTAATAGTATTGATATTAGGGTTGTTAATGCTTGCGTTGATAGTTTGGATGAGGCTAGTAGTGTAGGAGTTAATTTAGATAATTTTGGAGAAGATGTTAGTAATGTTGTTATTAGAGTATTGAATGATAATGGTGATTTGGGTGTTGCTGATTTTAGTTCTGAGAATCCTGTTTCTGCTCCCAATAGAATTTTGAAAAAGAATAATTTGTTAGATTTAAATGAGAAAGTTAAAACTCCTAGTTTAGTTGAGGTATATGCTAAATCTACTAGTGAATCCTTGTGTGAAAAGAGTAAAGTTATCATTGATAAAATTGAAAAATGTTAATTAGAAAAACTTATAAAGTAAAGGGTGTTTTATGGTTTTTATGGAAAGAGGACTTTCACCGTTAATATCCGCGGTGTTGTTGATAGCATTTGTAATTACTTTGTTTGTATTAATTTCTAATTGGATTCAAAGTGGTGTGGTTGAAGAAGCTACTTCTGCAGCTGATGCAAAATTGGCAACTTCTTTGGATTGTTTAAGCACTTCTGTTAAAGTAAGTAAAGTTTGTGTTGATAATAGAGCTGAAGCAACAACTGTGCAATTAAATGTAGATAATGATGGGGAACAGCCTATAGATCATGTAACTGTTAGAGTTTCTGGTAGCGATGGAAGTTCAGCTACTTTTGAACAAACTGCTGGCGGTAGTTTCCAACAAATACAAAGAGTTCTTGCTAGAACTGTAGTTAATGCTTTAGAAGGTGGTCCTGTTAATGATGTAAATAAAATTGAAGTATTTCCTCATTTAGATGGAGGATTATGTCAGGATAGGCTTGAGATAATTACTAGCGGAATTACTGATTGTCCTGAACCTTAATTCTTATAGAAAACTTTATAAATCGTCTCGTTAAGAAAAAGAGCACAATGAATTTAGGAGATTTACACGGAAATTTTGAGAGAGAATTAGACATAGACGAGAGTTTAGGAAGGATAGTACAAGAGCATTCAGCTTCTACAGAATATAGAAAATGTGCTGGTTGTGGCCCTGAGGGTGGTATTGTTATTGGAAAAGGGGTAACTAGTAATAATATAGTTTATTGTAGCACTCAATGTAGAGATAAATATGAGCGAAAACCTAGAGCTTAAACTCTTCGTCTGAAAGTACGTTTTGAGATCTCTTAACTGGCAGATTTAAATTTTCTGTTAGTTTTTTTATTTTTTCTTTTTCTAAACCTAATCCTTTCCAATCTAGTAATATAAAGTCAACTTTTTCTGTAGTATTTTTTATAGCTTGTTGTAATAAATCTTCATTTAATAGTTCTAAATTGTGTTTTGGGCAAATATAAGATAAAGCGATATTAGTTCTTTCTAAAACTTTGTTGAAAGAAGGCATATAATGTCCCCCTCCAATTCCAATAGCTGTTTTATATTTGGGGATTTTTTTAGATGTTAATGAAATTATTGATTTAGCTATTACCTCTGCAGCTTTTGGGTCTTTCCATTGTAAATTTGAAGAGCCTATTTCTATGAATAAAGATGGTGTATTTAATTCTGGTCCATGATGAGTTGCTTCTCCTGAAGTTTCATAATCTAAATTGTTGTTAGTTTTTAATTCTAAGAAAGCTTGTTTTAAGATAGATGCCGTTGATGGAGGTAAGTTAAAATCTTTACCTCCTAAATCTGCCTTTCCCCAATTCCCTGGGTTGTGAACTGTTAAAGTTTTTTTTAGTGATGTTGATTCGTGTTTTGTTGCGAATATAAGGAAGTTTTCTTCATGATCTAAATCTTTTGAGTAAATTGATCTTTCTTGAATTACATGTAACTTTCCATGATAGTCTAATTCTTTTAGTGCATTACCAATGTTCATAGATGCTGGATCTTTTTTTGATATTATTACTTCATATTCCATAATAAAGCTTAAATAAGTTTTAATATATTAAATTACTTATGTATAATGTTTTAGTTTTTTTTGGGTTAGTATTTGGTAAAGTCTTAGGGTTAATAACTAAAGAAGAAGTTAAAAATGGTGAGAGATATTTTTTAATTGGTGAGAGATTTGTTTTATTACTTCTTTTTGTAAGTTTGTTTTTTGTTAGAATTGATGTTTTTAGTGTTGGTATATTAATTGGATTGTTAGTTTATTATTTTTTAGCTAGAAGTACTGTGTTTTTTGTTGGTCTTGGAGTATTTTTAAGTAATTTTTTAGGTGTAGAATATGGATTGTTGATTGGTAGTTTGGGATTTTTGTATTTGTTGATATTTTCTAGAGAATTGGAGTGGTTTAATGTTTTAGTTTACTTTGTTATATTTATTTTACCTTTTGGATTATTTCCGTTGGAAAGTTTTATTAAGGGAAATTTGAGTTTATTCTTGAGTATTAGTGCGGGTGGAATTATTGGGCCCGTAGCTCAGCTTGGTAGAACTTTATTTAGAAAATAAAAAAGTATCAAAAGCCCTAGCCTCTTAAACTTTTGAAAAAAGTTTAATCAAAAGAAAAGGGGAGAGCTAGTTGTCGCGGGTTCAAATCCCGTCGGGCCCGCATTATTTTTTTCTTGAAATGTAATAAATAGCTAATATTAAGAATGTAATTGCTATACTAAAATTAGTGTAGAAAGGTATTAAGGGGATGGATGTACAAACTTCTTCAAAGCTTTCTGTTGCAACTTTATTTACTAATTTTGTTACTATTCTTGTTCCTTCAATACATTGACCAATTTCATAAGTTATTGTGTTTTCTCCATCTTGTTCTACACAAGTTGACCAACAACCTACGCTGTTCTGACCTTCAACATATCCACAGTCTGAAGTGAATCCAAAGAAAGTTCCTATTCCTGTTGTTCCACCTAAATCATTGCAGCATTGTTTACTACCAAATGCGTCAAAGCATCTATCTTCAAAATCACATTGATCTCCACAGTTTCCAAATACTAGAGAACGTTCTCCATTTACATAACAATCTGTATCTGTATCATCTTGTTTATCATGTTTGTTTTGAGTGTCAGGAACGTTTATGCAATAGTCTAGGAAATCGCATATTTCATCATTATCTACATCTCCTGAACAGACTTCTTTATCAGATGTTAAGCCGCAGCAAGATAGTCCTGAGACGCAAGTCAATTCTGGAGTGTCTTGACAATCTGAACAACCACAACCTTCGTTTGAATCACAATCTCCATCATTATCACATGCTACTCCGTGAGCAAAATCACAGTCCGGATCTATACCGAATGGACAATCTAAATCACAAATGTCATCAACTAATGGGGAGCAACAATCTTCAACTATACCATCAATATCTGTTTGAGATGTACATGCAATTCCTTTAATAGCACAATCTGGATCTATACCTGTTAAACAATCTGGATCACAAGCATCATCTAAATCTGCATTACAAAGATTATCTTTTAATTTTGAAGCCCCTTCGTTACAGTTTGGATCTACACCTGTTGGACAATCTAAATCACAAGTGTTTCCTTGGGAAGCTGGTAAACAACAATCTCCCTCAGCAGCAGTACATTCTCCCCCACCCACTTGACAAATCCCACAATCTAAGGAACATGAATTACAGTCTTCATTTGGGTCACAGATACTATCTCCACAAGTTGGAGAAGGTTCACAAACACCACAATCTGAAGAGCAGGAATTACAATTTTCATTAGGAGCACATAAATTATCGCCGCATGTTGGAGAAGGTTCACAAACACCACAATCTGAAGAGCAGGAATTACAATTTTCTCCAGCATCACAACAACCGTCACTGCAACTATTTGTACAAATATCACAGGTTCCACAATCTGAAGAACATGAATTACAGTCTTCATTAGGATCACAAATACTATCTCCACAAACTGGTGGAGTTTCACATATGCCACAATCTGAAGAACATGAATTACAGTCTTCATTAGGATCACAAACATTGTCCCCGCAAGCTGGAGAAGGTGAACAGACACCGCAATCTGATGAACAGGATGAGCAATCTTCGTTAGCATCACATAAGTTATCTCCACAGAAAGGCGCTCCTCCACCTCCACCACAGTCTAAATCTTGGCCTTCTACACAGTTGGGATCACATACTCCGTCTGGGTTTGCGTTTATACAGCACTCACCATCACTTCCATCTGTAGAACAGCTTGGTACTGAGCAATCAATTTGACATGTTTCATCTTCACATTTTTGCTCCCCCTCAGGACAGCCTGTAGTGCACATAGACCCGGCTGGAAATCCCTCATCATCATATGTTGTTTCACATCCATTACATTCACCTTGAGTTGTTGGAGTCCATTCACATTCTCTTGTTATATCATCACAATTTCCACAAGTTAAACATGCTCCCAATACTGCTTCTGGACAGACATAATCTTGCGGATCAATTATGCCATTATCATCTAGATTTATATCATAACAACCAACATAGCCTTCTGTTGGTCCACCACCTGCTGGAGTGCAGCAAACATTTGCGTTTGCGAAACAACCAGTTCCACAACAAATGGCTTCGGAGCTATTTAAAAATACTAAAAATAAAAATGCAGTTGCTAAAATTAATTTATATTTCATCTTTCTTTTTTGTTAAAATGTATACTATTATTCCTATTATAACAATTATTGGAATAGCTATTAAAATTGGTTTTGTGTAATTTTTTCCTCCTTCTTTTATTGGACTATTTTTTGTTATTTCACTTTCAATTGATTTTTCTCTTTGAACTTCTCTTCTTACATTCACTCTTGCTTCTTCATATTCTTTTAGAGACTCTTTGAATGACTTTTGAAGTACTAATTCTTTTGTGGTCGTTATTTCATCTGAGAAAACTGTAAATGTATATGTCCCTGGTTTTAAGGAGAAAGTTTTTCCTGTTGCGGTTCCTTGTTCGAATGTATCAGTTAATTTTTTTTGGGATAAAGAACCTAGTTGGTATTTTACATTATGTAAATCATAAGATAAATCATTGTAAATTTGGATTCTTACAAAATTAGTTTCTAAGTTGTATTCTTCTACTCCGATATTAATGTCATCTTCTTGTGCTATTCCACTTTTGGAAAAAGCAAGTATAAAAATTAGAACTGCTAAAATTAACAAAATTATTTTTTTCATTGTATGCCTCCGCAAATATTGGTGTTTTCCCAATAATCATTTTGTGCTAAATCGTTACATGAGGAAATATCAGATGGTGCTAGTGTTGGATCTGCTACCGCATTTGAGCATTGAGTGTAGCATAAACTACAAGCTCCAGGAGATATTCCACATAGGTCTACATCACATAAAAAGTTTCCGCTACAACCTGCATCATATCCCAATGGATGTGTGTTTGAACATAAATCTGGTTCTCCTGCAAAATTACAATTGAATTCTCCTGGATTTGTTGGTTCTTCTAAACATGCTTCTAAAGGATCTTGATATACTTCAGCACATTCGTAACCTTGAGTTGTTTTTACAGCTTCACATACAGCTATTGTGGGGGTTGCTCTTTGAGTTCCACATAAGAAACTGTTGCATGTTACTTCCCCACAGTTTCCTGGGATTGATCCTTGACAATGAGCAGGTTCTAAACATTCAAAATTAGTTGGATCTGTGGATGTACAGCCGGTTAGAGTACATTCTGAACCCACCCAGTTTCCTTGTGAGCAAATATCTTGGAAGCCATCTATTTGAGCTAATTCTCCTTCTTGAGCACAGGAAGTTTGTCCTGGAACACAACATCCATTATTAGAACATTCGATATCACAAGCTTGAGGTGCATTCGCTTGACATGTGTTTGCTTGACATGAATAGGATACGCTTTGCCCTCTATTTGTGTTATCATCTAGACATGATGAGACTTGTCCGAATTCTGGTATATTTTCTAAAGTACAAGCAACATCTAAAACTCCGCAAGTTTGTTGAGCTGAGGCTCCATTACAACACAAAGCATTTCCTGGTCCATTAATTCCATTACAGCTTAAATCTGCACAATCTGTTAAACCATTTCCATCATTGTCTTTACCATCTGCGCAGGAATATTGATTTTCTGCTTGAACAGCTGTTGAAATTATCCATGCTTGAGATCCTATGTTCCCAGCACAAATGTAATCGTTTCCTGGGTCTCCTGAATGAGATGCGTGTTGTCCTATTTCAGTTGGTGTACATCCTAAATCTTCACAACCGCAGGAAGTTGTTAAAGCACAGGTTTGATAACCTAGACAAGAATCTATTATGTCCTTATCACATGTTGCTCCGCATTCATTTACTTTACAAGTATATTTATCTTGTTGAGAACATTCTCCTGCTGTAACACATAATCCCGGAGGAGTGTATCCTGAGGAAAATTTTGGATTAGCTTCAAATGTATTTCCTGGAGATCCACAGGTTGGACAATATTCGCAGGCTGCACCAAATGCACAATCAGCTACTGATCTTTGAGTACATTCTGATGCTATTGAAATTGTTGATTCTGGTAATTCTGAGTGTGTTGGGGTTGCTACTGGTCCTCCTTGGCCTCCCACTTGACAAGTTGAATCTGGTTTGTTTGATAAAAAGCAGGTCATATCTATATTTCCTACTCCTGTTGCTCTGCAAGAGAAAACTGCTTCTAATCCTTGCCATTCAACAAAATCGCATACACCATTTGAGATTGTCATGCCTACACAATTTGAATCTATTGTTGAGCCACATCTCATTTCGAAGTTATCTTGTTGAGTTACTTGTGCTGGAGGTGTTGTGATTGAAGTTATTGTGACACATGCTGGATCATCTGAATCTGTATATCCATTACAATCGTTATCGAAACTATCTCCACAGATTTCTGTTGGGTTTGCTGAAGTTCCCCAAACATTTTGTCCGCCTGCATTGTGGTAACTTGTGTATGTTACTCCCTCTAATACTTGAGTTTTACATGAACCATCTGATGTGCTGGTAGTTACAGAACAACAATTATTTCCTGTACAACTTCTTTGACATGAAGCTGGAGTTGCTTCATAATCTGACATGGTTGAACCACTTATTAAATCGAAAGGATCACAGCTTTCTGAATTTGAGTCTAATTGGGCGCATGCTCCTAAACCTCCTGCATCACATCCAAAATCTGTCCAAGAACAAGTATCTAATGTTTCGTCTAAATTTAAACTTTCTAGATTGTTACAATCAAAAGTTATGGAGGATGCGTCAACTCCTGAGCATATATATTCGGTTAAAGTTGTTCCTGAGCATGAATCTACATCTATTGTTGGTGCTGGACATGTTGTTCCTGAACTACATTTATCTGAATCTGTTACTTCTCCTTGAGCTGTGAATGTTTGTCCATCTGGGTCTGAACATGTGTTTTGACAAGTAGTTTGTAAGTTATCATTAGCTGCTGCATCTGTCCATGTACACGAAGCTGAACAACCATTAACTCTTTCATATATGTCTCCAGAAGGATGACAATATAATGCTCCTGTTGGGTCGAAAGTTCCTGCGTTACAATCTGCATTACAGTTAGCTAGGTTACAAGCTTGGGAAACCCAGTTAGAATATTCACATCCACATGTAGTTTCATTACAACTTGGAGTGTTAGTTTGATAAACTTTTCCAGAACATTGTGATGTTGCTGTACATACATCTAATAAATTCCCTCCATCACATGTTGCTCCACAGAAGTTTGTGCTACATCCATAATTTGGATTTGTTGAGGTTTGGATACATTCCCCATCTGTATAGCCACTATAGTGTTTTGGTGTTGTTGGAGAACATTCTGCCACCCATTTACAATCGGATATAATTGCACAATCTGGTTGTGATCTTTCTGAACATGCTGAAGGTATTACTGTTAGGGTTGTTATTTGATCTACACCTGATTGGTATGAACGATCTTGAGGTTCTGAACCTGATGAATAAACACCGCAAGCTATGTTATGAGAGCCTACATTTGTTATTGTTCTTGATGCGAATGTTACTGATGAGCCTCCTGACCAGAAATCTGTTGCATCATTCCATGAAAAATCTTGATCTCCTGTGTTGTAAGATCCATCTTTGTTATTGTCCAAATAGGCGAAGACTGAATTAAAACCGTTTACTACTGGAAGTACTGAACAAGTTATATCAAAGTTTGAAGAGGCTGCTATTGCTGATTCTGATAATGATATTTGAGATATTGAAACTGGACATTTTGAATCTCCATGTCTAAAATTCATATCTAAATCTTGTTTTGTATCGTAATCTGATTCTCCGTTTACATCATCATCAACTAAATTTCCACAAATTTCATCCGGGTTATTTGGAGCTGGATCTGGTCCTGGATTACAATCACAACCGGGAGGAGCTAGAGGTCCGTCACTTGTACCATCTCCATCTGAATCTGGGTTGTTTGGATCTGTTATTACTCCATCTGATCCTGTAGTTTCTTCTTCAAAATTTGTTAAACCGTCTCCATCATTGTCGTTTAAATCATTTCTACAATTTATATAACAATCACCTTCTTCTGAAGGGGTTACGTCACAAGTTTTTCCTGCTGGTTTTGATGTGGTTCCTCCTTTTGATGAGCAAGAAGCGTAATTTGTGTTTATGTTAGCTTGAATTTGGTCTACATCTGATTCTTGGACTGATTCACAATCTATAGTTGCTGCATATGGGCAAGAGAAAGAAACTGTGTTTCCTGACCAAGTTTTATCTCCGCAGAAACTTTGTGAAGTGTACCATGCGTTTACAGTTGGTCTGTTGCTTTCTGGTAAATTGCTTAAAGTGATACTTCTACTGTTACTTGGTTGTGAAGGGTCATAGACTGTTGGAGCGAAAATACATGTTAATGTTAAAGGATTTCCTTCGTCTACTGTTGGAGGATTTTGAGACCAGGAATTTAAATTTTCTTCATCACAATCTGAATCTGCGAAATCTGTTTTGTCATCTCCATCATTATTTATTCCATCATCACAGAAATCGAATTGTCTTGGGGGGGCGAAGATGTTTGTTAGTCCTTTTTCTTTATTTCCATAATAAGTACAATCTGGATCATAAACATTGTTGTCTATACAATTAGTTCCTTCAAAGGAATTATCTAAACAGAGATCTCCATCTTCATCACAATAAAAACAATTTGCATCATCTCCAAAACCAGTTTGATACCAACCATTTATATTAGGATCACATTCTCCTGAAACTCCATCAGCTGAAACAGTTGTTATATTGGTAAGAAACACTATGGAAAAGAGTATTGCAACTATCAAAATTGGTGGCTTTCGAATATTTAACACCTCTTGTCTCTAAAATATGTAATTTTCAATATAAAGTTTTCTCTTTTAATTATTCACTCTTAGTTAATAGTAACGCTTAAATATGATTAAAACTCCTGAAATTAGTATGTATAAAAGTATTAGAAGAGCTTTAGGAGTAGGGGCATTAAGTTTAGCTAGTTTAGTAGGATGTGGTACAGACAATGTAGTTAGTTCTAGTAAAGAGATTTCTTTGAAAGATGAAAGTTCTGTAAATTTAGATTATGAAACTAATGTTGATGAAGTTGAGAAAAGGAGAGGAAATTTTGGTTCTTTAGAAAATAATGTTAATTATACTATAGATGGAATTTTAAATATTAGTAAGAGGAGAGGTAAATTAGCTCAAGGTGTTGAAATCTTTAGCCATGGAACTTTTACTGGAGATATAGATAGAGATAATGATGTGGATTTTGATGATTTTTTTGGGTTAGCTGATAATTTTGGGGATCCTTATACGTTTGAACAATTTTTTACTTTAGCTGATAATTTTGGAAAAGAAGTTGATACTGAACCTTTTATTAGTAATTTGGTTTCTAGTAATGGAGATAAAACTGGAGTTGGGGAAGGAGTTGTTTATAGTGTAGATGTTACTGATACTGAAAATAATCCTGTAGATATTTTTTGGGGAGTTAATGGAGAAATTTCTGAAGAGAATGGTACGGAATTTGAATTTAAGAGTGATGTTCCTGGAGAATTTGAGATAAGTGCATTTGCTAGAGATTTACCTTATGGTGCTGAAAGTGAAGTTTTAACTAGTATGATTACTGTTGAGAATATTGCTCCTGTTTTGAGTTTTGATGATGTTAGATTTAATCAATGGGATGGTGTTAGTCCTAGAGGGACAATTCATACTTTAGATTTGAATAGTGGTGTTGATGATGCTAGTTTGTATACTTGGGGATTTAATGTTTTAGACAATAGTTTTGAACATAATTGGGATAATGCTGCTCCTTTTGGTTGGCAATTGAGTGCCCCTTATACAACTAGGGCTTTATGGTTAGAACATGAGGGAAATGGATTAAGTTTAGATTCTGGAGCAAATTATAATGTTAGTGATCATGGCTCTAGAGATTTAATTATAAGTGCTACTAATGAATTTGGAGAAACAACTAGCGATACAATTAGAGTTTTAGTTGAAAGATATGACGAAGCTGATAATCATTATGATGACGTAGTCTCTGAAAAAGGATTTAAATATCCTCCTAAACAATTTATTACTTGGACAGGAAACACTAGAACCAGGGATGGAGAGTGGTTTTTTGATGGCGAAACTTTGAAAGGAGGCCCAACTCCACAAAGTCAAATTGGTTATTGTGAATCTTTAGCAGATTGGATTTCAACTTTTGATTTCTTTGAACCTATGGAGAAAATTAGAACTGATAATCCTCAAGTTTACTTAGATCTTTATAATGGAAAAAATATTAGAAATGGAGCGTTTTTTTGTTTTGGAGAAGAAGGTATTGATGGCGGAGCTACTGGTGCTTGGGAAGATGCAAATGATAATTTTTATTTAGTTGAAATAAGTGTTAACCCCCTTGACAATGCTACATATAGGGGAGGATTTAATACTTATATTCATGAGGGGACTCATGGCATGGGGTTTACACATCCTGTTAATTCTAGGTCTTTGCCAAATGATCTGACTATTTTTTATGGTGGAAGTATTTTA
>NZEE01000090.1 GCA_002688965.1 archaeon | reverse complement strand
CTGGAGATAGAATGTTTGCTGAATGGGCAATTACCATAATTGACGATGCTGACACATCGATAAAAGGTAAAGGTGGTGTTGGTATGACGGACTTACGAAGCGAATTTGTGAGTTGGTCAAACGCAATAAATTCCCATGTTGGAAATATAACTACAGACCCTAATGTGTCAAATTTAGCAACAAAATGGCAAGTGTCCATGCTAAGTCAAAAAGATGATAAGAAAATTAGAACAATAGAACTACACAATTGTTGGCCCATTGAAGTCGCTGCTGTAGATTTGTCGTATGATACTGCGGATTCCATAACCGAATTTAGTGTTAATTTAGCGTATGATTTCTGGACAGAAAAATCAACCAAAGGTGGTGGTGATATCACCGACCAAGTTGCGGACACATAAATAGAGTGAAGGAGAAAATATATTATGCCACTAGACTTGTTCGGATTTAGAATAGAAAAAAAACCAGATGAAATGACCGACAAAAAATCGGTCAAGTCGTTTGTTGCACCTGATAATTATGATGGTGCTTTTACAGTTGAAGCAGGTGGAATTTTAGGGACACACATTGATTTCGCAGGTTCGATGCGAGATGAGAATACCCTTATCAATAGATACCGTTCCATGGCAATGTATCCAGAAGTAGATAATGCTGTAGAGGATATTGTTAATGATTCGATAATATTAGGAACGGATAAAAAACCAGTATATATTGAATTAGAAAATGTAGAACTATCCGAAAATATTAAAAATAAAATAGAATTAGAATATAATAATGTTATAAAATTACTTAATTTTAAAAATAAAGCATATGACATATACCGAAGATGGTATATTGATAGTAAATTATTTTATCATATTGTGATTGATAATGAAAAACCCCATCGTGGAATACAAGAACTCCGCCCAATTGACCCAGTAAAGATTAAGAAAATTAAAAAAATAGAAAAGGGTAATGAAAGACAAGGGAATGCTCAAATTCCAGTGGTCAAAAAAGTAGAAGAATTTTATATATATACAAATATAGATAAAAATTCAGCATATCAAACTACATCGAGTGGTCTTAAAATTCAAAAAGATTCAATTCTTTATACACACTCTGGTGTTATAGACTCTGCAACTAAACGAGTAGTTGGATATTTACAAAAAGCAATTCGTCCAATTAATATGCTTCGTCAAATTGAAGATGCAGTGGTCATTTACCGTATATCTCGTGCGCCAGAAAGAAGACTCTTTTATATTGATGTTGGTAATTTACCAAAACAAAAAGCAGAACAATATATCAAAAGTTTGATGAACAGATATAGAAATAAAATGGTATATGATGCTAACACTGGAGAAATGAGAGACGATAGAAACCACCTTCATATGTTAGAAGATTATTGGCTACCACGAAGAGAAGGTGGACGAGGAACTGAGATTTCTACCCTTGATGGTGGACAAAATCTTGGTGAAATGGAAGATGTTGAATATCTTCTAAAGAAAGTTTATCGTTCTTTAAATGTTCCTGTCAGTAGAATGGAAGCAGACAATGGATTCAATATGGGTCGTTCTGCTGAGATTACGAGAGATGAAGTCAAATTTTATAAATTTATTGAACGATTAAGAACTAGATTTAGTGATTTATTTCTTCAACTTCTTAAAACCCAATTATTTTTAAAGGGAATTATAACCGAAGAAGATTGGAAACAAGTATATCAAGACATTTCATTTAAATGGCATGAAGATTCATATTTTTCTGAATTAAAGCAAACAGAAATCATGAAAGAACGATTAGATTTGTTAAGTACGGTAGATGAATATATAGGTAGATATTATTCGACAAGTTGGGTAAGGAAAAATATACTTAACCAAACTGAAGAAGAAATTAAAATGATTGATTCTCAAATTTCAGAGGAAAAATCAGCCGAAGAAAATATGGGTATGGAACAAGAACAAGAACAAGAAATGGAAGAATATTAATGGAAACTACACAAGATATGTTAAAAGCACTTTTGGACGATAATATCAATATATTTCGTTCATCGTTTGATGATTCTATAAAAAATATGGTTGATGATAAATTACAGGATAAACAAATCGAAATCTCACAGGATATTTTAGGCGATGATATTGATATCAATAATGATACAAATGAATCAGTTGTTGTTGAAGGGTATGGTCGTGTTGGACTTGATGAATACAGATTTGAGAACAATATAGATGCAAGAGGTTTGGTACAGTCAGCATTAAAAGCTGGAATTCCAAAAAAGAGTTTAACGGTTAAAGAAAATTCTGTTCATGTTAAAGACCTAGCAGATTCAGATATGGAAGAATTGTTGTACTTTATTGCAAAGGATATGGGCGCCATAATGAATGAATCTAGAAATATTATAAATACTTTACAAGAAGTAGTCATTGGTGAAAATAATATCAATTTCATATTTGAAAATGGAGATTATAAAACAATCACTTTGACTGAAGCAAGGAATATTATTAAGATTCATGATAAACTTATAAGAGATAATCAAATTAAAATGAGGCACCAATTAGCAGAATCTTCAGAATCTTTTAATCGAATGTCGGATTTTTCTAAAAGGGCACTACATAAAGTAGGATAAAAGGAAATACTAATGTCATCAGAAAAAATAGTTCATGAAATAAATAAAACAGACCTGTCAAAAGCAAAGGATTCTTTAGAACAGTTGCTTTATGAAAAGATGGCCATGTCTCTTTCAGAAAGAAAACTTAAAAAATTAGACCCTGTGGGTGACGAAGACAGCGATATTGATAATGACGGTGATTCCGATGAATCTGATGAATATTTAAAGAATCGAAGAAAAGTTCGGCGAAAAGAAATCGATGATGATGAAATACAGAATGAGGGTTACATCAAAGAAAAACCAAACGGAACATGGTGTGTCTATAATGATGATGATAAAGTTATCAAAGAATTTAATTCTAAATCAGCCGCAGAAGATTTTTTAAAAGAAGAAATAGAACGACTTGACGAATTTCTTCCTCTTATTCCACTAGCAATGACAGCCGCAAGGGCAATCGGTGGTAGACTTCTGAAGAAAGTTGGGGGTAGAGCATTAAAAGCAGTTGGTGGAATGGCTAAAAAAGCATTGGGTGGTGCGGTTAGAGGAGCGGCTGGTGCATTGGGAGGAAGAGACGGAACCAGCTTTGTTCCTCGCAGGGCAAATGAAGATACTGAACAGGATTATGATTCCGATAAAGAAGTTCTTTATGGTATGGATAAAGACAGATATATGAGACTATCTGATGAAGAAAAAGATAAAGTTAGAGCAAACTACCACAGAATGAAAAAAGAAGAAGGTAAAGAACAGGACAAAAAATGAAACTAATTACAGAAGTAACAGAAGAAGTTCAATTTATTACCGAACTTGATGAGGCAACTGGTAAAAATACTTTCTATATCGATGGTATTTTTATGCAATCAGAAAAGAGAAATAGAAATGGTAGAGTATATCCTCGTGGAATTTTGATGAAAGAAGTTAAGAGATATAATGACCACCATGTACTTAAAAACCGTGCGTTAGGTGAACTTAATCATCCACAAGGTCCTACTGTAAATCTTGACCGCGTATCTCATATTATTAAAGAACTTAAAGAAGATGGTAATAATGTATATGGTAAAGCAAAGATTATGGAAACCCCTATGGGTAAAATTGTAAGAAATCTTATGGCAGAAGGTGCCAGTTTAGGTGTTTCTTCAAGAGGTATGGGGTCATTAAAAAAATTGGATACGGGTATCAACGAAGTTCAAAACGATTTTATGCTTTCCGCAGTAGATATTGTAGCAGACCCATCTGCTCCAGATGCATTTGTAAATGGTATCATGGAGGGGAAAGAGTGGGTTTGGGATAATGGCATTCTTAAAGAAACAGATATTCATAAGATGTGTTGTGAACTCCAGAAAACCTCAACGAAACATTTGGAAGAAAAAACCATAGATATTTTTAAGAAATTTCTTTCAAAACTTTAATTATTATATATAAAAAGAATGTAAAGGAGCCAGTCAAATGGAACGAGAAAATCTAATTGAAGATTCAGTAGAAGTAAACGAGGAATCCTCTGTTGCTGACTTCATTTCAACGAACTATTCAAGGAAACAGGATATGGATAATTATCAAGTAAATACAGATGTACTCACCGAGAAAAAACCTGATGTTTATGATGTTACTGGTAAAGGTGATGGTGGTGAACTTGTTCGAGGAACATCAGGCGAACAAGAAGTAGAAGATAAAACTTCTGGTAAAGATAAGAAGAATAAGAAAAGTATTGAAGGTAAATCAAAAGGTGATGAAGGTAAAGCAGTTGTACCTGCTACCGAACACCTCGAAGCAATTTTTAATGGTGAAGACTTAAGCGAAGATTTTATGAATAAAACCGCAATTATTTTTGAATCAGCAATTAACGAACGAGTTAATGTAATTTCAGAATCATTGCAAGAAGAATACGAAAATGCACTTGAAGCAACAACACAAGAAATTCTTAAAGACCTTTCTGAAAAACTAGATGATTATCTCAACTATGTTGTAGAAGAATGGATGAAAGATAACGAACTTGCGGTTGAAAGAGGAATTAAGAATGAAATAAGTGAAAACTTTATCAGTGGTCTTAAAGACCTCTTTGAAAATAATTACATCAATGTTCCAGATTCAAAATTTGACCTTCTCGATGGTTTGTTTGAATCAAATGAAGAACTAGAAGGTAAACTCAACCAAGAAATTGAAAAGAATATTCGTCTTAATAAAGAAATTGAATCATATCAATGCGAAAATGTCTTTTCGGAATCAACATCAGGTCTTGCGGATACAGAAGTAGAAAAACTTCAAGTTCTTGCAGAAGGTATTGATTTTGAAGATATTGAACAATATAAACAAAAACTTTCTATTTTAAGAGAAAGTTACTTTAACGATAGTGGGTTTATCACAGAAGAATACGAAACTGATGAAGCCCCACAACAAACTGTAAATCCTGAATCACCAATGGGTGGTTATATGGATGCTATTTCACGAATATCAAAGGCAAATAAAATCTAATAAATTAGATTTTTAACTCATATTAAGGAGAAAATAAATGTCACAATCTTTTGACCAATTAACAGAAAAGTGGGAACCTGTTCTCACTCATTCTGACCTTCCACAGATTCAGGACAGTTACAAATCAAAAGTAACTGCTTGTCTTTTGGAAAACCAAGAAAACGCAATGCGAGAACAAGCATTGACTGAAGCCACACCCGGCAACGCAATGGGTGGTGGTTTTTCCGTAAGTGCGGCTTCAAGTGCAACTGGTAATCTAGCAGGTTATGACCCTGTTCTTATTAGTCTTGTTCGTCGCGCAATGCCCAACCTAGTCGCATATGACATCGCAGGTGTTCAACCAATGTCTGCACCAACTGGTCTTATCTTTGCAATGCGAGCAAAATACGACAGTCAATCGGGGCAAGAAGCACTTTACCAAGAAGCATATTCAAAATTCTCTGGTACGGGTAACACTTCAACTGGTGCCGCACAAACCGCAACTTCTGGTATCGACCCAACAGGTTCACCTTCCCTAACGGGCTTCCGTGCAATTTTGACTGCTTCTGCTGAAGGTCTTGGAGATTCCATGACATTCAAAGAAATGGCATTCACTATTGAACGAGTCGCTGTGGAAGCAAAAACTCGTGCGTTGAAAGCAGAATACACAACTGAACTCGCTCAAGACTTGAAAGCAGTTCATGGTCTAGATGCAGAAACCGAACTCGCTAATATTCTTAGTGCGGAAATTCTTGCAGAAATCAACCGTGAAGTTATGCGTACCATCTATGCCGATGCAATTACCGGGGCACAACAGAGTGACCTTACATCTGGTGGTACTTATAACCTAAATCAAGACTCTGATGGACGATGGAGTGCTGAACGATTCCGTGGTTTGATGTTCCAACTAGAACGAGAAGCAAACACAATCGCGAAAGAAACAAGACGAGGTAAAGGTAACTTTGTTATCTGCTCTTCAGATGTTGCTTCTGCTCTTGCAATGGGTGGATTCCTAAACATCTCACCTGCACTCAACAATAGCCTTGATGTCGATGACACAGGTAATACTTTTGTTGGTACGCTTAATGGTAAGATGAAAGTATACATCGACCCATATGCCGCTTCAAATGTAAACTTTGCTGTTGTAGGGTATCGTGGTAGTAATCCATATGATGCTGGGTTGTTCTACTGTCCGTATGTTCCGCTACAAATGGTTCGTGCGGTTGGTGAAAACACATTCCAACCAAAAATCGGGTTTAAAACTCGTTACGGAATGGTTGCAAACCCATTCAAAAATGGTGCGAGTGCCGCTAGTGCATTAGGTTCTGGTGATAATCAATATTATCGATTAATGGCCATATCTAATCTACACGGTAATACTGGACAAGGACCTGGTGGTGGTGGTTAATCCATAACCGTTAATTAGTGTTCTAAAAAGAGGGAGTCCCGGGACTCCCTCTTTCTTTTATACATATCATAAGGAGAATCTTTTATGGCAGGTTATACAGGTGCGAGTGCTGGTATTCCAGACATCACATATGTTGATAATTCTAGACAACCAGATACAAGCAATTATCTGGCTAATACTTATTTCAGATTTGAGTTTACTCGTCTTCCGACCGTAACATACTTTTGTCAAAGGGTAAACTTACCGGCACTTACATTTACCAGAGCAGAATTACCAACACAAACGGGATTAACGGTTAAAGTTCCTGGTGGAAAATATGAACACGAAGATTTAACCGTTTCTTTCTTGGTAGACGAAAATATGTTAAATTGGCTTGAAGTATATAATTGGATGCGGTCTATTGGTGTTCATGATGAAATTAAAGAAACAATACCATATGAAGATAGATTTTCTGATGCCAGAATTGTAATAACAAACAGTGCATTCAAACCAAATCTTATTGTTAAAATTAGGGGAGCATTTCCTACATCATTGAGTGGTATTGATTTTGATTCTACTGCGGTAGAGACGGAAGGCGTGATAGCGACCGCAACCTTCTCTTTTACAAATTATGAAATAGAAACAGTTTAAAATTGACTTTTCTTGATTTTTTGATATAATCATATTATGACTTTAAATGAAATTAGAAATATGGCTTCAAAAGATTTGAAGATAGATGAAACCGAACTGGATAAAGCATCCCTAATTACCCCACAAATTCATAATAAATATTTAATCATGTTCACGGACGAGAAACTCATAATGGAGAAACTTGAAGGTGATTTAAAAATAATGTATCGTGATAAGTGGCTCTACTATACAGGAAAAATGAGTCAAGAAGAATTAGATGAGAAAAACTGGCAACCATTTGATTTAAATATTCTTAAAACGGATATAGAAAAATTTCTATATGCAGATGAAGATATGATTAAATTGTCTCATCGGGGGACTTTGCAAACAGAAAAGGTAAAATATCTAGAAGGTGTAATTAAAATTATCAATAATAGACAATGGTATATCAGGTCTGCAATAGATTGGATGAAATTTACTCAAGGTATATGACCGATTTAATAATAACACAAATGGATTCTGTTTATATTAAGATAGATTGTGAAAGGGCTTTAGCAAGAGAACTTAATCAATTCTTTACATTTACTGTACCCAACTATCAATTTACACCTGCATATAAAAAT
>NZEE01000089.1 GCA_002688965.1 archaeon | reverse complement strand
TTACTTGTCCGTTGAAACCATTGCCTCGCTGTGAGAGATAACTATCACCCAAATTAAGCCATACTGTTCCATCGTGTTTCAGAACTCGTTTAACTTGCTTGAATACTTCCACCATCTTTTCAACATATTCTTCAGGTGTTTCTTCAAGTCCAAGTTGTTGGTCTATGCGTTTTGCTCCACATTTTTTACATTCTTTTGTGTATTGTTTGAGTTCTTGTGCATCAAAATAATCTCCACCTTTTCCAATACCGCAATTTGTTGTGTTAGGTCTTTCGTTTCTTGGATTACCATGTGGTTGTAAATGTTCACAAGCATCATCTCCACCTTCCCACGATGCAGTTCCATAATCTCTTAATCCCCAATATGGTGGCGATGTTACTACACATTGCACCGTACCTGTTTCAATCTCCTTTAGTTTGTCGATTACATCTCCATGCAGAATCATGCTTCGTAAAACTCCTCATCATTTGTATGTTTTTCGTGATACAGATAATTGCTGATCAGCGTGAATCGGTCAATTTCTTCCTGTCTGTATCTATACGTCATTACCTTGCCTGATTGGCTTATGAATATCCAACTCTTACATTTCATCATCCTGTGTACCATGCGCAAAAACTTTATCAATCGTCTAATTCGCTGGTTATCCAGCCGATAAAAGTAACAGCACCGATGGTGAGCATTAAAGCAATTATAACACCAATTATAACCATTATAATTATTTCCATTAGCAATCTATATCCTTTTTGCTGCCGTTTGAATATATCGGGCTGATGTATTTGTTTGGTATTTCATTCTCGTCAAAATACTTTTCTATCTCGATCGGAATCCATTTATATACTGTATTTCTGTATTTTTTTAAATGATGTTCGCTTATTTTGCGACTTTCTTTCCCACTTAGTTGCTTTTGTCTAAATTGATAATCTGTCCAATTACGAAATATATGTTTGAGCAAAATCTCTGATTTAGCAAAGTGCTTCATTGCTTTTCTAAAGTCCTGCTTCGTTTGGTTCTTTCTATTATCTTTCTTGGCATAATAGTCAATGAACCAATCGGAAATATCCTCGACCATATCATTATTTCGATATTCCTCTATCTTCGAATGTAACTTTTCGACAAATACGGAATTTTCTGTATTTTTATCTCGCAGGATATTTTTAATCCGAAGCCTCATTTTTTCTTTCTCAAACGATAACGCGGATAATATTCTTGTTGCATATTCAAAATCAGATTCTTTCACTTTTTTTCTCCTTTTCCTTTTTTATTTAACAAACCTAAAAGTTTTTTGAGAATTAATTTCTTTTTTGGTTTAACTCTTTTTTTACCTTGCATTGACACAACTTTGCCATTTTTAATTACAATATTGGAATAACCCACTTTTTCAAGTGCTCGCCTTTTTCTTAAATTATCGCTATAATTAGGATAATCTTTCATTTTTTTCTCCTTTTTACTATTTGCACAAGTATTACGCTCAAATACAGCATATAAGCACAGCATAAAATATAACTAATGCACAATCCTATAATAATCATATCAACTCCTTTCATTTTCTATTTTCACTTTGACACCTCTACGCATTTTCAAGACACAACGCACATGAGCCAATTTATCATATTCTGATACTGCTGTCCTTTTTGGATCGTCGATTTCTACCTTGCAATACGGACAAATTATTTGCACTCTCGACAAGAATTCTCCTCCAAATATCTCTTACTAAAATCAGGTAAATAATCAGGAACGTTCACAGCTGTGTGTTTTTTATTTATTTGGATAGATTGGCGCATGGTTTGCCATGCTCTTTTACATTTAGGACACCAATACACACGATATAGATCCTTTTTCCTGTGATTTCTTGGTTTGCCATAATGATTGAGCCACCACCATCCGTTGGGCAATTTGTAATTTTCTGGTTTTGTATTATAGTCGAATTTCAACTAATGTTTCTCCTCCATATTTCTCACAATCTAAATTTACTCTGTTAGCATATTCTTTGGAAGCGACTAAGGTATGTACACAACCATCGTCAACAAAGAACACCTTATCAAGCGCATCCATCACGAATTTAGCCAGATTATCGACATCAGGGCGTTTGTTATGCACTTCTGGTGCAGATTTCTTCAAGCCATGCTTCCCATAATGTGATTTTGGTCGCTTAAATCGGAATATAATCGTCAATTTTGCAGATTCTAAAGGCTTTTTAGGTTTGTATTTCATAGATTGTAATAGAAATTCTGCTTTGTTTTTCTTGGATGGATCGTAAACGTGACCGCTCTTGGTGTGCCGATGCCTTCGTTGTGCTTTAGGTATTCCTGAAATGGCAAATATTATCTTTTTGACCACAATCCATCCTTTCCTCGTTTGTAATCTTTAGTCGTTTCACCTCTGACATAAACTCTATCCAGCAGTTTCTCATAAGTAAGCGCATCAGATGGAGAATTTACAGCATCCTTCCATCGTTCATTTTTCAACCAATTTTTCAATAGCGGACAGAATTGATTATCGGGCAACTGTCCAGATATTTTTTGACCTTTAATTGCTTCGACAATATCCATTGCTGTGGATTCATTTGCTTTCATATAATTCCATTGACGGATAGCACTTTGGAGATCGTTCAGGTTTGGATACAGTTCAATAATTAATGACCAATGAGATTTAAGAAAAATGAAATTGTTCACATATTCTTTTTCATTCTTTTTAATTACTTCTAATTCTTTGTTTGTGTGCGTTTGATGTGCATTTGATGTGCGTTTGATGTCCGTTTGATGTGCGTCTGATGTCTGCGTGTCTTGGTAAGTGCTGTAATTCATTACCTTTAGGTAGGTAGTTTTGGTGTGCGTTTTGAAACCAATCATTGTATCATCTGCGAGCATTTCAAAGAATCTTCTTACTTTCCTTCTTGACCAATTCCACCGATTTGACCAAGACAGAATACTGTGGCAAGATTCTCCTCGCTTACAAGTTACAAGTTTATTACCTATCAGAACTTTGCGCTCACCATGATTAACTTCCATCAGAATATCCAGCCATGCTTTGAGTTTTTCAGCATCTTCCCACAGCCAATGTTTACGAAGTTTCCGATGTAATTTTATAAAGCCGAGCCGAGAATTTTTACGCAGATGTTTAGGAACGCGCTCTGAACCTCGCGATTCAGATTTCTCGGCTTTAATGTGGGATTCGAAGTGGGTTTTGTGTGGCTTCATCTTTTATTGCCTAATTTAAACAATTTCACAAATGTAAACAAAGTCAAAATAGCGTAGGCTGTTCGTGACTAAACCACCGAGTTTGGGATTTTTCTAATGCCTTGCGAACAACCCTGATCCCGCATTCACGTTCTTCAAGATGTTCAATGGTGTTTTGAACCTCTGCGCTTGTTTGAGCCAACCAATACCCCTTTGTTCCAGAACAGATTGGCATTCCTTCCATCCGTAGGCTGTGAACTGCTTGCCGAACATCAACTCCTTTGCAATTATACATCCGTTCAATTCTCGCGCTAATCATCGGCATCGTGTTCACCGAGAAATGTTCACGCAATAATTCAATCAACTGTGCTTTTTCTCCGTACATTAATCCTCCTTTCCGTCACAATTACAATTCAAATTAGGTTTCTTGTATTTATAGAGCAAATAGCGTGGCTTACCACATCCACACTCGCCCTCTGTTCCGATGTGCATACTACCCTGAGAATCATCCCAATGATTATAGCCATCGAGTTGCTGATCAGACATTTGCGAATTACAGGATTCTCTATCTAACCGTTCCGCTGTTGCCTGTTCTTCAGGTGTGTTAACATCTATCCGCTCAGAATGGTATTTCATCTTGCACCTCATCATCGCTGGCTTTCGTATCGTCTGGATTTCTTTTCCCAAGTTCATCATCTGCTAATCGTTTGGGTTTTCCTGTCATATTTTTTGAAACCCAATTTAAGTAACCATCATCCATGTCTGCCCACCGCTCCGATTTGTGCTTCCCAAACCAGATAATGTCAGAATCGTCTGAATAAGGAACTTTATTCTCTTGTTGGTGTATCGCATTAGCAACTTCATCACCTGTCGCTATCGAGCCAATTAAGCCTATTCCAAGAAAACCTAACGCTCTACCAACTGCTGACGTTTCGCAGTTCTCCAAAGCACTCGTCTGGTTGATCTGCGAAGAACCGACTTCCTCGTACGCCAAGCCTGTAAAAACCCGTTCAGATACTTCTACATTTGGTGTTACAAATGCCTTTACAATGAATTTACCATCTACGGAAGTGATTAAATTCGTTTCGATTTTTCCATTTGGATGAGTTTCGTGAAACTCTTGAACCCTCTCATCAACTGTAACGTATTCTTTACCATGAATAAATACACTCATATTATCTCCTTTTCTTTTTTTATAATGGTCAGAGAATTTGCTTCAGCCAACCAATCTATCCCTTTTTCTTTTTCTACTTGTTTATCTAAAGCCACTCTAACCGAACAAATCAAATCATCTGCTAATCCGAGTGCTTCAGCCACATTAACATTTTCAATGGTGAATTTTTTATCGCCATTGGTTACTTCTATTGATTGATTAAATCGAAACCAATCAATCGTTGTGTGCTTATCCATTTATCTCTCCTTCTCCTATTTGGATACGCTTGCTATTATCATAAAGCGAAACCGCTTTCCATTTCATTTTCCGCTTCCGCATCAACTGCAATAAAGTGTTGAAATATGCGATAGCATCATTGCGTGATTCGGACATGAATACCGTATCATCTTGATCATCAGTTCTGGTTATGACAACCCTAAACATCATCACTCCATATTATATCAGCAGGCACACCCAACAAACGTGCCAATTTCTCACGATAAGGTGGCGTAATGCGACGATCTCCTTTGATCCATTTGGTAACTAAGGAAGAAGAAACATTCATCCTATTAGCCACCCAATTCTTACGCAGTCCTTTTTCTTTGATTATACTTCCCAGATTATTCATTTTCTCTCCTTTTTTAACTTTTCATTCTCGGTTTTCAACTTTTCATTCTCGGTTTTCAACGCTTCATTTTCGACTTTGTACGCATTTTTTAAGGCATCACGCTCTTGCATATAAAGCAAGCCACTTTTCGCATTTGCTTTTCGACGAATTTCGAAGATTTTGAGTAAATCTCTCAGTTCTTTGATTTTCAACAATAGCATCCTTCTTTCGATTCTTAACTTCTTGATTTTATCTAAATGGTGTTGGATTCTTTCCGAGTCATTCATAAACATTTATCTCTCCTTTTTCTTTATCTGTGCATAGGGTGGGAATCGAACCCACCCCAATGGACCATTCTATGCTATTTCGGCTTTCAACTTTTTGTTCTCGGCTTTCAACTTTTCATTCTCGGCTTTCAAGAAGTCATTTTTATCTATAATTATCTCCGTAGTATCTTCTTCCGAGATTATATCATCGGTGGAATGGAAATGCCCTGTTAATACAATTTTGGATAACTTCTGGTTCGTTTCGGATTTCATCTTTTGTGTTCCTTTCATCTTTTGTTGTCGTTAGCGTTTTCGCTAACTACTATAATATAAAATGACTTATCGATATAAGTCAAGCCTTTTTTACATTATTTATATTTAAAGGGTTTTAAGCGTAGAACGGATGCCAAGTTCCTGTGGATTTTGCTATGCCTGAATCATTCACAACAAAATCTATAACCCAGAAACCTGTATGGAAAGCAATGCGCTTTCCTCTTGCCCAAACTGATTGAGATTGAATTGATCCCATTGAGTAAGTGTGTACGTGCCTTTCAAATATATACACGCATTTATGACAATGACCTGCGAATAGTGCATGTGGTTTTTCACCGCCTGTCAATGCTTCGATAATTTTCTGTAATCTGTAAGACAAAGCGTAAGAATTACCGTCTAATCCATGCCATAATTTTAACGTCGCTTTGCCATTTAAACTTATATTGCCTTCGTCATGTCCGAGATAGGTCGCACCAATAGCCTCACAAATATCTACAACGACATTTGCGCCATTCGTTTTCCAAAACCACCCATCGTGATTACCGCTGATCATATACATTGGAAACGGACATTGCCCAAACATCTCAATCGCTTTCTTGCGCTGTGCGTGGAATCCTATTTCTGAACACTCCAAAACATGACCTGCTCGATGGCTCATTCCTTCTGTTACATCGCCAGCATGAGTTACAAAATCAACCCCATCTTTCTCGAATTGCTCGAATGCTTGATATAGATAATCAGGGTTTGTGAATTTTGAACCAACATGAGTATCGCTGATGGCACCTATTCTAATCCGATCACCTGAGAAATCAACAATCGGTACGCTGTCCATCCCAGCCATTACACGCCCACCTCGTGCTATTGCCTTTAGTTCAGAATCGCTGTATTGCGCCATAATACGCTGTATAACAGCAGATTGTTCTATATCTATGGTGATACCCTTAGATTTTGCTTCTCGTCTGTATCTGGCTATTGTTTCGTGATTGATATTATAATGTTCACAGGTCTCATCTTCTGTATGAGAATGAAGATAAGTTAGAACATCAATCAATCGTGTTTTTTTTACTACTATTTTACTCCTTTAAAAGTTTGGAGGACGGAAGAAAAACGAGAGATAAGATAAAAAAAACCGCCCTCCTGTGCGCACAAAGATTATTTCTTCTTTAGGCTTTTTGTTATATCAGATAGTTTCGTAAGTCGAGATGAGAAAGCTGCACCCACCCAAAATATCCAAGCAGACATCAGCCACTCGTAAAGTTTAGCATCTATGAATCCCATATAAAATGCACCAGATGTAGAAAGTGCACCAATGATCCCTATCTGCCTTTTCTTTGAATCTTGACCAACAAATAATCCTGTTATATTTGAAAAGAATTTCATTTTTAATCTCCTATTATTTTTTTGAAGAATACTACTGTACCACTCGCTATGACCGATACAATAGCACTCAAAGTTGCTATTTTAGTTTTGAGTGATGTTTGCCATTTTTCGAGATTTGTCACCCTTGAATTTGTCATTTTTACTTCTTTTTGTATGTCCTCTATTTTACTATTCATACCATCGAATCGTTCAAATAGTTGCGTGAAACGTCTTTCAGATTGGATTGCAGATTCATGGCGTTTGCCTTCCGCATCCTCAAGTTTCTTTAGTATTTTGTTTTCACTCATTAGTATTTGGCTGTTATTGTAACCTGTGCATCTGCCTTTTGATTTACGCTTCTTGCAGCGATTGAATGTATTTGATTAAATCCATAACCAGCATCACTGTGATAGCCACCTCCTAATGCAGAACCATAATTACACGACACAACAAAATTCGCATTCGGTGGACAACCCCTCATGGTTATCGCACCACTTTCGTAGTTGATAGTCGCTGATCCACCGTTCTC
>NZEE01000088.1 GCA_002688965.1 archaeon | reverse complement strand
TTGTAAATCACCGTGGAAGTTTGATGGAATTGATTTATCATAAAAAGATTTCCAATTTATTTTATCTAACATAATTTCAACTGGTTCTACTTCTACACCATTAATAATAGATATTCTATCAAGTTTTGAATCTACTAATGACTTTACTCTTTCTTTCGTTTTTATTTCATACATTTCTTTACAATCATCTAAAAAATAATCAGTAACATGAGATTCTTTCCACAAATTTGTTTTACATTCATTTAAAAACTTTCTCATCAAAAATTCATCAGTAATGTTTGAAAATAATTTTCCCTGAACATAATCATAAGTATACATATTATCATTTACAGCTGATACTTGCGGGCAACTATCATTTAAATATTTGGTTCTCTCTACTCTTAATTTCGTTTTTTCAGAATCATTAAAATATTTAATCACCTTACCCCTATCGATAAAAATAGCCTCATCGCTTTTATTTGCTACCACATCATTACAAAAAATCTTTTTAGTTTCATAGTAGGACTTATTATTTCCAGTATCATACCAAGTAAAATCGATTAGTCTTATATGTTTAAGTCCATCAAATCCATGAATTACTTGATACTCATCATTTACTATTTTTCGATTCTCCAAACTTTTCCAATAATTTTTATAATCATGAATACCTGCCATACCAACATAAGCTCTATTGCCAGTTCCATAATACAAATCCTCTAAATATTTACTGCCGTGAACCAAACAATAATTCATCGATTCATCCAATTCTACCTTAGAAACTCCTAACCAATTATCACTAATATAATTAAATGCCATATCTTCCTCAACTATAGTATCTGCTGATGTAAATATAAAAGGTGATTGTAATTCACGTTTACAGCACAATAAACTATAACCGGGACCCGAACCTTCCCCATCATAATTATCAATATCAACATATGTTATTTTTCTATCATCATAAACAGTATTTAAATAAGTTTTTATTTGTTCTGCTCTATAACCAACTGCTATTACAACTTCAACTTTTTTATCCAATTTATCAATGATATGTGATATAACGGGCTTATTTTCTAGTGGAAGTAAAGCTTTATGTAATCCATCAACATCATTATTTCTAGTTCCCCTTCCTGCAGCTAATATACAAAACTTAAAATTATAACTCAATTCAATTTCACATTGTACACAATAATATATCCAATGATTTTTATTATAACCGTAATCACTATACACTTTTACAGTGGACTGGCAATTTTCACAAAATGTTGTTTTCATTTAATTTCCCCATGCTCTGATTCTATTTTTCCGCTACCTCTATCTGAATCATCTTCGAATCTTATACAATCATTCAAATGTGCAGTTGAACATTCAAGGGCTGTATAATCTGTTGTAGCAATTACCCTATGTTTTGTTTTCAATGGAACACACCAACCGTCACCAGCTTTATAACTTCTTGATTCCATTGTACCGTCTTCTTTTTCTAATAATACTTCTGCTTCACCTTCAATAACATAATTGGTTTCTACTTTCTTTTCATGCCACTGTAAACTACTTTGATATCCTTTATTCATATGAATTAATTTATAAGCATAATGTTCGTTAAGCTCCAACCAAAGTTCATACCCCCATGGTTTTTCTACCCTATATGAACTAATATCTAAACGGTGAGATTTGTTCTTATCTATTTTATCTTTATATTCTTCCAATGCTTTCCGTACCCAAGCATCTTCTATATGTTTATATTTTGACATCTACAATTCCTCTATTTCTTTTTACATTTATTGAATAGGCAGTGTCTCTAGTACTATCGGCCTTTTTATCATTTATTAAAATTCTATCACCGCCACCAAAACCCATTATTAATTGATCATATAAAATACCCGCTCTCTGTAGTTGTTTAATAGTAGATTCTTTTGCGCTCTTTTTCCTGCCAGTAGTGATTACTATATGATATCCTTTATTATCCCATTCTCTTAATTTACTATAAACTCCAGGTAAAACTTCTAATTTTAAATCTAAATTTTGAACTTCTACAGGATTTGAATGTTTAACTAGCGTACCATCTAAATCGCAAAATATTGTTTTTGGTTTATTGTTTTTCATTATTTACTTTTTTATTTTATATCCACTATTATTAATAAATTGGTAAGTATTTTTAATATCATCACTAATTTTTATTCCCAATCCGTTATTGGGTAAAAAATGCTTATTTAATATAATTTCTTTCAAATTATTAAATTCGCTTGACAATAAATCTAATTTAACCATTGGAATTTCTATCCAATCGACTTTCATAGCTAATGCTAAATGTAAATTAGAAATTAAAGAAATACTACTACCCCACACATGCAATGCAACCTTTATACCTCTTCTCTTTGCATTTTCTATTATTCTTATTGCCTGAATAAATCCGCCACAATAAGTTACATCTGGTTGAATAATATCTATACAATTAGAATCTAAATATGAATCAAAATCAAATTTTCCGCTTAGACCTTCACCTGTTGCTATCGGAATATTAATCATTTTATATATTGATTTTAATTCCTTTAATTTAGATGGATGTAATGGTTCTTCAATCCAAGTTAAATCATACTTTTCTAATTCTTTTATATTATGGACTACATTATTCTGGTTCCAAGTATTTAAAGTTCCCATTATTGCATCGACCATTAAATTATTAGTACCTAGTTCACTTCTTGCTGTAGATACTCTGATTAAATCTTGTTTCCAATCTTGAACGCCCACTCTCATCTTATAAGAACTAAATCCCTCTGAAGTTACTTTCTCTATATCCTTCTTAATATCGTCACTATTGAATGAAACGGAACCGCCGCTCGCGTAAATATTAAAATCGGTTGAATAATTATCACTCAATAGTTTATATATTGGTTTTTCTTCAATCTGTCCCTTTAAATCCCACAACGCAATTTCTACTGCACCAGCTACGCTTCTAATAAACCCGTTCATTCCAACAAAAGGTATATTCATAGAATCGCATACACCTTGAATATCAATCGGATTCATACCAATTATCAATGATTCTATAAATTTCACAGTAGGTTCAATTAATTCGGGTACATACACACCCGAATATGTTTCGCCAATACCCACAAAACCATTATCTGTATGAATTTCTATAAGGCCTATACTTTTGACATTAAGTGGTTGCCCGTAAACTTTTCCATTGCCATAAGATGAAGATAAACAATAACCAATTACTTTATTTATTTTCATCTTTCCAGTATTTTAACTAACGAGTTTATATATACATCAATTGAATTATAATCAACACCACCTTCAATGTTATAATTAATATATTCTGTATCTCTACCTCTTTTTACTTGATTATCTATATTATTTTCTATTTCACCATAAGGTTTAAATCCATAAAAATTTTCATAAGCACCGATATAACCGCTTCCGTCTAATATTACAGTCGGTATTCCAAGTTGTATAGATTTAAAACACATAGTAGAAGGAGCGCCAACCACACAATAAGCGCTCGAAATCATTAAATTGTCATCCTTTACATCTCTCAATACATCGCCCTCTATAGAATTATTTTTCAATACAGATTTTACAAAATTTATATCTTCAGTATAGAGATTGCCTAATGCAAAATGTCTGTCTCTGCTCTTTATTTTAACTATAACCCTTTTACCATATTTTTGTTGCAGGTCGTACAGTTTTATTTTTTTTACGAAATCATCACCAAAAAAGGTCGGGAACATCCTTCTTTCATTTTCTAAAAAATTTGTTATCACTAATATATTTTCATTAGTTCTTTTATAATTTTTTAAAACATCATTAGATGGAATTCCACCAAGTAAATATGCATTCTTATCGACAAATTTAGAAAATATATCTCTTTCATATCGACCGAGTAAAAAGCAATAATCAAAAACTTGTTTATAATGATCAACTTCATAACTTTTAGATGTAAATTTATTATTTCCATGTTGATTGCCAAAAACCACTGCGCCAGCATCCTTAGCAATAGGATATATTATTTTTGTAGGTATTTCCGTGCCTTTATCTCTCGAATCATCAAACAATATAATATCAAATTGAGAATAATCTACATATTGCCAATTATCATAAATTTTACTAAAATAAGAATCATATTTTTTGTGAAATTCTTTTCTTAAATCAATATCTCCGTTCCAATGATGTTTAAAATTCATCTGGTGGACGGACAATAAACTGATGTCGAATTTTTCACTTAAAGATGGAATTATTGGATGAATCCTTTCGCCTTGTCTATAAACTGATACGACGAATAATAACTTTTTCATTAATTATCTCCTAACCATTCCTTAAAATAACTACCGTACGCTGATCGTTCTTTTTTCTTTTTCTTATCTGTATCGCTTGAGCCCCATCTATTAAATGTCCCACCCTTTAAATGTAAAATATAATTATTTTTAGAATTTATTTCTTTTTTAACTTCTTCATAACCATTTCTTATAATATAATTATATGATGATTTAGCATCAAATAATGTTATATCAAAACCAAAATTACCATTATTGATTTCATTTATATATCTGTCGCATACGCAAATAAAATCTTGATCTATCCACCAATCCAAATTTTTTAAATCTCTATTGTGAGGATGATTTTTTCTAAATTCTATGTAGGGAATCCATTTAGGATTATTAATTTCATTAATGTATATCTCCATAAATTTTTTAGAAGAGTTATTTATTTTATAGCCCCATACGCCACCGTTATTTTTAAATTCTGATTCAAAATGTCTTGTCGTATAAAAAAAATCAAATTCATTATTAAAAACGTCAAATGGATCTTTTAAAAATATTAAGTCGGCGTCCAATGAAAGAACGTTATCGCCATCCTTTAAGCTCATATCTTTTATTACTTGATAAGCCTTTTCTATCTTACAAGTCATCCTTCGATTATTCCAATCTTCTTTTGAAAAATTAATAATCTCAACATTTCTATTTTTTAAAATATCTTGATTTTCAAGATCACAAGTATAAACAACAATTTTACAATCTGATTGCTTTTTTAGAGATCTTACGCACACATCGAACATATCATCCTTTACATATTTACCTACATATATAAAATAAGCTACATTCAACCTAATTCTCCCATAGTTTTATAATCTAATTTATAACTATTTAACAAAAATTTCAAAATATTTCTAAAATTTTCATAATTTTCTTTATTCCAAACATTATCATTCCAGTCGCCGGCTATATGTGATTGAAACATAAAAGTATTATTATATCGCTGTATTTTATCGCTTTCATTAATACCATCACAACCAAAAAGCATCTTGCATTGCCACTGCATTCCCTGATTATGTTGTTCATGTAATGCAGCATATTTAAAATATTTACTAATATGTTCTACCGCATTTGGATGTACTAACCATCCTGGATTTCTCCATCCTAGTGGCTTGTGGTCAACCGCTTCCCATTCGGCTAAACACATTTTAAGTCTAGTTTCAATCCGTTGATCTGTCTCTAATTCTAAAAATTCACACTCACCTATATCTGTTCTATCACATGCATGAAAATGGCCATGTGCTGCCAATTCGACCCAGTCCTTAGATTTCCAAAATTTTATCCAATCTTTATATTTCGATATCGGCCATTGGCCGTGATAATTTGATGGTATAAATAATGTAAATTTACATCCAAACTCTTTATTAAGTTCTTCTAGATATTCTACCGATTCATCTCCCTCATAGCCCCAACCCGGTTCCGGATGTAAATCGTCTATAGCTATTACTACTTCCATACATCTTCCCACGTATAAGATTTATAATCAGGATTAGCTATATTATAGCAATTTAGTTCACTCATTTTATTTGCTTTAACATACCAATCATTACTTCTTCTTTTTTCATTCATAGTATTTCCAGATTCACCTTCCACATACATTCTTTTTTTTGGGTGATTTCTATTATGTACAAGTAACATATTTTTTATGACAAATTGTGGAATTGTACCTAAAACTTTTTGTATCATAATCATAAACGACGTGTCTTCATGAACAAAAAATACAGATCTAGGTATATTTACTCCAGATTTTATTACTTCAGAAGATATAACCAAACCACAACCATTAAATTTATATTGAGATAAAGGTACAACATCTAACTCTTTCACTTTACTATTAAAATTATCCATTTCTTCTATGCTCATTGTATATCTCAAACTCCACCAATGTTTATCTGGATTAAATTCTTCGGGAGAATCATAAAAAGGTTTATCAGTGAATTCGGGATGTTCTAAAACTTTCCAGCTATCGTCCCACATCTTACAAGTACTAAAAAATGCAATATATTTTGGTGTTTTTTCTTTAACATTATTATGTATATTATCTAATACTTCAAAAGTATGTCTTGGTATTAATGAATCACTTTCACCCCACATCAATATATCAACTTGTTCACAATATTTATCATTAAACTCTCTGCGATAATCTGCTATTGTATAAGGTGCGTCTTCTTCATAAAATCTATGTTTAATCCAGCTATATTGACTAAGAAATTTTATATAATAGAGAAATTTATGTTTTATTGCATCTAAAGGCTGTATTCCTGGTTTTAGCGATTGCATTTGTATCGCTTGTGCACTATCTATTTTTTCTAATCCCTGCGACATATTAAAACAAACATCAACTGTAATATCATATGAATTGCGTGCTTGATATAATGCGTGCGCTACACTATCAAAATATTCCTCTACCATTTCAATTTCATACCACTGAACAAGACAGCCAATAGCAAATTTAGTTTTCAATATTAAATCTCCTTACCATTTCTTCCCATGTTTGTTTCATCAAATCATTTCTCAATGTTTTTTCAAATCCATTAAAGTGATACATCCAAGCACATTCCAAAAATAAAGCTCCTGGTAGAACTCCTCTTTGATGTAATTGAGTAAAATTCCATTTTTTACTTAAATAAGTAATTGGATATTTCTCTCTTCTGACCAAATAATTTACA
>NZEE01000087.1 GCA_002688965.1 archaeon | reverse complement strand
GATTTTTCTATATTAGAAAATGAATCAGAATGTAAAATTGGAAACGGAAAACATCATTTTATGATTATGGAACTTTATTATTTGCTTGATGAATATGATAGAATTCTCTGTGTCGATTCTGATATTCTTATTAAAGAAGATTGTCCAAACCTATTCGATATCGTTCCTTACGAATGTGTGGGTACTGTATACGAAGACAAAGGTTCAAGAGCCGAAGAAAGATATGTAAGAATTAGAGAAATACAAGAGATGTTTGGAGATATAGGTTGGGAAAGAGGATATATCAACACTGGTGTATTTTTAGTTTCAAAACCTCATAAGGATATATTCCAAAAGATAAATGGAGAATTTTGGGTTGGTCGTGGATTTGATGATGTACATTTAGGATATCAGATAAAAAAGAACAATGTTTGTGTTCATGAACTTCCATACCAATTTAATCATATGACCATGTTTTCTGAATCATGGAATGACTCTCCAGATAGATTTGATTCTCATATTATTCACTATGCAGGGGCAGGAATTTTTGATTCGGGTATACATAATAAAGAAATACAAATTAATCGTGATAAAGAAAAATTATCAGAACGGAGAAATATAGTATGAAAAAAGTTTTAGTGACAGGTGGTATCGGATTTTTAGGTCATCATCTTGTAGATTATTTGATAGAAAATACTGATTGGAAAATTATTGTATTAGATAGAATCGATGAATCTTCAAATCTAAACAGACTTCCAAAATTACACAACTGGAAAGGAAATGAAGATAGAGTTAAATTTGTTTGGCATGATTTAAAAGCAGAAATTAATTCCAGTGTTTATAATTTTTTAGAAGAACCAAATATCATTTTACACCTAGCCGCTGGCTCACATGTGGATAGGAGTATAGGTGACCCCATGCTTTTTGTTCAAGATAATGTTATAGGAACTTGCAACATTCTTAATTATGCAAGGAAACTTCCTAACTTAGAATTGTTTATGAATTTTTCTACCGATGAAATTTTTGGTACTGCTAAAGAGGGTCAAGTTTTTAAAGAGTGGGATAGATATAATTCTGGAAATCCATATTCTGCTACTAAAGCAGGAGCAGAAGAATTGTGTGTTTCATTTTATAACACATATAAAATGCCAATAATTAATACACATTGCATGAATATTTTTGGTGAAAGACAATTTCATGAAAAATTTATCCCTTTGACTGTTAAGAAATTATTGAACGGAGAAAAGATACAGATTCACTGCAATTCCGAATTGGAGATAGGAAGCAGAGTCTACATGCACGTTTGGGAAGTTTGCGATGCTGTTATGTTTGTAATAAAAAACGGAAAGGTTGGAGAAAAGTATAATATTGTCAATGATATTAATACAAGAGAAGTTGATAATCTCACAATGGCACAAATGGTTGCAGACATAATGGGCAAAGAATTAGAATATGAAATGATGATTGAGAGAGGGAGTGGTCAAGGATACGATTTACGATATTGTTTAGATGGAAGTAAATTAAAAGAATTAGGATGGAAGAGTGAAAGGTCACTAAGAGAATTATTAGAGAAAACAATAAATTATACGATTGAAAATCAGGAGTGGGTATAGGTGTCTATAAAATCACAACTTCTAGGTAGAGATGATGTTGCCGTGGTAACACCAATTATAGGAGAGTTTGGATGGACTTTATTTGAAGTACAAGACAAAGTAAGACACTTTTTTAATAATACCAAGTGTAAAACCAAACTTGTAATAGCACCACATTCGCTTAATTATTTGTTTGAAAGTGCTACACATATTATTGAATTGCCAGATGAATTGAAAGACCCACATCTACCAGAATGTTTAGGTAAACAATATAGACCTGTTCCATATTTTAAAAAGTTGATACAGTGGACGGAGAATCAAGTACGACCAACTGAAATGTTGGTCATTCCATATGAAATGCAACCCCACAAGAGATGGGAATGTAAATCTGAACATAAAATGTTTAAATCGTCCATTAAAGAATGGGAGCCCCACATTTGTGTTTCTGCAAGAAATATTTCAGAAAGAGGAGAAAGCAAAAATTGGAATCGTAATAGTTGGGACAAACTAGTAAAAAAGGTAAAAAGAAAATGGAAACTTCCTATAATTTCAATTGGATTACCAGAAGATACATACACACCAAAAGGAACAATTCCAATCGAATGTGACTTAAATAATTATTTAGAAACCGCGGTTAGTTGTTTTAACAGTGCATTATTTTCGTTTTCTAGTAATTCAGGTACTACACACCTATCTTTACTTTCTGGTTGTCCTACTTTTTCTTGGGGAGATGGTGATTCTTTAACAGAAAGAATGGAAGTAGGAACAAATCCATTTAAAATTGCATGTAGATGTGTAAATTTGGGGTGGGACCCCGATATAAAAGATATATTTAATGAACTTGAAACTTGGTATGAGGAAAAAGTATGCAAACAACAGTTGGTATAATAGGAAATGGATTTGTCGGAGGAGCAGTTGCAAACGGATTTAAACCTTTTGCAGATATTAGAATATATGATGCACTAAAAGAAAGAAGTACACACCACTATAATGATGTGATATTTTCTGATTTTATTTTTGTTTGTCTTCCAACTCCAATGGTGGATGTAGAAGGTGGAAAGTGTAATCTTTCTATAGTGGAAGAATTCTTTTCAACACTGCCTTCTATATGTGAGGGTATCTTCGTAATTAAGTCTACTGTTCCAATTGGAACAACGAAAAAACTTTGTGAACAATATCCACATTTAAAAATTATACACAATCCAGAATTTTTAACATCCGAAAATGCAAATGAAGATTTTATTAATGCGGATAGAACAGTTATTGGTGGTAAAGGGGAATGGGTATCTAGGATAATTCCTTTATATGAAAATTTCAAAAATACTCCAATCTTGACTATGAACTCCACCGAATCGGAATGTGTAAAATATTTTGCAAATTGTTTTCTTGCCACAAAATTGATG
Organism: archaeon; assembly: GCA_002688965.1. The sequence continues at coordinate 3,094 of NZEE01000087.1, read as the reverse complement.
GTATTTAATGAAATGAAAATGTTGTGCAACGAAATAGAAGAAGTAGATTATAATTTTTTAATTGATGGAGTTATTTCTGATACAAGAATAGGAAATAGTCATTATAATGCACCAGGACCAGATGGAGAGTATGGTTTTGGTGGGACTTGTTTTCCAAAAGATATAAATTCTCTCATATATACTATGGAAAAACATGGAGTTAATCCTCTGGTCTTAAAATCGGTTTGGGAACAGAATAAAAACTATAGAGAATTCTGGGATTGGATAGAACATTCATCCGCTGTAATGAGTGAGAAATAAATAATGACAACAGAAACAAAACAAATTAAAAAAGTAAAGTCTGTCCCCAAGACTGCAACAGTAACCCTTTGTATGATTGTGAAGAACGAATCACACATCATTAAGGAATGTCTTGAATCTATGATTCCTTATATCGACAGATATGATATAACAGATACGGGTTCTGATGACGGGACTCCAGAATTAATTAAAGAATTTATGGATGAATATGGAATTCCTGGTGAAGTTTATCTTTCCGATTGGAAAGGATTTGGTGATGGTCCCGATTCAATGGGAAGTAGAACTGAATCATTTAAGAATGCAAACGGTAAAGCAGATTATGCGTGGGTCATTGATGCAGATGACTTTATTACAGGAGATTTTAAATATCCTGCGGTGATGGATAAAGATGCATATAGTCTTCGTATTGGTAGAGAAGATTTTATTTGGTGGAGGAATCAAATATTCCGTCTTGATGCTGTGTGGCATTATGTTGGAGTTTTGCATGAATACGCTGCCTGTCAAAAAGAAAATGCGACAACAGATAGAATTAATGGAAATTATAGAATTTCTGCAAGGACTATGGGCGCAAGAAATATAGGAATTTCTGTAGTTGACAAATATACAAGAGATGCAGACGCACTTTATGATGCTTTAAATAATCCAGAGTGTCCACACTATGAACCTAATAACTCCAGATATCAGTTTTACCTTGCACAATCTTATTTTGATTCTCAGCAATGGGTGAAATCTGAGGAAGCATATTTAAAGAGAGCAGGAATGGGTGGATGGGAAGAAGAATGTTATTATTCCTTATATCGTGTTGCACTTTTAAAAGCAATTCAGGATAAACCTTGGATAGAGATTAAGGAAGCATTTTTAGACGCATGGGAATCCAGACCAATTCGTGCAGAACCCCTATATCAGATTGCAAGATTATATCGTCAAGTTCATGACAGACCCAGATTAGCATACCTATATGCAAAGATGGCATTAGAAATTCCATATCCTAAACATGATATCTTGTTTATTAGTGATGAAGTGTATAAATATCAAATATTGGATGAAATTAGTGCAACCGCATTCTATGCAGGTAAACCTCATGTTGGATATCATGCATCAAAAAGACTTATTGATGAAAAACTACTACCAAACGACCATGTTGAGAGAATTAAAAGCAATATGATTTCATATGAAAAAGTAGTAGCACAAATACATCAACAAGAAGCGGCAGAAGCAATGAACGAAAGAGTGATGTTTCAAGAGAACAAACGACTAGAAAAAGAAGATAAGAGGCGTTTAAAGAAAGAAGGAACTAAAAAGGATAAAAAGGGGACTAAATCTAACCAAAAGAATTCTTTCAAGAAACGAAAAAAGAATAAATAGATATAAATAACAAAGGAGTTTTTTATGTCTGCAAAATACGATATTTCTCTGTTTCAGGGAGAAACACTAAATTTACATCTTTTATATTTAGATGAAAATGATAATGCTATAACTGTTCCAGATAATACATATTCATCTAGACTTCAAGTTCGCCGCTCTTCTGATGCGACTAGTATTTTATTGGATGTTAATTCATCACCTTATGGTGTTACTGCTGGAATTACTGGTGGTGGTGGTACTGGTGGAGAATTTGGATATACCGGCGCGACAGCATACGCAAGCACAACTGGTGGAATTAAATTAAACAGAAACATGGGAGATACTGGAGGTCAAACTGGAGGCATTTTGATATTTGCAGGAGCAACTGCAATGGGACACGTTCCTATTGGTAGACATTTGTATGATTTGCAATTGGGAGTATCTGGGGAAACTACACAATTAATTCATGGAAGATTTGAATGCTATGGGGAAATAACAAGATGAAAGTAAAAATAACAAAAACAGAACTTAATTTAAAAACTCCTAGAATTAGACAAGTGGGTTCAAATAAGGTATTGTCGTTATCTGTAAAGAAAAAGAAAGTTAACAACACACTATTTATTTAATATGTCATTTAAATATAAAGGGACATAACAATGGCAATTAATTTCCCAGCATCACCATCAACAAACGATACTTACACTTACAGTGGTAAAACATGGAAGTGGAATGGTAATGCATGGGAAAAGAGTTCTGCTACGGAAACAGGTAACACAGAAGGTAATACAGGTGAAGTTGCGTATTATGATGGTGCGGGTTCTATCATTAAAGGTGCTACTACATTTTACTATGATTCTACAAATTTAAAAGTCGGAATAGGAACTTCTGGTCCAGACCAGACACTAGGAGTTTCTGGTGATTTTTATGTTTCTGCCGGTGCAACATTTGGTGGAGATGTTAGTTTTCTTGGAAATGCAATAGTAGCAACGGGTGGATATCTACAATGGTCTGATGGTACAACTCAAGATACAAGAGAAAATATAACCTTTCTGTTGGATAGTGTTGCTTTAGACCCAACAGATGAACCACACCGAACCCTGGACCTCGTATCACCGAACCAAGATGAAATAATTCTCACAACGATTGGGACGCCCCCCGACACCGCAAAATATACATTTGCTCTGGGCAGCAATGTTCCGAAGTTGAACGCAACCAACACATTTACCACCTATAATTTCTGCACTAGTGCATGGGGCGCATACAGATTTGCAGGTGGTTCCTCCATTGCTGAAGCACTTCTGGCATCCGTGGATGCGCCAACCTCAACTTATATGGGAATAACATCGGGTACGATAAATTATAAAATATTAGGAACCGACATTCTTGATATGGATACAGATATCCATGCATTTGTGGGAATCTCCGCAGATGCAGGTGCAACATTTGGTGG
>NZEE01000086.1 GCA_002688965.1 archaeon | reverse complement strand
CAACTGCTAATGTGCCACTTGTAATATTTCCAGCAGAATGATTATGTGAAGATGCGGCAAAATCACCAGAGGCTGACGTAGCTGCGGTCCCCAACCCTAAAGAAGCTCTGCCAGTAACATCATTTAATCCAGTATCGCTTCCATCCCAATTATAATGATTTACATCGGGGGCAGTATTCGTAATCGTCATCACATCATCAGCAGTAAAATTAACAGAAATACCCGTACCTTGTTTAATTTGCATAGTATCAGCAGATGTCACGGTATAATTATCTCCAGAATGGTCTTTTAATGTCCAAGAACCATAATTATCGTATGCACTATCATGGTTATGTCCTAAAGTGGCACCCCCAAGAGCATTTAAAGCATCTTCTGCTGTTGTAGAGCCTGTCCCACCATTTGCAATCGGCAATACTCCTGTAACGTTTGAGGCAAGAGCAACTGATGTTAGTCCTCCACCGCCTATGTTTATATGATCTTCTGTGCCGTCTACAGCAACGGTTATAGAACCAGTACCTTTTATATTCCTTAATTGTATAGTACCACTATCGTTTGATGTTTTAACTACACTTACAGCACCAGTACCGCCATTACCAAGACAACTATCAATCATAGCATTCCATGTACTTGCGGAAGCGATATTTCCATCAGGAAGATTACCTGAAACATCAGTAGTCAATACAATAGCACTTCTAGTAATAACCTGACCACTTATGGTAAGATAGTCAAGAGTACCAGCAAGTGAAACATTTGTGGAATTATCTGTTCCCAATGGATCAACGCCAAGTGCATCTCGAGCATCAGATGCGTTAGCAGAGTTTGTGCCTCCATTGGCAATTGGTAATGTTCCAGTAACATTTGAACCAAGAGCAACTGTTGTTAAACCACCGCCACCAATATTTATATGATCGTCAGTTCCATCAATAGCAATTGTTATAGAACCACCAGCCTTGATGTTTCTTAATTGGGCCGTACCCTCATCATTAGCTGTTTTTACAAGGCTAACGCTGGAGGCTCCACCATTTCCCAATACACTATCAAGCATGCCATTCCAAGTAGATGCTGATGCGATATTAGCATCTGGAAGACTGCCCGATACATCAGTAGTTAATACTATAGCATTTCTTGTAATTGCTTGCCCAGAAATTGTAATATAATCAAGTGTTCCTGCAAGTGTAACATTAGTAGAATTATCTGTGCCAAGAGGATCGACTCCTAAAGCAGCTCTTGCGTCAGCTTCACTACTTGAGCCTGTTCCCCCATTAGCGATTGAAAGGTCTGCCCCTGACCAATTACTATTATCAACAGAAGTAAGGCCGCCTCCACCAATAGTTATATCATCAGTATTATTTGTAACAGTTATAGAGCCACCTGCTTTTATTGTTTTATAATTCAAAGTTCCAGTAGTAATATTTTTGACTATTTGACCATCCCCCGTACCATTTGCAATCGCTGACAAAACATATCTATCATCAAGATTAACAGATACATCTGATCCACCAGTAACAGTTAAGGCAAGGTTTCCATCGGCCTCGGTAAATGCAGCAGCAGACACATACTTTTCTGTACCAGTAGCAGTGTCTACATAACCCTTAGTAGCTAAATGATTAGTATTAGAAGGAGATATTCCAGTCTGTACAGCTGTAAACGGAACTGAACCGTCTGGCTTGACATAAGCCTCAGTTGAGCTAAAATTTATAGATTCATCTTGAGTATCATTGTTAAGATCAGAGAATATCATCTCACGCTTAGCCCATCCATCTGCAAACTTACCTTCAATAAAGTATTTAGTTTTATCAACATCTTTAAATAATCTTATATCTCCATCCCCACCTGAAGCACCATTTCTACTTTCAACTGCTGACTTTTGATTAACTGAATTAATTATATCATTTATATCGTCATATACTGTTTCCCAAGCTCTTCGATTAACATCTGTTTGGGGAGCTCTTTTTACTTTTAAATCAGGCATTATCTAGGACTTCTTTTTGTTCTGAATAACACTCCAACCGCTCCACACTCATCACCTGCAGCATTAGAATCTAATCTTACCTTTAGATTAGTTGCTTTCTGATTTACATCAAGTCTATAAGTCCCCCTGGTTTGAGTGTCAGAAACTTGATCGCCAGCAGATGGTTTACTACTATTTATACTATAATTAGCTTTAATCCTAGAAGGAAGCAATAGTTTTTTAATACTTTTTTGCTGAGTGTCATTACCCATTGTTAAGTCTTTAGATACCCATGTCCATAATCTCTTAGTAGCTCCACCTAAAAAATTAATAACAGCACTACCAGTCCCAATATTTAAAGATGTATCATTTAATACATAAAAACCTTTAGGTTGAGAAGTCCCTTCTGCATCTGCAAAAGACAACATATCCCACCTCTTTCTTGGTATGTTCCAAGCCCAAGCATAATAATTACTACCAGCTTTAAATGTAAAGTACACACTTCTTCTAGTAGCATCATACATAGCTCTTGTATGGTAATCCTTATCTCTATTCTGCCAAGAATAGGTAGAATCGCCTCTAACAATAGCCTCACCTATAGGCTCAGCAGATTTTCCATTATGTTGATATATATTCTTATTATCAGCGAAAAACATGCCGAAATCTGTTGAGACAACGGCATCATCATTCAGGCAGCCAACACCCTCGAAGATATCTTCTATATATAATCCTTGTCCACCAGCACTCCCTCTCATACGATAAGTATTCAACTCATCAAAAGCATATACTCTTCCAGCAAAAGAAGTTAATGCAGTAGGCACTGTAGGTAGTTTAATAAAATCTACTAGCCAATCAAACACATCAAACTTACCAACTTTAGAAACAAATACATAAGATGTAGCGTCATCTACATAACCATCGTGCCAGCATTTTCCTATATAGTGTTGATTATTAAGTTGAGTAGATAGTGCATATCTTGGTAATGTACCTTCTAATGTTTCGGCTAATCCTGACTCAGCTTCATAGGATGCCCCCTTTATTCCACTATCATCAAAGGTAAATACCCTAGAAACACCACTTATTGCCCACGCTTTGGAAAAGGGGATTACCTTGATAAGCCTGTACACAGAAATCGGAGTAGTTGCAGCTGAAGCAGGATTCTCAGCTCTATATACCTTTACAGCAGAACACCTGTCTGGGACTTGAGTATAATCATTAACTGTTACTGTAAGAGTATTGTCTCTAGTATCCGTATGATCTGAATCCATGGATGTTTCCAATGAAAGTGGCGACTCCTGATACCCATCGTAAATCATAGTTGTCTTGTAAAAATAAGTGTACCCATCTTGCAAATCCCCAGTACCAGAAGAACCTGAATTAGTAGTTGAGAATCCTAATAAACTATGATCCCTATAAAATGTTGCATCTGTACCTTGAGAAAAAGCTTGAGCTATCTTATCGAATCCACCAGTTCCAGTCTGTCTTGCTAATACTATGTTAGTATTTTCAGCAACATAACTACCAGTACCAGCAGTTGCGGTACTCGGAACATACCCAAAATTAATACTAACACCAGTCCTTGGACTTTGCCCAGATGGGGTCATAGTATACTCTGTAGACACACTTGGCCCATCGGCAGACTCAAAAACAAAATTATGTTTATTATAAGGGCTGCCCGTATCTGAAGTAGTCCACGATGTATCAAATACACCTGTAAATCGTTGTAAGACATCGGCAATTGTAAAATAGATTTCAGTCCCATCATTGTCAGTGCCAACGCTATCTATATTCACAGCAGAAAAAACATTGTTATTTTCCCAGGCATCATTAGGATGATACACATTATGTATCGGGACAAAATCAGGAGCAGAAACAGTAGCATCATGATCGTGTTTTATTCTATGCATAGACAATGTTCTAACAGCAGATATACTATCTACTTGATCCAAAAGATTTGAACCACTCATATTACTAACGTCTCTAGTTAACCATCTATTCAACCATTGCGTATTCCCATCCGAGGAGTGGTTAGGATATCTTGCAAACCAATACACAGCATCATTATCAGAAGGATGCTTTAATAAACTTATTGGAAAAGTCTCAGCTATATAGGTAGTGCTAACAAGAACTTCAGATGCTACAAAAGTTCCATAACCACTTGCATCTTCAAATCTTACCCATGTTCCAGGAGTAGCATTACTCCCCCCACTCATCCTAGGCATTTTGTTTACAAGAGAAACATTATTAGATGAGCTATTATATGGGAAATTCCAAATAAACTGTGAACTGTAACCACCGCTTGTCACAGACCTATTAAACCAATGAGCTGCTAACCATAGCTTTCCTGATCCTCCCGATGTAAATTGCACATCAGAATACCAACTATTAGAAGGCCCAGGGTAAGTGCTCGGTAAGGTATAGGTAACATCTTTTTCGTCAAGATCATCCACACTTAGCTCATAAACAAAACCATCACTCTGTTTGTCAAGAACATATAACCGACCATTAGCTGGATCAGAGGCAATAGATATTAAATTGGTAAAAGTTCCCTTAGTGGAAGAGGAAACTCTTTTTCCACCATTCGCAGAGTCAGCAGAACCATCTATTTTCCATATCCTAGTACCCCCAGTCTCAATACCATAGAAGTAGCTATCACTAGTGCTTCCTAAAACTATCTTATGCATCATAGGTAAGTCTGATGGATATTTTACTTCTGCATCAGCAGCTACTAATGTCTTTGCACTCTTTTTTAAACCTTTATGATTAGTATAGCCAACCCATTGAGGATTATTCCCCTTGCCCAATCCAATATGAACCTCTTTATTATGAGACTCCATCGCAACATCTTTCAAAGAGACATCATTAAATTCCTTACCAGCTTCAGGGAACACTGCTGAACTATCAATATGATTTAGTCTTGTATCTGTATTAGCCTTTTCCAAGTTAGAAATAAAATTAAGCCGATCGTTCGCTTCTTCAAAATATACAATATCTTCTTTAATTGTGTTGTCATCTGCCAATGACCTTATTACTCTAGCCTTATCTATATCTGGGGCTGCATCAGCAGTATCATCTGAGTTTCTTATAGTAACAGCTGCATTGATAGGAGCACCCTGTAGGGCTCCATCCTTATTAACACAGTCAAGATTGATAGAAAAAGTAGCAGATTGCTCAGGAGTATCCGTTGCATCGGGTGTTGTAACTGTTCCATTCTGGAACTTATTTATCTCAAGCAACTGCTTTGCCATATTTATCCCTCTATAAGCTTACCCCATAATGATGTCTTACCTTCTATAATGTTTATCACATGCACTGTAAATAAACCCTTATCAAAGTAATCCACCACTGCAAAGGCATGAGCCCAATTATGTTGTCTATTACCAAGCCATGCATTCTTTTCAGATGTCATATCTTTTAAACATCCTATAGACCAAGCTGACTTTACTCCGTCTAAATGTGTTACGCTACTCTGCTGTAGATCATGATGATGACCGTATATTAGATTAGCACCCAATTTTAATAAGTGGTTCCTTGTGTGCGTTATGCCAGCAAAATGATGCCCATGGTAGTAGTTCATTCTACCTATCTTTAGATATTTACCAGCAGGATAATATTTATAACCTCTTTCGTCAAGCTTGATAGCTTTCCTGAAAGTATAATCAGCGAGATATGGGTTCTCCATAACAACCCGATCAAGCCACTCATCATGATTGCCCTGAATAAGATATTTCTCTTTGCAACCAACCTTATCCAGAACTTCGTCTATAATATCCATCCCAGCATTGACATCTTCAATATCCTTGTCAACAAAAGGTATTTGGTATTCTAAAGGTGGACGCTTTTTCTTTTTCCACTGCCAGTGACTCACACTTTGGAATTCACCGACATCACCCAAATCAATGTAAAAATTAGGTTTTATTATCTTTATTGCTTTTACAAGGCAATTAATAGCCCTCTCATCGTGCAATGGGAAATGCTTATCAGGGGTAATAATACCTCTTGATGTGACCCCTCCATCTAGTTTGGTAGTCCTTCGCATATATGATCCATCCATTCTTCTTCTAGGCAAAAGTGAAGTTCCTCCACTTTGCGTAAGTGTTTATCAGTCGTTCTTCGACTGAATCTTAAAAGTTGGATACCACAAGTCTCACATTCCCAGAATAAGGGGCCATCGTAGGCCCCTAGCACTTCAACATCTTTCATACTACTACTATAGCAATGGGGACATTTTTCAGGCTTATCTGGAAAAGCTTTATGACCAATTACTTTGTCAAAATCAGAGACAGTTATGGTAATTAATGCGATACTACTTTCCTCCTAAAACTTTCTTCATTACGTCCTCTACTACATCATATATAGCAGTAAGGATTTTTTCTTCAGTCTTTTCATTTATTATTGGAATATCAATTTTCTTATTCAATCCATCAATGATAGCTTCTTTCGTTGCATCATTAAACAAATGATCAGATACAATGTCTACTAAACTCATATGAGCTCCTTATTTTGTTAAGCTAAATAGATAACCAACGCTAGACATTAGAAGAGTTCCTACCACTATTACAGCTCCCTGTAGGCGATAAAACTCTCTAGCTGGAACCATGTTTGCTCTAATATGCTTGACATCAGTTTTGATCTCTTTTATATCGAGCTGGTTCTGTCTAGATACGCTGGTTGTATTAGCCATTATTTTTTACTTTTCTTTTCTTCGCTATCCTTAGCTTTGGATTCTTCTTCCTTAGCTTTATCAAGCAATTGTTGCGTTATTGCAACGGCTCCAGTTACTTGGTGAAAATTCACCTCAGCTTGTTTCTGCTGATCAGTTAATTGCTGTAACTGATCTTCTAGTTCGACTACAGTCATTTTATTATCTCCTATTTTGACTATTTGAAATTAAGAATATATTTTGTTTGTTCATAGTATTTTATATACCCCATTTAGTAGACCGTTCCCTTAGCATTTCGTTCCCCAAGTTTTCTTTCTATCATAATAATCAACAATTACTGCAACTGACCCTATCAAAAGGGTAGTCCAAAAAAGGATGATTATAAATTCTAACATTAATACTTCGTTCCCCAAGATTTCTTTCTTTCTGGTGTATCTTTTCTCACAGTTCCTGTGTGGGTAGTCCCACTAACCCCTTTATCATTCTGATATCATTTCTATATCTAT
>NZEE01000085.1 GCA_002688965.1 archaeon | reverse complement strand
TACTGATTTTATATCTTCACCAAAAGTAAAAAATAATCTACTATTAGGATATTCATCATATCCGTCAAGATTTTCCCACGCCAAAGCAATAATACCATCAACTGCGTCCCACATAGCAAAGGAATCAGATTCTTGTATTATATCTAATTTAATTTCGGTAATAAGGGTACCTGTTTTTTTTATAAATTTTTCTTCAGGTGGTTCTGGATTATTAGAGGCAGGATAAGAATCCCATCCATCTGCATCTATATTTTTTAGAACATCAGAAAAAAGGAATTCATAAATTAAATTCCCTTTCCAGTTTTGCCCTATTTTATTTATATATACTAATTTCATTATCTATATATTCCTCTTCTTCGTGATGATAATTTTCTTCTTCCACCTTTAGCTTTAGGTCTTGGATCTACATTTGGTCGTGGAATTTTTTTCCATCTTGGTTTACGAGGTTTAGTGCCAGGTTTAGTAGTGGGTTCTTTTATGTCTGGTTCCTTAACCGGAGCATTTCCCATAATGGCATCAATATCAATTTCTATAAAATCATCTCCATCATTAAATGTCTCAAAATCTAATGATCCATCATCATTATTATCTACATCTAATCTATTAGGTATATCATCACCATCTCTATCTAAATCCCCAGTAGCTCGTAAATAATCTTGTCCAGTTGCAAGTGCAGTTGTTACATCCATTTCTTGTTCCACTACACCAACATCATCTCCTGCTAGCATATCTATATCACTATATTCATTAAGTGGTGCCCATTCTTCATCCGAATGTGTACCTCCACATGAAGGACATCCTCCTCCCATACAGTTTTCACAAATTCTATTATTTTCTTTTAAAACTTTTTTTAAAGCTAAATTAGCATTTTTTTTTAAAAAAGATTCCATTAATTGTTTTTTGGTAAAAGTTTTAGAAATTTTTCGTTGTTCTTGAAATTTAGTTCCTTTTTCTCTTCTATCTTCATGATCTTCATCATATTCCATATCTTTTTTAAGTGCATCTTTATGAGATTTACTTAAGTCATCATCTTTTAATCTTTTTTCATCAGCACCTTCATCCTCTCCATAGTTATAAGTTTCTTCACCTTCAGAATCTTCAGTTATTTCTTCTTCAGACTCAAACTCCTCTTCACCAAAATCTTCATCTTCTTCTCCACTAAAATCTTCATCTTCTTCTCCACTAAAATCTTCATCTTCTTCTCCTTCTATTTTTGCAATAATATCTTCTATATCTTCATCATCCATTTCTTCAAAATCAACGGCGGAAATTACCGAATTAATAACATATTTTTCTAATTCTGGATCTGGCTCATCCATATCTCTCATTAATTGTGTTACCTTACCTGTTAATTTTTGAATTTTCTTTGTGTATTCATCTCCTTCTTCTTCAAATTCTCCCTCTTCTTCAAATTCCCCTTCTGCCTCAAAATCTTCCTCACCACCAAAATCATCTTCTACTGCAAACTCATCAACCTCTACCTCATCTTCTACTGGTGCGGGAGCTGGAGTGGGCGCATCTACTTTAATAACTTTTTTCTGTTCTTCAACTTCTTCCTCATCACTAATTATTTGAATTTCTTCTTTGTCATCTTCATCATCCTCTTCAGCAACAAACCCAAATCCTGTAGCCATACCACTAGCATTACCTGTAGGGATACCATCCGATTCAAAAATACTATTATTTTCTTCAATACCAAATGACTCATTTAACATATCAAATTTCATATTAAGATGTTTAATTGCTTCTGCATATGAATTATATCGCTCATCAAATTTATTTTTAACTCCACCAACATAATTAAAATCTTCTGATAAAAATGTACCTGAAGTTTTTTCCGTAGTTTTGATAAAATAATTATGATTTTCTCTAATGATACCATAAACAACACCATTAGGTCCTTTTTTGATTAACTCTAGTTCCGATAAAGTTTTACTTTCAGTTAGAGTACCCATTTTATCCATTAGGTCTTTCATTCTATTTATCTTATCTTGACCTTTTAATTTTTTTGGATTTATAAATTTTCCCATTTTCTTTTTATTTATTTTTTTCTATAATTTATTACCCATCGGTGGGTAGTCCTGTTTTTATATTTACAAATCTATATACTTCCGGATTTGGAAATGTCTGTGTTGCACCGGATATTAATCCAGTTTTAAACATACCTACCTTTTTTGGATTACCTAAGAATAGTATATCAACGCTAGGAGTTGTAGTATTCCCATTAACGATAACCTCTAGGGTATCTCCTGCAACCATGTTTACTACAGTACCATTCAGTGTAGTACTACAAGTTGCTGCGTTACAGTATACCGCACTATACACAAAACCACTAAAATTTACTTGAGTGTCATTGTGTATTACACTAACTTCGCCGGTCAAATATGTCATAATCTTTTATTTATATAATAAATATTGCAAATTTAATAAAAAAACACAAAACAATCCATATTAAATTCAATATATTATTCTGGGGCATCAATTACTCTACTGCTATAAGTTAGGGCCACCGATAATGGTACTGATGGAGGACTACTGGAGATTCCCCCCACACCAGTTACTTCATCTCTAATAGTCCATGCGTTACTTCCATTCCAAGTTGAGTCATCCCCCACTTTACTCCAAAATAAAATATTATTTATTTTTGGTCCCTCCGATAAAACATTATATGGGACCCCATTGCCAAAATTATCTAATACCTCTTCATCTGTTAATGCCGTATTCCATATTACTATATTATTTAAGAGACCTTTCATCTCTCCTTGACTAAGATTTTCACCACCAATACGTAATGGTTGTGTTGCATTATTTAATGTACCAGCTCCCACTACTTCATTTTCTAAAATTCCATTATGATATATTTTCATAGTGGTTATAGATTGATCCCACACTCCCGTAATTTGCACCCATTTACCAGTATCATCTGCTTTTGGTTTACTGGTACTTAAAACAAGTTGGGTACCACTAGTGGTATCAATTCTAAATCTCCATAAATCTCCCGCATTTACATATCCTAAACTAAATCCACCCGCACTAGTAAAATTTTCTATAATGGTACCATTGACAACATGAGTTCCCTCAATTTTTGCCCACCCACTTACAGTCATACTATTATTCATTCCATTAATAAGGGGTAAAATACCAAAATCAAAAAATTGTCGGTTATCATCCCCAATAAGATTAAAAGAATATTTACTGATATATGCATCACTTCCCACATCACTCAAAGACCCAGTAAATTTCGTTTTAGGATTCCCTAATAAAATTAAATCTTCATCTATTGATGTAGTATTTTCATCTATTATACATTGCATGTTCACTCCCACTATTTTGAGTATAGTAGAACCATTAACCACTAGAGTTGGTCCCCCTAAAACACCATTAAATTGAAATGAGTTGTATACAAAGTTAACAAAATCTATTTTTGTCCAATCATGTACTACACTACTTTCTCCCGTTAGATATGTCATTGTTTATGATTTTAAATATTTAATTGATTCCACCAATGTTAATGAGTTATCATATGCCCTGGTTTCTATCTCACTTAATTTATCCAAATACTCCATTCTTCTTAATACTTTAAATGCAATATTTTCAAATGAATATTCCCCTTCTCTATCTAATCCTGATTGCCTCATTTTTTTAATTTTTTCTTTAAGGGTTTGGATACTTCTAATTACTTTATCATATTCCCCCTTCTTATATCTTTCATAGATTTGCATAATTGATTCTATGATATTATTAGCTTTCTGACTAACTTTTTTAGCATCTATTTCTTTTGATTCTCTTTGAGGTTCAACAACCCATCCTCCCCATAAAACAGAATAAACCCCACTAGAAACATGAGATTCATTAGTATCTTGTACATAAAGTTCTACATCATAACCTTTTATAGTTATATTATGTTTGTCATTCCATAAAGCCTTTTTTGACATAAAGTATTCTCTAACTAAATCTATATTATCGTCAACATCTTCATACTTTAATAAAATATGAATATCTACATCTGAAAATTTAGACCAGTTATAATTAGCTAAACTTCCAGTTAAAATTATATCATCAATGTCTACCCATCCAATATCTAATGTTTCAAAAAAATCATCTGATATCATTAATAAACGAGTACGCACTTCTTCCTTCATCACTTTATCCTCATTAAAAATTTTTGGATTTAATTGGTCCTTAATTTTAAAAGAAGAAAGATCAATATTTTCTTTTTCTATTATATCCCCTACTTCTTGTTCTTTTAATTTATGAATGCGCATATGTATTTTTAATATAAATATTGCCGTAATTGATAAATTAAAGATAAAGGAGAGATAAAATAATTAAACCGATATAGGAACGTTTTTCCAGTTAGGATAAGAGTCGTAATTTAAAATTTCAAAGTCATCATAAGCGTAATCAAAAATACTCTCTGACTTTTTTAATTTTAAGTATGGAGAGTCTTTATCTATATCTCTAATAACTTGTTCTTCTACATATTTTATATGTGTATTATAGATATGAACATCTCCTAGATTACCAATTAATTCTCCAGGTATCATATTCACTTGTTGTGCAAACATATGTAAAAGAAATCCATAACAAGCAATATTAAAAGGTAAACCAAGAAAAGTATCTACAGATCGTTGATTCCACATAAGAGATATTTCTCGACTAGGCATTCTTAAGTAATCTAACTTACTATGTGTTTTATCCTCACCTAAAAAACCTTTAAAATTTGTTTCATAATATCTTGCCCTTTCATCTAAAGTGAGTTTCCTACTATATAATTGAAATCCATAGTGGCAAGGGGGTAATTTCATATCCTTTAAGTCACCTACATTCCACGCATTGACCATTATCCTTCTAGAGTCAGGATCACTTCTTAATAGATCTATGCACTGTTGTATTTGATTGATACCTTTAAAATGAACACCTAATGTACCGTCAGAATTTCCGTGGCTTTCTCCAAACCACCCTCCCCAATTTGTCCATTGTTTTCCATAAATGGGTCCTAGGTCACCATTTTCGTCACACCATTCATCCCATATGGTTACACCATTATTCTGGAGATATTCCACATTGGTGTCTCCCTTGAGAAACCAGAGGAGTTCGTGTATGACTGATTTTGTGTGTATTTTTTTGGTGGTAAGTATAGGGAATCCGTCTTGCATTTTATGTTTAATTTGTTCCCCAAATAAAGATATAGTACCCGTATCCGTTCGATCATTTTTTTCTTTTCCATTTTTTAAAATTTTTTCTAATAAATTGTTGTATGTCTTATCTATTTTACCCATTAGCTTTCAGTATAGAAATTTGTTCTAACAAGGGTGTAACATTTACCACCTCTTCAATTTTTTCTGATTTATATTTTTTGATGGTGGTATTTAATACTTTTCCTTGACTCTCCGAATTCTCAAAAATATTATAATCTTCTCTTTTAACATCATGATATAAATATTGTCTACCCCCTTTAAATATAATTGCGAGTTTTTTAGTTGCAATGATATATTTGGAAGCTAAAATATTACTGGAGTTATAAATATTTTCTATTGATCCGTTTTCTTCATGTTTATTTAAAATCATAATTAATCTTTAAAAAGTTTATATGAGTCTAATTCTCTTATATCATAAATTTTACCCTTAATACTAGAAGGGGTGTCAATATTATTATTATTTTCTTCTTCAGTTATAATAACATAATTTCCTGTTATTATCATAGCACAATCTTCATGCTCAATTCTAACAGTAGGTACTATATCTTTATCTTTACTATTTTTATCTTTTAATAAAAGAATTATTTTTCTAAATTTAGGTGCGGATGGTATCATAATTTTAAGGGTTATTAATATGTTTTCCTTTTACTTTATAATAATTAACATCAATCCCATATGTTTCTAATTTATTTTTTGGTATATAACATTCTCCTGTTTTCATAAAGTGATTGATTCTCTTTTCCCCAAAGTTAATATTAAAATCTACTAAATCAATACCAACATAATTTCTTTTATTATTAAGTGCTGCCACTCCAGTGGTGGATGATCCAGCAAAGGGGTCTAAAACAGTATCCCCCACATCACTCCCTATTTTAATAAACCATTCAGCTAATTCTACATGAAATGGTGCGGGGTGTAAAACACTAGGGTTGGATTCTGCTGCCGTTATTACTACATTATGTGGTAGTGCTCCATCTTTATTTAATTTAAGGGTGGTATGTTCATAAACTCCATCTCGAGAATTAATAGTGGGGACAGGTCGTTTCATTCTTCTTTTAGTAACTGCAGAATGAGGAACTCGACAATTTTCCGCTCTGAATTTAGGTTTAGTTGAATTGGAGAAATGAAAAACGTATTCATATCGATCTATTGCTCTATATTTACAATTAGTAGGCATACATTGTTTTTTAAACCAAATATATGGTTTTGCTACTAAATACCACCCTTGTTTACTCATTTTATATTTTAATTCATCTAAAACGGGATGTATTACTCCGTTATCTATTTTTTCATTAATATTTAAGAAAAAACTACCATTAGGTTTTAATATCTGTAAGAATTTTTCAGTGAATTCTAAAAACCAATCAGCATAATCATCGACATGAATAGCTCCTACTTCTCCATCTCCATTACCACTATAGTTTTTTCTAAATGCATAATAAGGTGGAGAAGTGAAAATCATATCGACTAATTCTTCTCGTTCTATTAATTCTGAAATTATTTTTTTAGTATCTCCCTGGTAGAGTTTATATTTACTTTCCATAGTTTATATTTTATATATATTACAAAAGTAACATTATT
>NZEE01000084.1 GCA_002688965.1 archaeon | reverse complement strand
GGACAACCAGGATTTGATGAATTAATTGGTGCGGGTGGAATATCAACCTTAACACAAATGACAGGAATGTTTAAATCTATGGGTGCTATATTGGTAAATGGATTAGGTCCTGCTTTAAATGTTATCCTAGTTCTTATTAATGGTTTAATAGGAGCGTTAGATGTATTGTTAGAAATTTCTGGAATTAATACCTTGTTGAGACTTATAGCTGGTCAAGGATTTTCATATGATCCAGGTAAATCTTGGAATAGAATGAAGACAGGAGTAGGGATGGCTACTGGTTCTGAAATAGCAACAGCACATGAGGGTGCAATTACTACAGAAGAAGGGTTAATGAATGTACATCCAAATGAAGCAGTAATACCAATTGAAAAACTTTCTAAAATGTTAGAAGATGCTATGGCACCTGTTACAATAGAATTACAAAAGTTAGTAAAAGGTTTTGGTGGAAATCCAGGATCAAAAGGTCAATATATAATAGAGTTTGCTGGTAAAGTACCCAAAGAAACTAAAATTAAAAGCGGGTTATTTGGTTAAGGAGATAAAAGTTGGGCCTTGAAAATTTAAAAAGTGCGTTTTCAAACATAAAATCATTTGTTGAAGCTACAGAGAAAAGTGTAGAAGATGTTTCTTCTAATCTTCAAACTGATGTAACAACAATGGTTAGTCAATATTCTATTCAAACTGAACCACAAGAAGTTGATTATATGGGTAATGAAAAATCGCCAGGATTTACTGCAAATCAAAACTATCAATCACCGGCAAGTCTTTTTACAGGAGTTGGTGGTGCATCTCCAAATATGACATTTACAAATAATAGTTTATATGGTGAAGGTGTATCTATTGGTGAGTATTCTAATTTATATGATACTTTAACTCGATATCAAGATGTTAATAATCCAAGTAATTACATTGGTGTTGATAATGTTCCTGATGGTGGTGGCGGAGATTTTGGTGCATTAGTAGCTGGTGGTGATTTAACCTCTGGTACTTCAATGTATTCAGTAGATACTATGCCTGTTAATTTTATGAGTGGGGAGAATTCATATTATCCTATTCATGCCCACGATCTTACATCGGGATTTACACTTAATGTTGGTAATAGTGATTTCCCTCCAGGATATGCATTTGGGTCTGGTGTGGGAAAATCAATCTTTTTTCCATTTGGTGAATTTCCAGCCATTCATAGCAAGACTCATGGACCATATGTACAATTTTTTAGAAATATATCTTTTCCAGGTCCTGTTGATTTTATGACTGGATTAAATTCATATTATACTGAAGTGAATCCAGAGGTATCACCTTCTGGAATTCCAGGATTTACCAATGATTTTAATACTGGTGGTTATACATTTGGTGATGGTGTAGCTGGAAATTCTAAATTTATAGATATTTTAACTGGAACTCATACTAGACCAACTCATCCATTTGGTAATCAATCTTCATTAAATGCGTCAATAACATTTTTAGGTTCTAATTATATATTTGATTCGGATTTACCTATTGGTAGTGATACAACTTGGACAAATCCGAATACTTATTATGACAGTATTCATACAACAAATGCAATAGATAATATATTTAGTGAAACTTGGTCATATACAAATCTTATACCACCGGATGGTACTACTTGGAGTATACCAACTGAAACTCCTAATTCACCAGACGGTTTTACATATCAAGATAGTATTCATACAACAAATGCCTTGACTGGAACTGGTAATGATACATTTAAAGGTCCAGTTGATTTTATGACTGGTGTAAATTCTTATTATTCTACTGTAGATCCAGCAGTTTCAGGATTTACTAAATATTCAATGCCATATAATATAGGAGATGGAGTTGGAAATTCTGAATATGTTGATGTATCTACTGGAACTCACATTAGACCTCCACATTATGGGGCTGGTAATACAAATATAACATTTACTGATGTAATTGGTAGTGAACAAGTAACACATTTTGGTGATACATTTACAATTGGTTTAGATCAAAATTCTTCTACATTAATAGAGGGTATAGAAGATGATGGTTTGGGTCGTACATGGAATCCATCAACTGATTATTTTGATAGTAAGCATTCAAGAAATTTTATAACTTTATCTGATGAATTTGATATAAATGCACTTTTAGAATCAACCAGACCTGGATATTATAAAATTCAAAGTGGAGTTGAAAATATTGACCCATCAAAAGGTTCTAATAAAGGTGGACTACCATCAAAACAATTTAATATTTTATATAATAAAGACCATACTGTTAATGTTGATAATAAATATATTGGTCCATCTCAATTTGGATCTAATATTGATGCGGCAGGTAGATTTGATCTTAATAGTAATCTTTGGAATGTTACTGGGAATAGAGTGGCTGGGCAGTCTCCTATTTTTGATAAAGCTACATCTTTTCTTGATATATTTAATCTTGATGAAACACTATCTTTAGGAACTAATACAGAACCATATGTAACTTTTGATATAGGAAGTGATGAATCAAGATGGACAGATCAATATCTTCCAATAAGTAGATTATCACTTGATGTACAGAGAATAGGTAAATTTTTATCTTCAAATGCAGGTAGAACATTTATTATTAATCAAGAACTTATGGGATCATTCCAAAATTACAAATCTTTATATGATCCAGCTTCTACAATGTTAAATGTGGCTACTCCAGCAGAAGGACTTGGTACTCCAATAATTAATTTTACAAGAGATACTGGATTGTGGGGTGGTTTAGTAGATCTTGCAATGCCAACTACTTATACAGAATGGTTAGATGCTAGAGCTGGAACTTCTTTTGATTTATCATCACTTTTTACTAGTATGGATATTATGGGTCAGGGTAAGTCAAAAACATATGCAGAACGTGATGCAGCCCATAAACCATTAGCATTTAGACCTATAGATTTATTAGAGAGAGGTATTAATTATGGTGCAAGTTTACTTGGACTTGGATCTCAAGCCATAGATCCAGCTGGAATCACATACGAATCAGGAATTGATTCAATAAATAATATGCAAAATTCTATGGGTACTAATGCTCCACTTGGCGGTTTAGGTAAAGGTGATATAATGACTTTGCAAGTTTCGCCAGTTTCTTCTCCTAATACAGAGAAAGATAGTAGTGATTTAGGAATAGGGTGGTTAGATAAGGCTATAGATTGGGGTAAAAATGAACTGAAAGGTGATCCAATTAAAAGTGGTATTGAAAGTGCTTTAGGAATAGATATTTTTCCAGATGGTTTTACCGCAGAATCTTCAAAAATAGGAATGCCATTTTATTTTAAAGATTTAAGAGATAATAAAACTCTATATTTTAGAGCGTACATAGATGGATTATCAGAAACTTTATCACCAAATTGGAGTTCAACAAATTATATTGGAAGAAGTGAACCTGTTTATTCTTATGTAAATGCTGAAAGAGAACTTAATTTTACTTTGAAATTATTTGCACAAACAAAGGATGAATTAAATGCAATTTATAAGAAGATGGAGAGATTAACTTCTTTATGTTATCCTCAATATAAAGAAAGTGAGGAAGTTACATTTACAGACGCCGATGGTGAAATTATAACAAAAATTACAGTTGGAAAAATTGGAGATAAATTAAGAATGAAACCACCATTAACTAAATTTAGATTAGGTGAATTGTTTGGATCTAAACCAGGTACAACTGCTTCAGAGATGACAGGGTTTATAAAAAGTTTATCATATAATTTTCCAGATGAATCACCTTGGGAAATTCAACAAGGAAAAAGAGTTCCTAAATATATAACTGTGAATATTGGATTTCAAGTAGTACACTCGGAAGTTCCAAGTTTAAATTTTGCAAACTCACTTAAAGGGAGTAGCTTTTATGGAATAAATAGTTCTGGCAAGATGAGTGCGCCTGAAACTTCTACTGCCTATGGTGGGGTTGTAGATGCATCTAAAACATTGTGGGATAAGAGTGTTACTGGATTTAACAATTTTTTAGATAATTTGCCAACTACTTAGGAAGGTTTTTTAAATAATAGTAATTAAAAAGAGAAATTAAATGTCTAGATATGAACATACAAAAATTAAAACAAGTTTAGTTACTCGTGGACTAGCAAATCCACAAGTCTATAATATTACATCTAATGGTACTACTATTTATAGTAGTATACCAGAATCAGATACCGATATTTGGGTTATAACTCAAACTGGAGATAGATTAGATTTATTAGCTCAACAATTTTATAGTGATGTTAATTTGTGGTGGTATATAGCAAAAGCTAATAATTTAACTTTTATACATCTCCCAGCAGGAATTTCTTTAAGGATACCAGCATCGATTCAATATGCTATAGGAATATAAAATAATAGGTTATGGCACAAAATATAAAAAATAAAGTATTTGGTGGTGATGTTTTTGATTGGTTAAAACAAAAGATAGCTTTAAGACAAGAACTTGCTAAGTCTTCTGATTTTGGTGAGGCTGTCCAAAATGTTACAGATAAGTATGGTGCACCAAGTAGTTATGTTCGCAATTTTCCAGATGGTGGTGTTGGTAGAGCTCCCAAAGACATTTTAGCTGATTTATCCTCCCGTACACCAATAGCTCGAATGTGGACTGCTGTAAAAATATTTGAGGATATGCCTGTATATGGTGCGGATGGTACTCCTAAAATAATAGATGGTGATGAGGAAATAGCGAAGTGGAATAATGATAAAAAGACGGTAGAGGAGATGGCAGATAATTTTTTAAAACAAATTCCAGGACAAAAAAATAAATTTGAAGAGCATAAGTGGAGTGCATTAAATATTAATGCGAGAAGAATTTATGAAGTTGGAAATCATAAATTAAATACCTTACCTATTGGTCCGAATCAATCAACATTCCGAAATTCATCTACATGGCATCAGGCTAATCCTAATTTGGCTGGTATTATGCCAGGCGAACAAGAAACAGATATGAATAAGTTTTTAAAACCACCTGCCGGTATAACTTCGATATCATCTGAAACTGACGGCCCTTTAGGTGTAATAAAGAAAACTACTGTTAATTTTATTGTTCATAATTTTAGTGATTTTGAAAGAATTTATTTAAGATATTTTTTAAAACCAGGTGCTCATGTATTTATAGATTTTGGTTGGGATACTGCAAAGTTATATAATCCAGAAACATTATTAGAAGATCCAAATGAAATATATAATAAATTATATGGACCAACAGGATATGTTACTTTATCAAAAGGTGATTTGGAGACATCATTTGGTTATGTTACAAATTATGACGCTAAAAATAGAGATGATGGTGGATTTGATTGTAGTATTGAGATAGTATCCAGAAATACAGCGATTTTGAGTGCTGTAGTTGATGATGATTTTAAAGATAAGATTACTAATAAATTAGATTTAACCATACTAGCGTTAGCTGCTTCGGGTCGTACTTGTAATCCTGTATATTATTATTTAGCGAGACAGCATGGGAAAAATGCTGAGACGGCAGAACAAATTAAGGAAAGCATAAAGCATGCAATGGAAAACGTTTTGCATATATCAACCAAACGTCCAGGTTTCCATTACGATGTGGAGGCACAAAAAGCTTCTGAGTTAGGGATATGTTTTCGGAACAACAGTAATGACATCTATGTTAGTTTTGGGTGGTTGGAGGATAATTTTTTAAATATTGAATTTGGGTTTAGTGATAATGTAAATGATTTATCAAATGTCAGTAAAGATGCTGCAGAAAATGATTTTAAAAAATTATTTTCAAAATATAATTCAAAAAATTCATTTGCAACTTGGGATCGGACGTTGGTAAACAGAATGAACGATCAGTTGTCAGCGCCGAAAAAAGCTGGAAAACTCATTAAGCATATTATGTACCCAGAACATTGGGGTAAAGGGGATGCTAACTGGGATGGAAAAACTTATAGTATATATAATGGAATGGTTCCAGATAGATATAACGGTGATGAAATTATAGATGATCCTAAGTATGGTGAATGGGAAGATGAGGATAAGAGAGAAGAAAAAATACCATTACGAGAATTATTTATATCAATTCAATTAATAAAAGATGCTATTAGTGATTCTCAGGATATAAGTGGTATTATAAAACATATACTAAAGACAATTAAAAATGTTACTGATAATATTATTGATTTAGATATAGCATCCGATAGTATTAGTAATCATACTGTATCTTTTGTTGATAAGAATTTCTTAGGAAGAAGCAAAACTCCTGAAAATTGGGAAACACCTGAGGAGTTTATTAAAAAATTATTATTATTTAGTCCATATAGTAAAGGTACAATTGTTAAGGAATATGCTTTATCTTTTTCAATGCCAAAACAGGGTTTAGGAAATATATTAGCAATTCAGTCATCTGGTGTTAATAATATGAAAGGATTGAATAATATACAAAATTCATCAGTGTTGGAATTAGTAAAAAGTTTTACCTCATTTGAAATAATGAACCAAAAAAAAGGGGTAAATAAAGGAAATGGTGATGTAGAAAATTTGGCTAATAAATTTATAAAATATGAACCAGCTGCCGGATTACAGCCGACTACTAGATTCAACGAAAAACTTATGGGTGGTTTGTCAAATTTCGTGGGGACGGAAATTTATCAGCAACAAATGAAGGGTAGCATTGGTATGGGCGCCAATATACTAGAGACATCCACCATGAGCAGTTTTGATGGCAATTTCAGAGCACGACTTGAAGAATTATATAAGATCGCCGGCGCCAGTGACGCACCAACTACAGAAGAGACCCTCGAAATGCAGAAGTATCTGGAAGAAATGGCCCCACCAGTAAAAGCAGATCAAAGTTTTTTGGAGAAGGCAGGGGATATAGTAGTTAAGTTTACTGATACAGTAAAATCATATTTTCCCTATCTTTTGGGCCCTTGGGCGGTGGCGGTCAGAGACAATGCCCCAGAAATCAAACATACGGCGAAGGCAGGGTTGGAAGGAGCTGGTAAGCTTATCCTGGGGGAATGGCATCCCTCAGAAGAGGAGGCTGAAGGTGGTCCTGTAAATATTTTAACTTTACTTAGAAGTACTTATACCAAAGTTCCTAATCTGGATGCATATTGGAAGGCTATTGGGTTGGAAGGGCAGATAGAAAAAATAGCACCATTAATTCAAATTGAAGCAAATTTGACTATATATGGTATATCCGGATTCTTTCCTGGAAATTTAATTGCAATTAATTATTTACCGGAAAATTATCGTAATAATGCTTATTTTCAAATAATGAAAGTATCTCACGAAATTGGAGATACGTGGACTACATCTTTTACAACTCAGATGAGAGTTGCTACGGAAGTTGGGGAGGGAGAAAATAATGCAACTTATAGGATAGATAAAAATTATCTCAGTACATATAAATTTCCAAATTTTGATCCATATCTTCAAATGTTTGGAGATTTAAAACCAATAATACTAAATTCTGGGAAAAATGGTGATACTCCACTTAATATTCAAATCGTATATGAGTGTGTAGTAGTTGATGTATCGAATGTAGGTGTGGGGAAAGAATTTGGAACTGTTATTTGGGGTTTGAATGCTAATCTTGATTTTTTATATGATACAGATAAAGAAAAGGGTGTAGTTAAAGATCTTCCACTACCAGTAATATATGGGAAGGATGGAAAATATGAAAAACCAGAATATGTGGAAGAAGCTATGAAAGATCTTCAGGCTCTATATGATAATCTTTCCACAACATCACGGCAGCCAAAAGTAAAATTAAAATCAATATGGGGTGTTGATAAGGAAAGAAATCTTGAATCAGAATATGGTCGTGGTTATGGATGTTTACCTTTAATTTCAAATTGGGCTGTAAGAACAAAATTTTATATAGTTATTGGACGAGATGGACTATGGACAATTTCTCCTATTAATCCTGCAAATGAAATTGCTTGGCGTCCTATAGATAAATTATTTGGATTAAGCACAGTATCCCCACCAGCATCCATATCTGAAGATACTGGTACTGGTGATCCATCACCATTACGTGATGGTGATAATAAATCTTTAGGCGGCGTTTCTAAAAAAGAACATGATATAAATGTACAGAAATTTACTGAAGCTTCTTCAGGAGGCGCACCACCTAGCAATATTGATGGTGGGAGTACAGATAAAAAGATTAAAGAAACAGCTGAAAAAGTTCTAGAAAAAGAATTAAATATTACTCCTCGTGCTATTCGTAAGGGGGGTAAATCATCATCTGCTGGAACCTATCTAGATAACATACAGGAAGTACAGGAACCGGAACATAAAATTCCAGAATTTAAATGGGGGTGTATGGATCCTACAATGGATAATTATGATCCTCAAGCAACTCATGATGATGGTAATTTATGCAAAAATCGCCCAGAACATCCATCAGTTCCTGTGGCTTCTGAAGATGAATTTTTTGATGAAGATATAACAATTGAAGATACTAAAATGGATGAATTTGGAGAGTGGGATCAACCACCACCTATGCGACCTAATGTTCCTCTTGAACCTGAAGATGAATTTGCTACATCTGATGAAGAAGCTGAAATTCGTGGAGAAGAAATGTGGCAGAAGGAGGCTGATTGGGAAGAGCCACCACCATATACACCAGATGAAAAGTTCCCGGGAAGACAAACTCATGGCTTTGATAAATCATCAACGCCACAGGTGGATATTCAGGATACTTCAGCCGGTTGTAAAACAGAAGCTATGTTTATTCCAGAAACTAATATACAGATGATGCCTTGTAATTATCATCCAGAGGCTAGTTCTGATGATGGTTGTGATTGGGGAACTACACTTTGTAAAACAATTGATGGTAATCCAAGTTCTTGTGGCCCTGTTCCTCAAATACAACAGCTTTGTGAAAGTGTAGAGGATCAAGGTTGGATTAGTGGTCGAGATCCCCAGAGTTCAGAGAGTCATTCATTACAAATGGGACAGGGGAATTGGATATATTGGGATGGTTCAACGGGAAATCCAAATCAAAAAACTACATGTGAAACAAAAGTATGGATAAGTAAGGTTTATGCGTGTCAAGATACTAAAACTTGGGTTGATGCTGCTACGCGTAAATGTGAAGTGGGTATGTGTGAGAATTCTATATTACAAAGTAGAGGTATATCTAATCCTAATGATTGGTTGTGTTGCCCTGCCCATGAATAAATAAAAAATAGTTGTTTCATATACTAAAAAGGTTATATATTAACATATGAGTTATATTGTAATTCCCATATTCTCAG
>NZEE01000083.1 GCA_002688965.1 archaeon | reverse complement strand
TAATTGCTGAACCTCTTCCATTTATATTCTCCGGTTTTACCATTTGAATTGATAGTTTAAACCTAATTTAAAATCATATGCTGGGTTATCCCAAAATTTTATATATCTACCAAAGTATTCACCATACGCTTTAGGTGCAACATCAGTAGACCAATAGACACCAAACATCTCAAGTACATCACCTGGTGGTAAATCTAATGTTTCTGAAACAGCTCCTACTAATGTAAATGTTATAGAGTCATCGTGTGTTTCTAAATCCTCATAAACATCTTCGTCTATACCAGAAGTTTCTAAAACCGTATTCCAAACATCCTCACCAGCTTCTCTGATTACTAATGTCCTAATAGCTTTATTTATCATACCGTACATTTCTTATCTCCTGTTGTCATATATAAATATATTGTTAATACATAAGTTGATTATATATCTATATACAAAATTTATTGGTGTTGCTAATCACACCTTTGATTAGTATAATTACTAATATAGCATTTGGATTATAATTATATGCTTCTATACTCCAAACATATCAACACAACTACATGTCAATTCATCCCATTGCTGTCCAGACGGGCATACAATATGTTCTGGACATGGACCTTCGAATGGAGCAGTAGGTCGGAAGCAATAAATATTTTCAACTTCAGTCCGCTCAACCCAACAACATAAATCGCCTTCTACGTTCCAATCACGTGCTTCACCCATCGCATCTTCGTAATAACTATTTATAACCTGTAATTGTTCTGTCGCGATATCATACTGAACTATCAGCCCAGTGAATACGGTCCAATTGTCATACATTCTTTGTCCTATATAGACAAGATCTCCTTGTATTCTCCCGAGTCTTCCCAAAAGGCTATTTCCGTGTGTTCCGCCCCACATCCATATAATCCAATTGTCTCGATCGTTGTTTGTATTAATTTTTTCATATTGGTCATCATTACCATGAAATGTACGACCACCACCTTCAGAAATTTCTTGAGCACCTATTTCTACTATGATTTGATTAGTGTTAAAATCATACACTCTATATAGTGCATCTTCATATAAATAATTTCTAAATAACATCCTATTTGTTTCAAAATCATAATCAAATAATTTAAAAAAAGTACCGCATCCTGAACACAATGAACTAACATCAACTATATTTGTTATTTCTGATAATGATATATCGTAAAAATACAATACCTCCGGATAACCATCATGGTTTCCCATGATTATTTTATCACCTTTCATATAAACGTCCGGACCTCCCCACGTTTCACTACCGCAATCTATACCATCCTGGATTATTTCTTGAGTCTGTTGATTTAAATCAAATAATATAACTTCTGCACAATTTGGCTATTGGCAATCTGAATTAGGTGGATCGTATTCACAATACTTTTTGATTGAAATAGCGGCATATCCTAATTCTGATATACTTAACATATTTGGTCGAGTCATCACTGAACAGTTGTTATAATTTGTATCGCATAAATCTTGTAAATTAAAAATTTCTGTGGCTATGCCGGTGACAATATTTTTTACAAATATCTTTCCCATATTTTCGAAATCCCATTCCTGCCCTCCGGGATCATTAATATCATGTTTAGATAACCATATAATCCAATCCCCTGCCATTTCCCATTGCCAGGGTGTACCTAACCATTCTTCTGATTGGTCATATATTTTATTCCACTCCCCTGAATCTATATTCAATATCCATAAGTCTTTATCACCACCTACTAGAAGTCTATTTGCGTCGACATCAATTACATGAAATCCATTCCCAGTAGCGACACCAGGATTAAATTCATCTGTCATTAATTGAATGCCTGAATAGGGGTCGATATCACTTCGAGTCTGCAGATTTTTCGGAACAACTTTAAGATGATCACCAAGCTGTTGCACACATTTATTTCCATTCCATTGATATCCCGTAGGACATTTTATATACTGGTATTGTTCTCTACGACTTCCCCTTTGCCCATGTCGAGTTTGTGATTGTACCAATGTAGGAGATCCTATCGCGCTTCTGCCTAACAATGTTTTATTTCTACTCATATGTATAAATATAGTTAATTAATATATGATAAAAAATTTTTTTGTAATTTTTTTTGGGATGGTTGCATATACATAAAACCTATATAATAATACTATTAATACTTCTTCGATACCTTAGTGGTATTCCAAACCTTTAACAATTTAGGTATTTTATATATAAATGACATAGCTAATATCCAACACATCAATACTATTAATAACTTCTCTCTCGTCCCCTTATCTATGTTGATCAAAATCAATACACCACTGTAGATATTTCGAGAAATCTCTTATAAACACCAATGGGTGTCTGATGATGTAGAACCAATATGCCGATCCATAAGCCGTGTAGAGTCTCAAGTCTATCCAGGCCCTAGGCCACTTCGACATTTCGATCATTAATTTTAATTTATTCATGAAATTAATTTTACTTGACTTTGTTGATTTGAATCAAATTGTAATTTTATTTTTTTCACTTCCATATTTCCATTAAACAAAATTTCTTTAGATTGAGCAGTTATATCATTATAAACAAATTTGAGAGATTGACCCATTTGTGCTCCATCTATGTTTTCGGTTATTGGATCATCTCCATAGATTGCACCTGTTTGTAACAATCCATTTTTTGTTATAAGAAGTTCTCCCACTAGTAATCCGGTGTCAGTGAGTACATCGACTTTGGTTCCATTTTTACATTCAAAGCCCATGCAGGAAACAGTGCCATTGATAAACATGTACGTATTTGTTATTTTGATATCAGAATTTATAGTCAATTGAATCATTTCCTTTCTATGTGATGAACTCCTTCCGGAAACTGGATATTGAAAACCATCAAAGCTATCAGTCATTTTCACCCAGTATCCATAGCCGTTCTCCAGGATTCCCAAAGTGTTTAGAATTCCACCCGGTTCAAAGAAATGAGCTCCAGCTGGCCATGTAAATCCAGTGACCCAAATTACAAGGTCCTGATTGATCAATTCTTGAAACGCCACTTCAGGCGTCATGCTGACGGAGGGCCAATATGCGATTTGATTCCAACCCGGTTTAAAGTCGAACGTTTGGTTCATCAGCGTAAGAGGTGTTCCTGTACCACTCACGGTGTCTGACACACCTGGTGCAGTCTTCACCCAGTACCCAAACCCATCACGAATTTGAGTAAGAGTACTCCACCAAATGTCATTGGCGGGGTCATAATAAGAAGACCCTTCATCATAACCGGTTACGTACACCAAGTTGTTATCAGCAATCAAATCAGCGAAAACATCCTCAGGAGCTGCATTTTGCATCGATACGTCAAACGATATCAGATTCCAGTTTGGATATAAATTTATTGTGTCTGTCACAATTGCCATCGGTGGTGCTGGTGGACATTCATAACTATCAACTAAATCTTCCCAATACGGGCCATACCAATCTGTCGTTTCTTCGCAATTTGTGGGCATTATATCTTCTTCATTATTAATTTTAATTTATTCATGTATATAAGTATAATTAATTATATAAATTAATTTCTTTATATTGTGTATTATCGTACAGTGATATGATGTATATGTTAAATTCTATTAATGCATGTTAATTTATATAGGCTAAGATCAGTCATCAAGGCGCGGACCAGTCAGACGCCTTAAAGTAATACTTTAATCAGATCGAAAAACCAAATGAAGATCAGCATCGCCCCCTTATTATATAGAAGATCCGAGTTAACCCTTATTTTGTCGAAGATCCGAGTTAACTCAAGTATATGATGATTTCTTGTTGTACGCAAAGAATCCCACCACTACGATGAGATCCTTCGTTATAGACTATGTTTGCCGTCTTAAATTAGACTTCGGTAGCTACTTCAGTTTCTTCTTCATTAAAGAGGTCATCGGAAGTTCCATCGTCACAAAATTTTTGGACAATTTGCTTCACAAATGTTCTTTCACTATCTCCACCACCGGTGTTATCATATTGTGGATAGATACTAACCTCAGCGCTTTCTGCTAATGAGAAGCCATCATATAGTAACCCACATAACTCAACCGTTGTCCTTGTACTAATACCACTAGGGATTCTAGCTGAATTGTTTCTGGATTCCGCTCTTGTTAGTGCCGCTATCTTGGATACGTTACTAATAGTATCTGAGTTAACGTGAGGAAACATATATGATAGAAGATCTTTTTCTTCGTCTTCTGATAATACATCCATCTCTACTATAGTAAAACGATCCATCAAGGCTTTATCCATTACCCTAGTTGAAGTATATTCATTACCGATATTAGCGGTTGCTACAAAGGTAACGCCAGGAGCTACTTTTATGGTTGCCTGATTTTCTTTCTCATCCAACCTTAGATAACGCTGTCCGTAATCCAATACTGTCATAAGAATATTCCACGCATCTGGGTGAGCCCTACTTAACTCATCTAATAGTATCACCGCATTTGGTGTTGAAATAGCCTTTACAAATAAGGCTTCCGACAAAAAAGTTCCAGTGCCTTCATTGAAATGCACGTTACCGATTAATGTAGATCGGGGATCCTGGGTTGCTCCCAAATTGAAATAGAAGTCAGGTCTATCTAATGCGTTAACTAATGATTTAGCTGCCATCGTCTTACCACAACCTGAAGGTCCAGTCATCATTATATTTTTACCACGTACCGCTGACCTTACAAGATACTTCCATTTTAATTCATTCATAACTAAACCACGAGGTTTGAGTGAATAAGATGAATGAATAAAATTTAACATTTCAGAATGATCTGTAGGTACATCAACTAATACATTCTCATCAATCACATCACCGGTAACCGGTATTGATTCATTTACAGCGGCTAATACCTTATCAGTACATCTCCGCCACGAAGATCCTGTTTTGCCATTTTTCGATGGAAACCTACCAATTAGATATCCACCCTTATGGGCATTTTTTCTACATCCCCAAGTTATTTCAGATGTGTATTTATTACCATCTGTATCAAGCGCATTATATCTATTACCAGATTTTACGACTTCACATATAACATCGGGGAGAATCATTTTTTTACTCATATATTATAACTCCTTTTGTTGTTTCGAATTGTTGATTTCTTCCTCAAAATCACTACTTGATCATACGGCGAAAAAGTAATACAAGTCAAGCTTTATTTTCACTTTTTTTAAATAAAATGGGCGGTAGTGAAAGGAGTCCTAAAACACTACCGCCCTGGACGCCAATGCGGTGAAAGGAAGGAAGTCCGCATTGGCTTAATGTAACCATTTTAATTGTGGAGAGAGTGTTGATGAGTGACTTAGATAAATTAATAAGATTTATATCAAACGAAAACTTTTTAACTTGTGCATCTATGGTATCGTACAACACTCTCTAATCTTTGATGATTTTTTTATTTAGACCGTTCGGAAAAATCACCAAAAAACGAAACCGCATATTGCCGTCTCTTATTTATAGTGAGAGACTCTGCGCTAATGCAGGCTAACTCACATTGATCTCATATGAAATCGGCTCTCCCATTATATTATATACAACCATCCCCCATAGGGCCCAGCTTTTTCATAAGTTTTTTTATTATATATCGATGCCCTAATAGCATTCTCACCTTTTAGATAGGGCGCCCGCCATGATGCCGGCTTATATATATTACCAGTATCCTTTTCGACAAAACAATATACGCTATTCTCAGATATTACCTTGTCAAATCTACGGCCTTTTTTTACTGAATAATCAGGTTTATGAAATCCGGCCCGTTTAAGGTGATTAGCCCTGACGGTTTCAAGAAATGCTTCCATAGCCGATTCATAATCTTTTGTTTTTATATAATCTGGTTTAATTCCATTAATCATTTTTTTTCCTTTTCTTAATACTATAATATAAGCCTAAAAAGCAATACAAGTCAAGCTTTATTTTACATAATTTTCCAATGTTGTTGATAGTAAATCTTCCCTATTGATTTTTGATATTTCTTTTTGAGTTAGCTTTCTGATAGACCCATCCTTTTCTTCATAATTACCAGACCTTACATATACATCATACCAACCTTTCATCCAACAATCTTTTATTGGGATTTCTTTTGTTTCAATATCTCTTACCTGTTGCATGTCAAACTTCATTATTTTTTTTCTTTTCAAAAGCATCCATGAGATTCATTTTACTATGAATGCGGAGTCCTTCTTCAACTCCATATTGCTCGGTTAGTCCTATTATTACATCTTTAACATCTTGATTTAACATATGCCAATTTAAGATTTCTTCTTCTAGTTTCAACGGTTTTGTTGTATCACG
>NZEE01000082.1 GCA_002688965.1 archaeon | reverse complement strand
ACTATAAGCTTCACCTATTGGTTCTTCTGTAGGAACATCAACTCCTATTAATTTACAACATAAACACTGAGTGTCTTCTATATCTGATGATTGACAGGAGTCATGACAAAAGCTTTCAATAAACTCATGATTTTCACACTCATATCCAAATTCACAATCATCACATACACGACACCCTGCTCTGTTTAAAAAGACAGTACAATCAACACCAGCTGGTAAAGATACACCACTGTCGGTCACAGTAACACCAGTATTCCATACTGGGTTAGTGTGGTATATTGTTGGGTTATTCGGAGGCCCGGAATAGCATCCATCACCAGGATTAACCCTAACATTAGATTCTAGATTATAATTTGTTGAGAAACATGTTCCTCCGGTCGTAGTTCCGGTTGCTCTTAATTTCAAAAATGTTTCCATTGTCCAGCCTTCATCTGGTCGGTCTGGTAAAACTGAATATGGGTAGCCATAAAATTTATAAGCACCAGCATAATAACCACCATTTAACTCTTGATAATATCCACTACTATCTGTTGCGGAACTAATTGTATATCTCCTAGTCCCGTTCATATTAAATTTACTTGAGTCTTCTGGCCCTGGATTTGCTCCACTTCCAGAATCTGCATACTCAAAAAAAGTATCGGAAACATTTCTCGTTGTAGCTCCACTTTGTGAAGGTGCTTGAGTATTTGCGCTAACTTGCCACATTTTAAATCTTTTATCTAAATTTAACATATTAAAGATTCCAAAAGGATGTACGTTTGTATCTCCACTTATTGGTATATTTTCTGGCCATAATCTTAATTTATCCCAAGCAGATGAATACATATAAGGTGCAATACCTATGTCTACAGAGTTTAACCACCAATTTTCAATCTTATAATTTCCCTCTACGCCTGTATTAGTATAACCACTTCTACCACCACACGTATCTCCACTCTCACCTGTAGGCACTGGGTGACAATCTTCATACGGACAATCACAGTATGCATAGGCTTGGCCCCAATAATTTTGACTAATTATACTTTGTGGGTAACCAGTCCCATACAATGCTATTGCTGGTGAATATGATGCACTTGTTCCATCGGGAGTAGCTGAAAAATCACTTTTTTGTTGTACAACACTTACACCTGTAAAAGCTGGTTGTATTGTAGAAGCTGTATTGTTCAAATCAATCCACAGAGGAATTACGTTACTTAGAGTTCCTAGTTGTGGTGTTCTTGGTTCAGTATAGCCTATAATGTTATCTGAATAGACAACCTCTCTTTGAAAGTTGTCTTCGTCAGAAGCTAAATAAAAGTCATAATAAGAATCATAACTTAATTTGGCATCAAGTCTATTCCCATAATAATTTAATATATTTTGTGTTCCCATTGATTATAAATATCATTCTACTTCAACTTAATATTTATATAAAAAGAATGAATATGAAAAAATTAAAGCATGAAGGAAGTTGTAAGGAGGTTCACCCTAAATCATCTCATGAGGAATGGGAAGTAGACCAGGAAAATTTAATAACTGGTGAAGAAGAGGAATTAGAAGAATTGGTTGATTATGATGGTTCCATTGTTGGTAGTAAAATTCCTTTAGGGTGGGAAAATGTAAAAACTATGTCAGCCACCAAAACACTGGACGCAACAATACCTATGAGTAGACAAAGTGGTGAACAGGGGCGTGGTTACTTTTTTAAACGTTACTGGGGTGAATCTGTTGACCGTGAATTGGACGAACACGACATGAGTGAGGTATTAGGTTATGATGATACAATTTATATGGATGCTAATGAAACTATAGAATACTTTAAAACTGAGCATGATATGAAGGATGACGAAGCTGAAGAAAGAGCTGAATCTATGGGAAAAACTAAAGATTTAGATAAGAAAGGTGAAGGGTCAGAAAACTTTCAGAGATTAGTTGAGGACGATGATATTATAAAAATGTTAGAAGTAATTCTGAAAAAGAAGGACGAAAATACCGATATTCAAAATCATGATGATTTAGAAATTCCTCACTACATTGATAAAAAACTTAGGTTAATTCAAAAATATGCTAGAAACCATAGTGTAAATATGAAATCGATTATTAATAGATTAAAAAATGAATAAGGACCTTAAACATGATTTTTATAAATTACCAGAAGAATTATTAGATACATTAAATAGTAATTTAAAACGTACTTCTGATAAAGCAAATGGTTATGAAAGACTTAGTAATTTATGTAAAAATAAAGGAGTAAATTATGGGCAGGCAAAGAAAATTAAGCATGAAATGGAGAACGATTTAAATCCTGAATCATATAAATTAGTTGGGGGTGATGATTTGTTGGACTGGGTTAATGATAAACTAACACGGGAAAGAAAGATAGTTGATGGTAATAAGCGGGTAAAAATGAATGCTGGTCTTAATAATCAATTTAAAAAGCCCCATACTAAAGATACTAGTAAAAACTCATCTAAAGTTAGATTAGTAAGCACACAAAAAACTTCAGATGAAATACTTAATAATAGAGCAGTTTATAATGAAGCGTCTCGAATTAGAGACATAATAAAAAAAATAATAACATAAAATGGCAGATTTTAATCAAAAAAAACCCGGAGAAAAATTATCAGATATTTCAGCTAAAGAAAGAGAAAAATTAATGAGTAGAAATGTTTATAAAAGTGAGGGTGGTTATAACACTAACCATCCTAATGCTTTATCTGATGGTGACCCTAAAGGTAAGGGTAACGCTAAATATCTTAGTGTGTATGATGATGGTAATACTGGTGGTAGTTTAGATATTTTAGGTAATGGTGAACCAAACACTGGACGTATAGGTAATGTTAAAAATAACCTTTATAATAAGTCTAAAGAATATTCATCAGGTAATTTAGATACTGGTGATGGTTATACACCTACAGTTTCTGAACCAAGATAGTATAAATGAAACTTTACAAAGTAATATCAACTCTTATATTTGAACAAGCATCTAATAATGAAATAATAGATGCTATAAAAAATAAACACGTTTGTGAGTTGGAGTATCAAGATGATGCAAGTATTGGGCCTGGTAAACGAGTAATATACCCGGTAGCTTTCGGCGAATCATTAAGAAATAACAAAGTTGTTAGAGCTTATCAAATATCCGGACCATCTCTTAAGGTAAATGAAGAAGGTATTCCTTTACCTGACTGGAGATTATTTAGGACGGATAGAATGAATAGTTTTAAACCAATTAAAGGTGAGGGCTCAGTATTTGAAACTTTTAGTGAGCCCCCTCTTTATAACCCTTTCGGTGATAAGTCAATGAACAGAATGTTAGTTAATTCAAAATTTTAAAAATATGAGTGGATTGGAAACTTTACAAGAAAAACTTATTCAAGCAAAAAGAGTAATGGATGCTATTGATGGTAAACCATCAAATAAAACACAGCATACATTAACTGAATCTAATTTACCACCTGTATCTAATAACTTTAATACAGAAAGTATTGATAATGTAATACAGTCAAATGCTAGTACTACTAGGTCTCCAATTACAGAAGAAAAGGTAAGAAAGTCAAACCTACCTGATGCCATAAAAAAGCTTATGATTGACCATCCAATACCTGAAGTATCTTTTGGTAATCAAATACCTGATTCATTAATTGAGGGTGCTGCTGAAAAAATGAAAAAACTTTCAGGTATGGATTCGGCATCACATTCTTTTAATACTACAAAAAAATATACTTCTCCACCTACCTCTCCCAGAACTCAAAAAATAACACAAAGTTCACTTAAAAATTTAGTTAGAGAAACTATTAAAGAATCTTTAGATGAATTAATAGATGAAAGAATTTCTAAAAAAATAGTAGAATCTGGCAAATTAAACGAATCTATTAAATTAGTTGTGGGGAATACTATTTTTGAAGGAAAAATATTAACAACTAAAAAAATTAACTAGTCTACCTTTGACTATATCGTATGTTAATGTTATTTTTTCTTTATGAATAAAGCAAAATACAAAATTTTAATAATACCCAGTGATAGAACAGGGGTTAGTAAATTTAGGTCTGTAGACCCACATGTACATTTACAACAAATGTACCCCGATGAATTTTGGATTGACGTTGATTACCAACCAAAATTAGAAGACGATAATTTTTTAAAAAAATATGATTTAGTTTTATATCATAGGTCTTTAACTCCTGATTTTGGAAGGTCTCATGAAGCTATAAAAAGATTAAAAAGATTAGGAATACCATCTATATGTGATTTAGATGATTATTGGTCACCTACGGTGGACCATCCAGCACACGCTATTGTTAAACAAAACCAATTAGACCACCATATAAAAGAAAGTTTAAAAGTGGCTGAAAATATTTCTACAACAACAAAAGTTTTTGCTGAAGAAATGAAAGGGTTTTGTAACAATCTATTTATATTTCCAAACGCTATAAATCCATCAGAAAAACAATTCCAACCTAAAAAAATAGAGTCAAACCGTATTAGAGTTGGCTGGTTGGGTGGTTCTTCACATTTAGCTGATTTGGATATTTTACGTGGTCTACCTGGTAAACTAAATGGAACACATAAGGATAAGTTTCAATTTGTTTTATGTGGTTATGATTTAAGAGGTAATGTAACTATGATTAATCCTGAAACTAATGAGCAGCAAACTAGAAATATCGAACCTCATGAATCTGTATGGTACTTATTTGAAAAAATATTTACAGACGACTTTAAAATTATATCAAAAGAATACTCTGATTTCTTACATAAATTTAAAAAAGGTAACTTTGTTGACGAAGACGATTCAGCCTATAAAAGGGTTTGGACAAAACCTATTACAACATACGCTGCTAACTATAATAGTTTTGATATTTCCCTAGCTCCTCTTAAAGAACATGTATTTAATAAAGTTAAATCACAATTAAAAGTAATAGAAGCTGGATTTCATAAAAAAGCTTTAATAGCTCAAGATTATGGTCCTTATAAAATAGATTGTATTAACGCACTAGAAAAAGGAGGTAAAATAAACCCTAAAGGTAATTGTCTATTAGTGGGTACACATAAAAACCATAAACAATGGTATCAACACACAAAAAGACTTATAAACAATCCTTCACTTATTGAAGATTTGGGAGAAAAATTATATGAAACTATTGCTCCTTTATATCATATAGATGTAGTCACTAAGCATAGAGCAGAAGTTTATAGAGAACTAATAAGAAAAGCATAAAAATGGAGTATAGAGTTGTCCCACCTAGAACTAATAATCTTAATCATATAGACAACTCCAAATCACATTTGTCTTTATATCGTAAAGATGATTGGGGCTGCTCTTATTTACCTGTACCAAAAAATGCCACCACTTCTATGATTAAATGGATGGGCGGTAGAATGTTTACTCCTGTACAAACATGGAAAGAATCTTGTCAAAAATGTTGTGAAATTAGAATCCACACTAAAAATTTGTGTGAGATTTGTGGCACAAAAAGTTCTACTAAAGAGACTATGGTAGGGTTTAGTTGGCCGGAGATGGACAAAGTAATTGAAAACGATATTAAACTTTTTGTGGTAAGAAACCCATTAAAAAGAATAATTTCTATATTTTTTCATATGTTACAGGAAGTAAATAAAGGTTATGCATCCTTTTACCAACCTAGCTTTTATTTCCCAACTCCCCACCAGGATATTGATATGGACAAACTGACACTATTAAAAAATCACCCAGCTCTATATAATAAAAATTCTATAAATATGCGAGGGATTACTGATGATTTGGAGGTTAGTCTAAGTTTGGTTGAGAGTTTTGATTTATTTTTAAAATCTCTACAAAATAATAACTTTTATGATTCTCATGCTTTTCCTCAAAAAGTTTTTTTAACGGATAGACATTTGACTATAGATGATGTAGAACTTCTTTTATTTGAAAATTTAGAAGCTACCCTTAACAACTTTTGTAAAAAATATAATTTTACTCCAATACCACAATTAGAAGTTATAAATATAACTCAACTTGTCCCAGGAGCAAAGAAAGAAATAGAAGAATATGTTAATTCTAATAAAAATATCCAAAATAAAATAAAAGAAATATATAAAGAGGATTGGGAAATGTATAATAAAATTAAAAATGGAGTATAGAGTTACTCCTTCACGTAGTAAAAATTTTGAACATATTGATAATTGGCGGTGTGATATTAATCTTCATTATAATTCAGCTCTTAATTGTTTATATTTAGAAGTACCAAAAAATGCCTCTAGAGCTATCCTTGATTGGTTAGGCCGTCCTCCTATAAAAAAACCAACTAATCCCAATCCCATAATATTCTGGGTGATTAGAAACCCACTAACTAGAATGGCTTCTTCATTTATGGAATTGTGGAAGTTATATAAACTTAATAAAGAATGGGAATCCTGGAGAGATGTAGGTGGGAGCCCAATGATGATAGAAGAAGAAATAAAGTATAATTTAAAATGGAGAGATGAAAAATATTCCATAATAGAATCTTTTAATGTTTTTTTAGATAGTTTAAAAAATAATAATTTTTATAATGGTCATATTTTTCCTCAAATACTTGTACTTCAAGATAACAATTTATCTATCAATCAAGTTGAGACTTTGTTGTTTGACGACTTGAGTGTGGGCCTTGATAATTTTTGTAAAAAATATAATCTTTTAAATCCTAGAAAATTTATTATTACGAATAAAACTATGAATCCTCTAAAAAAAGAAATACAAACTTATGTGGATTCTGATATAAATGTTCAAAATAAAATAAAAGAAATCTATAAAGAGGACTGGGAATTGTATAATCAAATTAAAAATTCTAGAAGTTAGGTATATTTATAATAAAAACAATTATTATGAATTTTTTAAAAAACATGTTAAGTAGTGAAGGTAAAGTTTCCAGTAAGAGATTTGTTACATTTATTTGTCTTTTATTTATGTTGATTGGTTATACCGCAAATTTATTTTGGGATTTTACAATTGAGAGTGACCTATTCCAATCTCTACAATGGATTGTAATGGCAGGACTTGGTTTTACAGCTGCTGAAAATTTCTCACCTCAATATGAGACACCTGTAGAAGAAGACCCCGCTCCAACTCACACGACAGTAACTCATGAATATGATTACGATGATGAAAATGAAGATATCTAAAAACAAAAAACCACTCAATTGAGTGGTTTTTTTATTTGGGCTGTTTTTTATTTTATATTAATCCCATATCTACACAACATTCACACATTGGTTCCATATCCCTACCTACACAATTGGAACAAAAATCTTTTTGGTCACGTTTAGGCCACCTTCTAAATTCGTCACAAGGTCCTTCAAATTGTGGTAACGTACAGTTTGTATTACAAGTTGCTTCATCGTTATAAGTTCCAGTTGGGTCTTGAACACATGGTTGCCCTTGAGTTTGACATTTCCACATTGTTTGTGTTTGTGGACAAGGTCCCGAAGTAAAATCCTGAACATTAGAGGTAGTTGGTGGCACATATAAAAGAGTTGATATAGTTCCATGTATAGGAGGATTTGCTTGGTTATCATATACATCTGTTCCTACACCATGAGGAGCCGTCATTTCTCCTATTCGTTGCCCATCTATATAAACGTCAGCAACTATGTCCATTGAACCTGTTGCTCCTGGCCCACACGTGTCAAGTCTTATACCTATTGGTGTAATTGGTGGTGGTGGACATGGTGTTGAGACAACATCAAAGGTTGAATTAGGGTTAGTTGACATAAATACAGAGTCTATAACTCCATTGACCCCAGGCATTTGTGGAAATGATATCTCTGTTCCTACACCATAATTCGGTACGTTTGCTAATGGTACCCCATCTAATGTCATGTTAGCATCCATTGGGAATGGATTGGTGTATGTGTAAGGGCAGCCTCCCATCATAAATCCTAGTGCAGGTGGTGGTATTGGAGGGCATGGTGCTGAGACAGCATTGAAATTTGTATTAGGGTTAGTTGTTATAAATATAGAGTCTATAGTTCCATACATTTGGGGACTTGATTGTGGAAATGTTATCTCTGTTCCTACACCATTATTCGGTAATGATAATAATGCTTGCCCATCTAATGTAACGTTAGCATTTAGTTGGTATGGGACTGTACCTTGTGAACCTGGCCCACACATCTGAAACATAATACCTGCAGCAGGTATTGGTGGTGGGGGACACGGTGATTCAGTAACATCTTGGGTCCATGTAGCAGTGGTTGGAGATATAGATTCTATAGTTCCATGCGTCCCAATATTTGGTGCTGGGAATTGTACTGCTTTTCCTACATCATTTTGTGTTAGTTCTTGCCCATCTAGTGTAACGTGGATAGGAAGAGTGATTGGAGCGTGGTTTCCGTTGCAACTTATAAATGTAATTTGCATCGCTGGGTTTGCTTGCTCCTTAATAACTGAGTGTTTCTTGTGTAATTTCCTAATTCTATTCTTTTCTTGTTCTGATAATATCATAAGATTATATTATTTTTTTACCCATTTTCTAGATTCTTTCGCGTGTTTCTTT
>NZEE01000081.1 GCA_002688965.1 archaeon | reverse complement strand
TATGGGATCCACAGATAAATGAAGATGATATTCTTTGTGTAGATAATGCTCATTTAAAGGAATTTAAAGCAGAAATAACTGGTGTAGAAGATAGTTCTATTTCTTTTACCTTAGATATGGGTATTGAGTAATTGCGATAGCATAATGGGGAGAGGAGGATTCGAACCCCCGTAAGCACTAAGCTATCAGGTTTCTCAATAGGAATAAATTCCTAAGCCTGACCCGTTTGACCACTCCGGCATCTCCCCGTAAAGTTGAGTGGAGATTTGAGTATAAAAACCTACTTTTTCTTACTAGAAATAGCTTTTCTGCCTTTTTCTTGTTCTTTGATTTTGATTTTGTCTTCTAAATCAAGGCGTTCTAAAAGTTCCTTATATCTGTTCCTTATTGTAACTTCTGTGATTCCTGCAACATCTGCAACTTCCCGCTGTGTTTTCTTCTCGTCATTTAACAATGCTGCAACATATAAAGCAGCTGCTGCAATTCCTGCAGGACCTCTTCCAGATGTTAATTCTGAGATTTCTGCTTTTTTTAAGATTTTTAAAGCTTCATTTTGGGCTGCTGGGGAGAGGTGTAGGGTTGAAGAAAACCGTGAAATATAGTCTTTTGGGCTTGAGGGTGTGACTTTTAAGCCTATTTTTCTTATAATAAATCTATATGTTCTGCCTATTTCTTTTCTTTCTACTTCACTTGCAGCTGATATTTCATCAAGTGTTCTTGGAATATTATATGAACGGCAGGCTGCATAAAGACATGCTGCTATTACAGATTCCATGCTTCTTCCCCGTACAAGCCCCCTTTGTAGGACAAAATTATAGATTCTTGCTGCTTCGTCTCTTACAACAGAAGGTAAGTCAAGAAATGAAGCTACACGTCTTAATTCACTCATAGCGAGCCTTAAATTTCTTTCAATTGACGTGGAAACACGCTCTTGCCATTTTTTTAATCTTAAATATTTCCTTGTTTGCTGACTTGAGTCTAATTTGTAGATATCTGAGATTTCACCCACATTTGTTGTTAGTCCTTTGTCAAATTTTTGTATAGAAATTGGAGCTCCACCACGGGATTTTTTCTCAGATTTGTCAAATGAACGCAGTTCATGAGTTGTGTCAACCATTTTCTCCTCGACAAGAAGACCGCAGTCACCACAAATTACTTCTCCGCGTGTTTCATCATAAATTAGGTTAGAACTATTACATTCAGGACATTTTTTGACAAGACTCATCGTAACATTTATAAAGCTTTTGCTTTTTAAAGCTTTCGTATCAATTTTTTAAATTTTAGAAAGATATTTAAATAAAATTTTAATTGAATTAACATGAAATTAAGACGAAAAGCAAGTGGAGGAAGGTATAAAAAACAAAACCAGGCTAAATTGCATTCTAGAAAAGGAAAGGCAAGAGTTGTAAAACTTGGGGAAAAAAAGACAAAATTAGTTCGGGGGCGGGGCGGTGGTAAAAAAATAGTTTCTTTATCTGATAATATGGCAAATATTGTTGTTAAGGGAAAATCTAAAAAAGCTGCAATAAAAAATGTTCTTGAAACTCCTGCAAATCGCTTTCTTGCAAGACAAAATATCTTAGTTAAAGGCGCTTTAATTGAAACAGAAGTTGGAAAAGCACGAATTACTAATAGACCAAGTCAGGAAGGTATGATTCAAGCAGTTCTTGTTGAAGAATAATTTTTAGTTTTATGAAGGATAATTTGATATTTATTTTATCGACGGTGATTTTTTTGGTTGTTCTACAATTTTTTTGCTTAATTTTCATTAAGAAAATGTTTATAAATTAGTTATTCCACATTTTTATAGGTTAATTAGCATGAGCTATAAAAGGGTGATACAAAAAAGGGGTAAGACCTATGGACCTTATATTTATGAGAGTTATCGGGATCCTAAAACTGGGCAAGTTAAAAAAAGATATCTTGGAAAACTTAAAGAGAAGAAAACTTCCAAGTCATTTATTTTATTAATTGGATTAGTTGCTTTGTCTTTAATAATTATAATTGGTTGTTCCACAGATATTTTATTAAATAAGGGGGAATTTTCTCAAAAAATTGCAAGACAAACTGGAAATGTTGTAAATGATGTAGGTGGTTTTTTTTCTAATTCTTTTGATAAAGTAACTGGTTTGGTTGTTGGAGAAGATGTGGAGGAAGAGGATTCTGAGGGTGGAGGTGATAGTGATTCTGAGCAAGAAGAACAAGAAGATGAAATTGAAGAAGAGCAAGAGCAAGAGGAAATAGAGGAAGCTGAAGAATTAGAAGAATTGGAAGAAGAGGAAATTGAAGTAGAACTTGAAGAACTTGCTGAAGAAATAGAAGATGAAGTAGAAGAAGAAATTGAACAAAATGAAACAATTGAAGAAGAAATAAATGAAACAGAAGAAATAATTAATGAAACTATTGCAGATGAAGAAGATGGGGAAGATGAAGTGAATATTACTAGTGTGATTGAAGAAGATATTAATGAAACAGAAGAGGATGTGGTTGAAGATAATGAAACTGAAATAAATGAAAGTGTGATTAATGAAACAACTGATCAGACAGCAATTAATCAGACATTAAATGAAACAGAAGAAGAAATAATTAATGAAAGCGTGGTTGATGAGGTTTTTAATTTATCTGCGGCAGATGTTTCAACTTTACAGTATAAAGCTATTATTAACAGGCCTGTTAAATGGATTAAAAAAATTAAAATTGATGAAGGTAATTTAAGTGTTGTTTTGCCAAAAGATGCTGAAAATATTTCTGTTTTAATTGGGGGGGAGGTTGGAGCAGCATTAGATGAAATTGAACAATTTGAGAGTATTGTTGAAGAAACTGACAGGGAGGAGATAGCGGCAGGAGGGGGTTTGACAGGTTATGTTTCTTTAGATATTGATGAAAGCGAGGGTGTTTTAACAAAAATTTGGAAATGGTTAGTTGATTTTAGTATTTCTGGAAATGTAATTTTAGAAGATGAGATTACAGAAGAAATTACTGAAACAGTTGATTCTACTGTTGTTGATTTAACAGAAATTGTAAATCAAAGTTCTGGAGAGGAAATTGCAGTTGAATATTATACTACTCCTCCACTAGCAAATGAAACTGATTTATCTGAAAGCAGAAAGCGGGTAGTTGTGCATGCTGAAGATGAATTAAATTATACAGATATTTTAGCTTATACAACTGTTTATGATATGCCTGGAATAGAAGAAATTCCCATAGATAATTTACAATTAAAATTATATTGGTATGCTTCTTATGAAGATGCTTTGGCTTTAGGTTATGTTAATGCAAGTAATGAAACTGAAACAGAAATTGCAGTTGTGGTTGAGACAAATATTAGTGTTGATGGAACAGAAGAAGAGCTAGAAGAAGAACAAGAAACTGAAGAAGAAACAAATGAAACAATTGAAGAAGAGGAAGAAGAAACTGAGGCAGAGGAAGAGTCAGAAGAAGAAGAAATTGATGAAAGTGTGGTGGATGATGAAGAAGAATTAAATGAAACAGAAGAAAATGAAACAGAAGAAATAATTGAAGAAGAGGAAGAAGAGGAAGAGTCAGAAGAAGAGAGTGAGGAAACTGATGAAACAGAAGAAGAGGAGGAAGAAGAGGGTGAGGAAACTGATGAAACAGAAGAAGAGGAAGAGTCAGAAGAAGAGAGTGAGGAAACTGATGAAACAGAAGAAGAGGAGGAAGAAGAGGAAGATAAAGAAGAATCTGCGCCAATAACTGGGGAGGTGGTTTCTGGGGTGGGTGATGAAGAATATGGGGTTTTTGCAAAAATATTTTATTG
Source organism: archaeon (assembly GCA_002688965.1). The sequence goes on along the minus strand of NZEE01000081.1, from coordinate 4,937 downwards.
GATTGGAAGTAAGTTGGGTTTGACTGGGCAAGTTATTGAAGATGAAATTGTTGAAGAAGAAGAAGAGGAAAAAGAAATAATTAATGAAAGTGTTGTGAATGATGAAGAAGATGAAATTAATATTACGGATGTGATTGAAGAAGGGGAAGGTGAAGAAGAAGAGGAAAAAGATGCAGGGGAAGATTTGACACTTGGTGAAGAAGTTAATTTACTATTGAATGAAAGTGTGGTTGGGGTGCCTGAAGGAATTAAAATTGAAATTGATTATGTTCCTTATGATTTTGATGAAGATGGTTATGTTGATTATGTTGAGTGGGTTGTGCCTCATTTATCTGTGCAAACTTATGAAATTATTTTAACATCTGCAAATACTAGTTTAACAGATGTGGTAAAAGATGGAGATTATTATCATTTAGCTATAAATACTGCTGCACCTTATGATGGTTTGGTGGGATATTGGAATTTTGATGCTGATTTAGAAAATACCAAAACAACAACACATTATGATTTTACAGGCAATAATGATGGTGCGGGATTTGATGATGCTGTTGTAAATGAAACAGATTGTTTGTATGGTGATTGTCTTCACTTAGATGCTCTTAATGATTATCTTGATATTCCACCTTCAGCAAGTTTAAATACTGCTAAAGACGGAAATAATATAAGTATTTCTATGTGGTTTAAATCTGCACATCTTGCGCAGGTGGATAGCCAGACTTTTATTGCTTTATTTGAGGGTTTTGATGAAAGAGTATATATGAGAATATTAAGTTCTACTGTATATCTTTATGGTAAGATTGATAATGTTGCATTTTCTAGGTTTCAGGGAAGTTTGAGTTCTGGATGGAACCATATTGCTTGGGTAATAAGTGGTGATAACCATACGCTTTATATCGATAATAGTTATATATATAGTATTATTGGTTCTAAAAATATATCTAATTTAGATGATGATTTTCATATTTACAGCGGCGTTTATACACCTGCTTTTTTTGATTTTAATGGAACAATAGATGAAATTATGGTTTTTGATATACCTTTATCAGACTCCCAAGTATCAGATATTTACAACAATCAATCAGCAAGATTTGTGGCAAGTGGAAAAGTAGATGATATTAGCCAGACAAACATGACTGCTGGCTATGATACAATTAATGTAACTAATGTTTATGAAAATAATCTTTTTTCAAATATAAGTTTGGCTTTGGGATATTATGATGATAGTGCAACCTGGAGTGATACTGCATCTCAAAACATATCTGCACTTAATAATTATACAATAACAAGCACTACAACTAATGTGACTTTTAATTTTACTTTATGGCCTGGTGATAGTCAGTTTTATACTCCTCTTTTAAATGAAAGCAAGATAGTTTTCAATACCTCTGATACTACTTTTCCAACAATTAATTTTACAACTTTAACTCCTGAAAATAATTCTTTAGAAACAATAGATAGTATTTTTGTAAATATGACAACTGCTGATGCAAATGACCATTATGCTTTTGTTGATTTTGATAATACTTTGGTGGGGTGGTGGAGGATGGATGATTTTGATGCAGATGGAAAAGTAACTGATTTGTCATTAAATTCAAATAATGGAACAACTTATGGAAATGCAAATCAGACACTTTCAGGATATTATGGAGATGGGTGGGAGGTTGATGGGGGTGGGGATTATATTGAAATAACATTTAGTGGTGAAAATGATTCTGTTTCAATTTGGTTTAAAAATGTAACAAATAGTTTTTGGACTCATGTTGTATATAATTCTACAGATTATGTTGTTAATGGAAGTATAGAAAATCCAGCTGAATATCCATTTAATCGTTCAAGTAATACTGTAAGAATTGGTGTAAATGGCTCTGCTTTTTTCAATGGAACAATAGATGATGTTTTGATTTTTAATAGAAGTTTAAGTTTAGCTGAATCTTTAAGTTTGTATAATGCATCTGCAAATCAATATCAAAATAATTTTACATCTTTGTCTGATATGAATCATACATTTAAAGGATATGCTGTGGATAAAGGCGGGAACAAAAATCAGACAAATGTAAGGCAGGTGACAATGGAGGCAGGAACAGATGTTACTCGTTGCAGAACACTTTATTATGAAAATAAAACATATACACAAACTATGGATATAGATAATGCTACTGTAGCTAATGGCGGATGTATAGTTATAGCTGCACCAAACATAACTTATGACGGCAATGGATATTATATTGATACAGTAGAACAAACAGGGAGTATTTCAGCAATTTTGACAGACCAAATAAATACAACAATTAAAAATACTAATTTATCTGGTCGTTATATAGGTGCAGGAAATCCTGGTCCGGGTGGAGAGGGAATTGAATTTGCAGATGATTCAAATAATTCTAAAGCAATTAATAATTCAATTCATACTCTGACATTTGGAATCGCAATAGGCGATTCATCTCATCTTGTAATTCAAAATAATACTATTTTTGGATATAGAATGGGAGTTTCAATTACAGATATTGATTCTACAAATGCTACAATAGAAAATAATTTAATAACAGATCCTGATTCTGCAGCTGGAGCTGGAATTTATTCAACTACTGGATTTACTAGTTATGTAATTAAACATAATATTTTTAATATTACTCTTAGCACAATAGCAATTGATATCGAGGATATAAACAATACAATAATTAGAAATAACACAATAAATGTTACTTCTACAAGTGCTAATACAATAGATATTCTCACCATATCAAATAATAACACTTTTGAAAATAACACAATAAATGGGGGAAGTAGATGCATTGATGCTGAATCAAATAATTCTATATTTAGATATAATGTTTTGTCTAATTGTACTTTTGGAATTGAATTTGCTGGTTCAGCTGATAATTCAGTTGCGTATGATAATAATCTTACCAATGCTGGATTTAGTTTCTTTTCAACCAATACAACTTTATCAAATAGTTCTGTTTTTGGTTGTAGTACATCGTCTGGTTGTGTGAATTTTTTTGGTAGTGATAATATAGTTTCAAATTTAAATATATCCTCAGCAGACGGAGAAGCAGTTATAATTACAACAGGAGCTAATAATTTAGTTCGAGATACCATAATTGAAAATTCTGGAACAACAGATGTGAAATTATTTGCAGTTGCAGGAGCTAATAATACTTTTTTAAATGTAAGTTATGATGAATCAACAGAAGACATAACTGCTGGAGAATTAGTGAGAAAATGGTATTATAGGGCATTTGTAAATGATACTTCTAATAATGTTGTGAGTGCTGCAAATGTAACTGGATTTAATAAGACAGATGATGTATTTGAATTTAGAGAAATAACAGATGCAACTGGATATACACCAATGACAGCAATAACTGAGTATAGAAATGTGGCTGGGACAACAACCCATTATTCAAATTATACAATTTATGCTGTTAATTCTACTTATAATTTAACTTCTGTGTTTTATAATGTAACAATAAGTCAAAATAATTATTCTCATAACATTGAACTGCCAATGTCAGTAAACTTGGCTGGTTGCGGGATTTTAGATAAAGCAGATACAACTTATACACTTCAGAATAATATAACATCTACTGGAACTTGCTTTACTGTTCAGGCAGATAATGTAACAATTGATTTTGCTGGTTATAATATAACAGGAGATGATGATAATAGTGATTATGGCATTTCTGTTAATGGATATAATTATACAAAAATTGAAGAAGGTTTTATTTTTGATTTTGGAGAAGGAATTCGTATAGTAAACGGTGGAAATGGAACTATTATAAATATGACAATAAATTCAAGTGGTCAACATGGTATTGATTTTAATCCAAGTTCATTTAATAATTTAACAAATGTAACATCTAATTCAAATGCTATAAATGGAATTTTTATACAAGCTTCTAGTCAGGATAATTATATAGTAAATAGTACATTTAATTCAAATGGTTTTTATGGGATTGATATTCAATCTGAAGGAGGAAATAATACAATTAGAGATACTAATTGTTCTTTAAATTCAGTTAATGATGTTTATGTTTCTAGTTCATTAAATAATACTTTTTTAAATGTAACTTATGATTCAGAAAGTGTTGTATCTGGAGGAGAATTAATAAGAAAATGGCATTATCAGGCATATGTAAATGATACAGAAGGAAGTGATATAGCAAGTGCAAATGTAACTGCTTATAGAAAAGACGGGTTAGTTGATTTTAATGTAAGTGCTAATTCAACAGGCGGGACAGGGCTTCAGTCAATAACAGATTATGTGAATTTGGATGGAACAACAACTTATTTATCATTTTATACAATTACAGCAACTAATACAACAGACTATGGAAGGAATGAAAGTTATAATGTTACATTATTCCAGAATATGTTTGATAATGTGATTACTCTCGATATTTCAGCTCCTACTTTGAATATAACTTCGCCTTTAAATTATACATGGTATAATTCTACTTCTGTTTTGATAAATGTTTCTTCATCTGAAGAAGATACTGGAATGGTTGTGCCTGTGCTGGATTCAACTTTGGTGGGGTGGTGGAGAATGGATGATGTTAATGTTTCTGGAAATGTGGTTGAGTATGTTTATGGAATGAATAATGGAACAACTTATGGAAATGCAAATAGAACAGATGAGGGGAAGTTTGGGCAGGGGTGGGGTTTTGATGGAGATGGAGATTATATAAATATAACAGATGCAACTGAGTTAGACCCGCATACAAATGACTATAGTGTGGTTTTCTGGGCAAAGTCAAATCTGACTGATATTTCAGCAGCAGGAAATGCATTGGTTGCAAAAGGAGATCAAGGCTCAAGTTCACCAGATGATTGGTATATTGGGTTGACTAGTGCAGAGAAACTTCTTGTTGAATTTGGAGGTGTACAAGGTATAGGAAAATTGTATCAAGCTATAGGTAGTTCTGCTATTTCAAATG
>NZEE01000080.1 GCA_002688965.1 archaeon | reverse complement strand
TTTGATCACCCATACTTGAATATGCTCTCTGGAGATATGCTATGCAATATGAAAAAGCATGGAAGAAGAAATATTTCAATTCTTACAAATGCACCTACTGGAAGTGTTTCAATTCTTTCACAAACTAGTTCGGGTTTAGAACCTGTATTTCGAAACTCATATATTAGAAGACGAAAGTTAGAAATAGATGCACAAGAGCGTGTAGATTTTATTGATGATCTTGGCGATCGATGGCATGAGTTTGAAGTGTTTCATCATAATGTTCAAGAATGGCGATCACTAAATGAAGGAAAAGAATTGCCCAAGTTCTTTACAGAGAGCGATCAAATTAATTGGCAAAAAAGAGTCGAAATTCAATCAAAGCTTCAACGCCATATAGATCATGCAATAAGTTCAACAATTAATTTGCCTGCCGATACTAAACCTGAGATTGTTAGCAAGATATATATAGAAGCCTGGAAAAAAGGGTTAAAAGGCGTAACAGTTTATGTCGATGGATCTAGATCTGGTGTTTTAATTACAAATAAGGAAAAAAAGCTGTTCCCGCAAACAAGTGCACCAAAGCGTCCGACGACGTTAGATTGTGATATACACTATACAAGGATAAGAGGAGAAAAGTGGGTGATCTTAATTGGTCTACTTGATAATAAACCTTATGAAGTCTTTGGTGGGAAAGCTTCTTTAATTGAGATACCTTCAAAATATAACAAAGGAAAGCTAGTAAAGAAAGTTTTTAAAACAAAAATTAGCAAATATAATTTACATTTTGGTTATGACGGGGAGGAAATTGTAATAAAAGACGTAGTTAAAGCATTTAACAACCCAAATAACTTAGCATTTGCAAGAATGATATCATTAGGCTTGCGACACGGAACAAAAGTTAAGTTCATGGTTGAGCAACTACAAAAAGATAAAGATAGCGATATGTTTAGTTTTTCAAAGTGTATAGCTAGAATACTAAAATCTTATATAGCAAATGGTGAAGTACCTTCTGACAAAATCTGTGATGAGTGTTATAATGATACATTGATTTATCATGATGGCTGCGTATCATGTAGTAATTGTGGCAGTTCTAAATGTTCATAAATAACTTAAGAAGAAAGTCTGTAATATGCACTATTATAAAAATATCTCTCCACTAATCAAAGATATAGAGTTGTGTCAACCACCTATAATTATTACTGTTAACGAATTTACAGAAGAGTCTGTCAGAAAATTTAATGAAATGATGTGTCATGCTCAAAATAGCGGTCAGAAAGTTATTCCTATAGAGATTGATACTTTTGGAGGACAAGTATATTCTTTAATGGCAATGATATCGTCAATAAAAACATCTAAGACACCAGTTGCTACAATTGTACAAGGTAAAGCTATGAGTTGTGGCGCAATATTAGCATCGTTTGGAAGTGAAGGTCTTAGATTTATGGATAAAGATTCAACTATGATGATACATGATGTTTCTTCATATGCATTTGGTAAAATAGAAGAGCTAAAATCAGATGTCAGGGAAGCTGAGAGATTAAATAATAAAGTCTATAAAATGATGGCAAGAAATTGTGGCAAAGCTGATGATTATTTTACAAAGCTAATACATGACAAAGGACACTCAGATTGGTTTTTAGATGCAGAAGAAGCAAAGACTCACGGAATTATTGATCACATAAGAGTCCCTGAGATGAAAATAAATATTGATGTTAACATTACTGTTGAATAATTAATTTATAAAAAGGAGAAAACAATATGTCAAATTTTGAAAGCAATTTTAAAACACTATTTGAAGGGTGGCGAAGCTTTATTAATGAGGGTATGAAGTGGAAAAGCAATTCAATAGAAGCTGGTGACGATAATAAAGCTCGAGCTTTTATTGAATTGTTTGTAAAGTCAGAACAAAGTGCAATTCTTGCACTACAGCTTCTAGATGAGACAATCAGTGCTTATAGACGCCTTAAAACTAGTTCTATTGATAGTGATAGTTATAGGGATGATGCAACATTTACTTTGGGTGATTCGAATACTGTTGAGGATGATGAAGTAATCGAAGGTTATATCGCTCAATTTGAAATAATTAAAAAAGAAGTTAATGAAATGTTAGTTAACTTTCAAAACAAATAATGTATTTATTTTAGGAAAATAAAAAATGGAACAATTCACAACATTAAATCAAAACAAAGAATATGTAGTTGATTTACAACAAAAAGTAGATGCTGTTGTTGATGGTGTATATGGACCTAAGACACATAATATAGTTCGACAATATTATGGTCGACCTATTATGATTCATATGGGTAAAATAGTACCAATTGATTCGCCGCTAGAGATAAATCTATCAGCTCCGCTATATGAGCTAGATGATGGTACAAAAAATTGGTATACAAGAAAAGATGATCCTTCAACAATTTGTGTACATTGGGGTGGCTTGAATACAAGACATTGTTACAATGTTTTTAATATGGCTAAAGGAAGACATGTTTCTTCGCATTTCTTGATTGGCAGGAACCACAAAACAAATGAATATGAAATATTGCAATGTTTAGATACTGGTCTTGTTGCTTATCATGCTGGAAAGTTTAATAAGCATTCTATTGGCATAGACATTTGCATGCATCCAGAAGAAAAGTATTGGGAGAAAACAAAGAAGTGGTATCCAGATGCTTCTTTAAATGTAGTTTCTGCGGGTGATCCAAGAGTTAAGGGTAGAGTTTGTGCAATGATTGGTGATGAATTTTCAAATCTTTGTCGGCAATTTCTACAATCACTCCGAGAAGCAACGTTACTAGATACGAAACCTGTATGTGAAAACTTTGATGTTATGACTACAGCAGAAGCAAAAAAGTTTAGTGTTGTAGGACATCACAACATTTCAGCAAAAAAGTGGGATGTAATTCCATGGGCTGAGTCTCTTTATTTTGGTTTAGATAACGAAAGAATGTGTTAATGACAAGATATCTTTATAAAGATAGAATTGGCGCTATACAATTAGTACAGCATATGGGAGATGATATAACTATAGTTAACTCAGCTCGCGTTTCTTTTGGTGTACAAAAAGAAACGTTAGACAACAAAGATAAAAAGTTAATTAGCTATTTAATTAAACATAGACATACATCTACACTTGAACATAATATTGCTACTTTTCGAATCAAAGTGCCTCTGTTTGTAAGATCACAGCATCATAGACATAGGACATGGAGTTATAACGAAATTTCAAGAAGGTATACAGACGCTAGATTACAATTTTATACACCTAATGATTATAGAACGCAACATAAATCTAATAGACAAGCATCAAATCTTGAAGACATGATTAATCCACAAATGGACGTTTACGCTGCAGAATGTAGTAATCATATGTATTGCAATGAAGCAATTGACTATCATGTTAAACAGTCATTATTGTTATATGAAGATATGATTAAAAAAGGGATTGCTCGTGAACAAGCACGAATGATTTTGCCGCAAAATCTATATACAGAGTATTATGCAACTGCTAATTTAAATAATCTTATTAAGTTTATTGAGTTAAGAACGCATGATGGTGCACAGTGGGAAATAAAACGTCTTGCTGAAGAAATGTTAAATATCATTACAGATTTATGGCCTGTTGTTATTCAAGCATATAAATTAAATAAAAGTGTGTAAAAATATATAATTATTATTATAATATTATGGAAAGCTATAGCAATGAAAAACAAAAAAAAATTAATCAATGAGGCACATAAAGATTTAGTTAATATGATTCTTAGATGCAGAATCATGATTGAAGACAGAGAAGACCCTACAGTTCTAGATATAATGACAGATATGAGAGCTTTAGGCGGAATTGTAACTGTTAGACAAACTAGACCGATTAGTGAACCTGTTACTAATAATGGTCATAGAATAATTGAGCTAAATACTTCATACATACCAAAATTTGTTAAAGGTAATGATAAAGTATTAACTGTGCTTAAGCTCATTAAATCTGTTGATGGCATTGATATGATTAAAGTTACTGAGCATGATAGTGATATTATAAATTTAAAATTAAAGAAAAATCCAATTATAATGTAGGAGTACATAATTTGAGTAAAGATGAAAAGAAAATTTATGCATTAAATGATAATGTAGTTTCACATATAGCAAAGTTACTGCAACTTGCTTTAATAACAGGCACAGATATTGTTGATCATATGCGAATGATACGATTAGAAATGCCTATTAACGGATCTGATAAGTTGAAGTTAGAAAAAGAGTATAAAAAAATATTTGACGGTTCAATAAATGCAATGTTATCTAATGCAAATTTAAAAAGTGATGAAATAAATGATGACGAAAAACGATAAACTAGAACAAATATTTCAGTCTAGAGTTTCTTTTATGAAAGAAATTAAAAAGAAGTATGAAGATGCATATCCGGTGTGGCCTTTAGATTTAAGCAAAAAAGAATCACAAAAAGCATGCAGGGATATTGCGCTTAAAGGCGTCGAAGAAATGTTCGAAGCGTTAGGTTTATTAAAAAACTGGAAATCACATCGTCAAACTGAAATGCCTGTGATCGACCGGGAAGAATTTTTAGAAGAAATAGTTGATTCTTTTAATTATTTTTTATCTTTAATAATTTTAATTGGTGTTGATACAAATGAATTTTACAGTGCATTTTTAAAGAAAGACGAAATAATTAGAACTCGATTAGTAGAAGACTATTAAAAGATGAGTCTTTATGACATACTTTAATGACTTGAATATTTATAAAAACAATAATTATAGATCATCAAAGTATGTCAATGAGTTATGGGATAGAATTGAAAGTGATTTACTTTATTGTTTAGGTATATCTAACGATACTTTAATATCAATATATTCTGATACATATGTTCTTATATACACTTTACTTACAGACGGTGGTGTTACAAAGACAGAAAAAAAAAGCGTTGATATACTTCACTCTATAAATGATTTTTTAGAATTTACTATTTATATTGTTATTGATATTACTAATAGCAATGTTTTTAGTATGAAATATAAAAAGTGCTCTTATTTTTTTGAAAAGAGTAATAAAAATGACGAAGGTATTGTTGAACTTGATTGTGAGGTTAAATGTAACATAAAGTCATATCAAAGTTTTAAAACAGCACTATTAGTTTCATTAACAAGAGAATTGCAATTTGCAATTTATAGAAATACTTTTAGCTTTGATATTAATAATGATATAAGAATATATATCGCTACGGAATTTGAAGCAATCAGGTTTTTTTGTTTATTAGAAAAGTGTAGTTTCAAAGAAGGATTAGAATATTTTATGTTTAAAGATATAGTTGATAAAGTAAATGGTAAAATAATTTTAAATTTAAATAAATTAGTAACAAATGTGTAAAAATAAATTAATAATATTATAATATCAAGTAAATAATGAATGGAGAAATAAATTGCCAATTAATAATAATTTAGAACAAGTACAATTGCCAATGCAACTTAAGTTTGGTGAAAGAATAAAGACTTGTTTTGTTAATAATCTAGAATCACTTAATATTGAATTAATTGATGCCCCTGATAGAAAAACCGCACAAAAAATTGCATGGAGTATGACAAAAGCAACATGGGCTGATGACCCTAAAGAAACTAATATGGATTACGGTACACCGGAAGAATGGTCTCAAAACTTACAAGATGTTTTAAATTTTAGAGCACTTCCTACACCTATGGAATGTTTAAGCTTTACATTTAAAATTAGTGGAATTGATACACAAACTGTTACACATCTTATCAGACACCGATCAGGATCATTCGCAGCACAATGCACAGGAGATCGTGATTTAAGATTTGATAATGTACTAGTTCCAGAGTCTATTGAAAATTCTGATTTCTATAACAGATATCAAAAAATTGCAAACTTATCAAAACTGCTATATGCTGATATGGTTGATAGCAAAGTAGTTTCAATGATGGACGCGCGCGTTATTTTACCTAAAGCAATGGAAACATTTTATATTGCTAGATTTAATTTAAAAGATCTGATTGGTTTTATTAAGCAGCGACAAGACGTACAAATCCAACCTGAGGTTGATAATATTCTTGCAACAAGAATTGCTAGATTAATAGTAAGTAGAATACCAGAAGTTGCTAGTTGTTTAGATTTTGAGAAGCCTGATATGCACTATGTTCGAACATTTCGAGTTAAGCTTCCGGATGGCACATATACTTCTCGTGGTACAAACTTATACTATCCAGAGCCTAAAAACGATTTATTTGAGTTCAATGAGAATGATGCTATCTATAATTGTCGCCGCGAAAAAATTAACGGCAACAAGTCAGGTTATGAAAAGATCTTTACTAAAATGTGGAATGATGATATTAGTTATATTAAACAAGTGAAGGATTCATTAGGAGTTGTAAAATGAAAGCATATTTAGCTAGCGGTTGGTTTAACGAAGCACAAGAACGAGAGTTGACAAGCTTAGAAGCGCTATTTGATGATAGAAAGCACTTTTTTGATTTAGCATCACCAAGAAGAATATTCGTGTGCCCGCCTGGCGCACCAAAAGAAACCCAAGATGAAACGTTTCAAGGGAATCTGTATCATATACAAGCAGCTGATTTCTTACTTGTAAATACACGAGACAAAGATATTGGTACAATTTGGGAAGCAGGATATGCATATGCTTTTAAAAAGCCCATTATTTATTTTTGTGCAGGCTTGCCCGAAAAAGCAAAGTTTAACTTAATGCTAGCAAGAAGCGGAATTAAAGTTTGCACCAGCTTTCTTCAATTAGAAATCTATTTAGATCGTATTATCTGTGAAAAAGAGCTGCCATATGAACCATATGATAAATCAATTGAATAGATGACAAAGGACTATAAGTGCTTGGGAAACTAGTAAAAGTCACATTGCCTCGTTACAGAATTCAACATTCTAATAGAGAAATAATGGAATATAAAATTGGAGTTGTTCTTAACAACTCAAAAGAAATATGTGGTCCTTTAAAATATCATGGTATTACTAGTGTTTTTATTGACTCGAGAATAGAAGAAATTTATGATTTATTCTTAGAAGAATTAAATTAACAAAAAAAAAGGTTACATATGAGAATTGGAATTACGGGAGAAAAAGGTTTTATTGCAAAAAACTTAGCAAAAGCAATAGAGAATCAAGGTCATGAATTTGTATCATTAGACAATAGTGAATACGCAAATAATGACATGCGGTATACAGACACCGGCGAAGTATGTGTGTATAGTAACAATAGTGCTAATTGGTCTAAGCTGTTTAATCATTTAGATATTGATGTTATAATTCATAATGCTGCGATTGTAGGCACTGACGTTGTGGCATTGAATCCAGAAGAAGCTATAAATACGAATGTTTTAGGTACAAAAACAATAACATCAGCAGCAAATGCTTCAAATATACTGAACGTGTATATTGGCACGACTGTTATTTATGATACATATAAATATCAAGAATCTGAAATTACAGAAGATAGCAAGATATATCCTAGAACAGACTATGCAATACAAAAATATGCAGGTGAAATGATCGTAAGAAACAACGCTAATAACTGGCTTGTAACAAGACCCCTTTTTGCTTATGGTGGTATTGGTGACATGAACTCTTTAATATCAAAATCTCTTTATGCAATAAAAAATAAAATCAAAAATGTTGATATGTTTTTAGATCCAGAGAAAATAAAAGATTATATGCATGTAG
>NZEE01000079.1 GCA_002688965.1 archaeon | reverse complement strand
TTGTTAACGTTGGAAGGATAACACAGGAGGTTTTTTTAATGAGTATCCATTTTCCAGTGATTCGATCACACTTTAATCGTGATATCAATGATATCTTTAGCAGTTTTTTTGATAATGATAGGTCCGATTCCTTTTTATCGAGCCCACGCCGTTCTTACAATAGCCTGGATTCAGTTCCTAAGGCGAACATTAAGAAAACTGAATTAGGATATAATATTCAATTGGCATCACCCGGATTTTCTAGAGATGACTTTACTGTTGATGTAGAGGATAACGTTCTCACCATCGGTGCTAGCAAGTCTACAGAGCAGGACACCGATGACTACACCTCTAGAGAGTTTAGTTATTCGAGCTTTAAACGAAGCTGGACTCTACCGGAGGGTAGCACTACTAACAGGTTGTCGGCCAATTATGAGGCTGGTGTCCTTAGTGTTGACATCCCGGTACAACATGAGGAAACTAAGAAAATTACAGTACAAGTTAGTTAGTAAATTTATCAACAGTTATAGCCTGAAAAGGCCCGGCATGCCGGGCCTTTTCTATTTCTAGTATATAAATACATTTAAACGTCAGTACACCATGGTACAGGTATGATGAAAAGCTCAATATTTGTTTTATCGACATTGATAGTGTTGGTTAACTTACTTTTATCTAAAAATGACAATAGCATTATAGTCACAAAAACAACCGACGTTCCGGCGCGTAGTATTTTTGAGAATGAAATAATGAAACCAATTTATGATAGTGATATATTGGTACATGCTATTGAGAAAAAACTAATGAATTAAAGAATGATACTTATTCTCATAATGAAAAAGTTAGAGTCATTACGAAAATTTGTTCGATTTGTGATTAATGAAGATTTTTTTAACCAACCCACGGGAATCGGACGAAATTATCACACCCTAGATAATGATCCCTATTCATGGGAGGATTATCCTGGAATACAGGCGGATATTTACCCGATGTCTGATGGACTACAATGGTTCGCACAAGTAACTGTAGATTTTAATGATGATCTTAGTACACCCGCCCGGGCATTTGGGTCTGAAGAGGATGCCAGGTCATATGCCAGATTGCACGCTGAAAAAGCAAATAGGGAAAGACTAGCAAAAAATATTATGACCGGTACACCCAACACACCTGAGATATAATACTATATGGGCGATTCAGTAAAGCGTGTACAAGAGTATAAGGGTTATAAAGTTGGGGATAAGGTCACTAGCACGCGATATCCGGATGAGAAATTAGGATATGGCAAAATCGATTCAATATTTGAAGCCGTTGACCCGGATGGGTCACACTTTACTTTTATGTGTGAAATGTGTGGTAGCTATCGTCTGGCCTACATCAAGGACATTATAGAAGAGCCTACAAAGTCACAATCACGAGCTGTGGAGCGTGGCCGGAATAAAATTTCTGGTGTAAAAATTCGTCGACGTCGCTAGCGTTAATTTATTTCAGATATGTTGAAATAAAAGCAACTAAATTTTCATAGCCGCACCCAATGGCAAGGTTTTCCAAATTACGTGCCGCTGAGTGTAGAACGGAAACTAATTCACCGCTCTCGTTAAAGATTGCAGACCCACTACTTCCAGGCCTGGCAGGAAATGTAAACATTTCATTTCCACCAAAGTCGTTACCAGAGTATATTCCCTTAAACATTAGGACCATTTTGGGACTGAATATCCCATATGGGCCGGCCAGGTTATAGACAGTTTCACCATACTCAGGCGCATGAGGAGATACTCGAACAACTTTTCCCCACGTGCCCGGAGATGACATCAGGCATAAATCATTCAATTCATCAAAGTGTATCGTGGTCGCATTGTGAAGATTCCCAAAGAAATCAATAACTTTAATTTCCAACCTGGTTGTCATCTTAAGTTTAGCATCATTTAAAACTAATGACTCCGGATTTTGTGCCTGACATACATGTGCTGCAGTCAGGATCCAAGATTTATTATCCTGGTGTCGAATTACTAGTCCGGATCCCTTTCGTAATCCCTGCATTTCTTTGTCATTATTTAGAATTTTTTCACATTTTTCTTTTGAGCCTTCACAGCTAGTAATTTTCGAAAATGTTTTGACTCGAACCATGACAAAGGATTCTTTAGGCATATCCATTGCGGGACTAGTCCGTAATTGTAATAGCAAAAGTATTATGGCTGCAACCACCAATGGCATACGTATGACACTGTGTAGGGACTGTAATCGCTCTTTTAGATGTATACGTTTCATTTATTTTACGAACTCTGCATGGTAATATACATTATTGAACGGAGCATAAAAATGGTCGTTGGAAAAATAGTAAAAGTTAAAAATAATGCAAAAAAGGGTAATTCAAGCAGTCACTATAATTGCCTTACTGCCGTAGACCCTAAGGGAAACCCAGTCCAATTATTAGTGACTGACTCCGAGCTATTACGTTTTTCAGAAAGGGCTGAAAAGTATTCATCTAGTATCCCTGATGCAACATGGTTCGATCGCTTGGTACTATTATTCTTATAGGGTAATCGTACAAATTAGGGTCACCCATTTGACTAGTTACTGACTAAACTTAAGCGTTGATATGTGTACATATGCATATTTTTTTTTAAAATTAATTAAATAAAATATGGACTGTTCATGGATTGGTATCCTTTTTTTCCCCATGAGACACCTAGGGAACACCAGCAAAAAGCTATAGATTTTACACTTGATAAATTTTTATCCGAAGGGAAAAAATTTGTCGTTATAGAAGCCGGTACCGGTGTAGGTAAGAGTGCCGTTGGGTATACGCTTGGAAAAGTACTAACACATCTAGGGATAACTAGTGAGGCCTATGAGAGTGGGACATACTTTCTAACCACACAAAAAATTCTACAGGAACAATATGTTAGAGATTTTGGGAAACCCCATGGACATATGTCGTCTGTACAATCATCAACCAATTATCGGTGTAAATATTACAAAAAAAACAATTGTGCCGAGAGTCTCCGCGCACTAAAAACGGCCTCAAAGGATTCTGCTTTTTTTAGAACGTGCGTTTTTAACTGTACATATAAAACTGCCAAGGAAGAATTTTTAAAGTCTAAAGAGAGTGTTACTAACTTTCCGTATTTCCTGGCGGAGACAACATATGCCGGAAAGATTAAACCTAGACAATTTTTAGTTATTGATGAAGCACATAACGTTGATACCGAATTGAGTAAATTTATTGAAATATCAGTTAGTGAGCGTTTCTGTCAACAGATTTTAAAATTACAATTGCCAAAACTAAATACACAGGCTCAGGCATGGAAATGGATTAATGAGATCTATGCTCCAAAATTAAATTCTCATTTTAAGCATATGGAAAAGATGTTAGAAAAGCTGATAGGAACAGACGACAAATTACAGGAATTTGTCAAGATAGCCAAACAGTTTGAAATATTGGATAAGCATAATTGCAAGCTTAGACGATTCATTGACATATACCAGAAGGAAAATTGGATATTCAATTTTATCGATGCAGGAGATAAAACAGTTGCAAAAATTGAATTCAAGCCAATTGATATAGCACCGTTTGCAGAACAGATGTTATTTCGTTTTGGTGAAAAAGTTATAATGATGTCAGCTACTATTTTGAATAAGTCTGGATTTTGTGAGCTCCTAGGGTTGGAAGATAAAGATGTTGCATTCATATCACTGCCTTCGCCGTTCCCTAAAGAGAATCGTCCCGTAATTGTAGAAGGAATTGGAAGTATGTCAGCAGCAAATATTCAGAGCACGCTTCCAAACCTAGGCGCCGCAGTTCAGGAAATTCTAAAAAATCATAAAAATGAAAAAGGTATCATTCATTGTCACACATTTAGAATTGCAAAATTCCTGTACGGTTTCCTAAAAGACAGGAGAGTATTAATTCATAACAGTCAGAACAGAGATATAATTTTAGAGCGTCATATGAAATCGAAAAAGCCAACTGTTCTTTTATCACCTTCAATGACAGAGGGTGTTGATTTATCATATGACAGTTCAAGATTTCAGATAATTTGTAAGGTCCCATTCCCGTATCTAGGTGATAAATTAATTCGAAAGAAGATGCATAAGTGGAAATGGTGGTATGCATATCGGACTGCAAAAACTATAGTACAGGCATCAGGTAGAAGTATTAGAAGTGAAAATGATTCAGCTGTAACGTATATTATTGATTCTGATTTCAGAAAATTTTCATATCGCCACGGCAATTTATTTCCTAGTAGTTTTACTGAGTGCATTGTAAAGTGACAGCAAGATACTTAATATTATGGGAAAGATACTCAAAATCTTTGATTTTGATGACACGCTGGTAAGATCATCGAATAAAGTAAGGATTATACATGCAGATGGAGATGAGTCAATTCTCAGTAGTCATGATTTTGCAATGTATAGTGAACAGCCCGGAGATCAGTTCGACTTTAGCGAATTTGAAAAATATCCAAAGACTGCGACAGTCATAAAAGAGATATTTGTAGACCTACTTTCTGCTAGTACTGAAGCACAATCTAAGGTAATTATTCTAACCGCCAGAAGTAACGCCCAACCGGTGGTGTCGTTTTTACTAGATCATAATGTATCCCGTACAGTTGAGGTAATTGCCGTAGGGTCTGCCAATCCTATTGCAAAAGGCCAGGTTGTCGATTCATTTCTTAGTTCCGGAGAATTTAGTGAAGTTTTTGTTTATGAAGATAATCTAAAAAATATTAAAGAAATTGAGAAGGTTACAAAAGGGTATGACATAAATTTTGGATATCAACATGTAAAAACTAAACAGACTGAATTGCTTGAAGATTTTATTAAGGAAGTGATAAATAAAAAACAACAAGAAAAAGATCCTGGCGCCGGAATTATCGTTCTTAAAAAATTTGATAATATGTATAAAATTTTAGGCCTAAGGCTTTATGGGGGATATGATTTTCCAAAAGGAAAAATAGAGGCTAATGAAACACCATTTGAGGCGGCCATTAGAGAAACATTCGAAGAGGCCTCAATATCAAATCTAAATTTTCCATGGGGCCTTAATCCAATTACGGTTGTTGAACATTTAACATTATTCATAGGTACGACGGAAGATGAACCCAAAATTAGAAAAAATCCAGAGACAGGAATTTATGAACACCATGGTGCTAAATGGTTAGATTGGAACGAGGCACTTCAGAAATTTACATCATACCTTCGCCCTGCTTTGGGATACGCAAAAAAGATAACGGAAATACATGATATATAATGTCAACATTTAAACACCATAAGACATCAGCAGATCGATCTGCGTCGGACCGGCGCCGCCACAAGAAAAAAATTGAAAAGGCCATTCGAGAAGGTGTTTATGACATTGTTGCTGAGGAGAGTATCATTGGGCAGGATGGAAAGAAAAAAATAAGGATACCTGTTCGGGGTATTAAGGAATACCGTTTTATTTTTGGTGATAATCAGAGTAATTCAAAAGTTGGATCCGCAAAGGATAAAGATGTAACACGAGGACAATCAATTGGTGAAGCACCAAAAGAAAAACAACCTGGTTCGGAAGCAGGGACCGAAGCCGGCGAAGAATATTATGAGGTTGAAATAACGCTTGAAGAATTAGCGGAGTATCTATTTGCTGATCTGGAATTACCAGAATTAGAAAAAAAGAGACTAAAAAAGATAACGTCTGAGAGTTTTAAAAGACATGGGTATAGAAATAAAGGAATTCGACCCAGACTAGACAAGAAGAAAACTGCCATTAATCGGATTAAAAGAAAAAAGAAATCGAGCTTGGATAATCTCAAACATGATAATGATGATAATTCTGAAGAGCGATTTTCATTTCATAATAATGATTTGCGTTATAAACATATTAAGCAAACACAAAAGGAGTCAAATAACGCTGCAATATTTTTCATCATGGACATATCCGGATCAATGACAAAAGAAAAGAAATTCTTAGCAAGAAGTTTTTATTTTCTACTTTATCAATTTTTGCGTCATCGATATGAGGCAATCGAAATTATTTTTGTTGCACATGACACCCAGTCTTATGAGGTAAACGAACAACAATTTTTTACACGTGGTGCCGGAGGAGGAACCCTGGTTTCTTCAGCATTACAACACACACACGAGATTATTACTCAGCGTTATCATCCAAATTCTTGGAACCTATATTGCTTTCAATGTTCTGACGGCGATAACTGGGAAAATGACACGTCAATTTGTAATCAGGCCGTCATGACGCTTAAACAAATTTGTCAATTATATTGCTATTGTGAGATTGAGCCTGAGAGGGAACGAATTGAATGGCAAGGTCAGAGAGAGTCCAGGCTTTCAAATGCATTTTCATCTTTTGTAGATCGTCGTTTTAAAATTGTTAAGATATTTGATAAGTTAGATATCTGGCCGGCATTTCGAAAAGTATTTGGGGGAAAGTCAGATGGGTGATTGGTCTCTTGAAGATCTAGAAGAATGGGACTCCAAAATTTGTGACCTGGCTTCCAAGAGAGGACTTGACTGGTTCCCAATTATATATGAGACATGCGATTATTATGAGATGATAGGGAACATGGCATATCACGGGATGCCTAGCCACTATTCACATTGGTCTTTTGGAAAGAGTTTCGAAAGAACACACCAGTTGTATAATGCCGGAATGGAAGGGCTACCATATGAATTAATCATTAATTCTGATCCATCAATTTCATATTTGATGCGTGAAAACCCTCTTTATTTGCAGGTGCTGATTATGTGTCACTGTGTTGGTCATTCTGATTTTTTTAAAAATAATCGAATGTTTTCGAAAACTAGACCTGAAAATGTTGTTATTAGATTTCGAAATGCCAAACGTCGCATAAGAGACTATATTGAAGACCCCAGTATTGGAATCGAAAAAGTTGAAGAGGTACTGGATGCAGCACATGCATTACAATTTCAAAGACCACATGATTTGAGACCTAGGATATCCCATGGGAACCTAAAAGACCAATATACAGAACTCATAAAGGGTGATACCGATGGAAAATTTAAAAATTTTGATATAGAAAAAATTCCATTAGAGCCGGATATAAACATACTGGCTTTTATTCTGGAGCACAGTAGAAATCTTCAGGATTGGGAGCAGGATTTAATTGAAATTGTAATGGATGAAGCAGCATATTTTCTTCCTCAAATTCAGACAAAAATTATGAATGAAGGATGGGCATCATTCTGGCATTATCGTCTTATGGGTGAATTAGATTTATCGGATTCATTACACATTCCATTCATAAAAAGTCATAATCAGGTAATAAGGCCTCACTTAGGTGGACTAAATCCGTACCATCTCGGGTTTTATTTATTTAAAAAAATTGAAGAGAGACATGGAATTGAAGAATGTTTTCTTGCAAGAGAATGTGCACATGATGTTTCTTTTTTGAGACAGTATCTTACACAACAGGATTGTGAGGACTTAAATCTATTTTCATTTGCTAATAAGAAAGGTACATATGTTGTAGATGAAATTTCTGATGAGGAGGGATGGAAGCCAGTTAAGGATCGCCTAATTAGAAATGTGGGTGCCGGTGGTATACCTAGAATATATGTTAGGGAAGTTGAGGTTGGAAACATCCTGGCTCTAGAACACGATCATGATGGACGTGATCTGGACCTCGATCATGCTGATGAAGTTGTCATGCATGTAAGCACATTATGGGGAGATGTGGTAAAATTGCACACTGTTATTGAAGATGAACCATGGGAAATCTAATTAGTTTAATGGATATTAACAAATGACAAAACAAAAATTCTTAAAATTAATTGAAGCACAGAGAAAAGGTAAGAAAGATTCTAGGTTTGAAGGTACTTTTTTGGACTATCTCGATGTTGTCAATAAAGACCCTTCTATAATCCAATTATCGCATAGAAGACTATGTAGTGTAATTGAAGATCGTGGCGTATATGAGATGCCCGATAATGATCCTAGAAAAAGAAAAATATTTGACGGTGAAAATATAAAGTTATTCAAATATTTTGAGAAAGAATTTTTTGGGATGGAGAATGTTAT
>NZEE01000078.1 GCA_002688965.1 archaeon | reverse complement strand
CTGGTAATAAAATTTTTGATAGACCAAGTCAAAAAGCTTTAGATACTATGGAATCGGTATTTGGAGTTATAGACAAAACTGTAGGTAGAGGTCCATATCGTATTGTAGATTTTATGGACGGTACTAGTCGTGGTAGAGGTTTTGTTGTTGGATCATACCCAACTGGATTTACTAAAGATATTCCTTTTAAACATACTAATTTTATTTTAGGTGGTGAAATAAAGCCAACACCATTATCTTATACTATTTCTAATGTTAATTATATACCAAAGTTTACAATTGATGAACAATTTGGGTATAGTAATGTCAATAAATACATTCCAAATGTAGGTGAAACTCCACCAGCATTACAATCAAGTTTATTTCGTTATTCATTTGCTAGTAAAATTATAATTGATTTTGCAACAAGATATTTTGAAACTGGTTGGCCATATAATGTTTTTGGTTATGGATCTGATGTTCCAGGTCAGAATTCATTTATTACTACTCCCAGTATTAGTGAACAACCATTTGTTCAAAAACCTATAGGACAAAGATATACTAATATTAATGAAATTTTAACATTTTCATCAGAGAGATTTGGTGAAGATAAAACGAGAATAGAGAAGTGGTTAGAAAGTTCAGTTGGTAAAATGTGGATTATAAAACAAAATCAATTACAATTACTTAGTCCAAGAGTAGAAACTAGACTTTGGAATCAAGGTAGTATAGTACAATCTTTACCTATAAGTGTTCATACTACTAGACATTTTGATAGAAAAACTTATATGGATACAGCAGATTTTGGTGATACTCGAATAAATTGGGGTGATCCTTTACCTGTCGCGTCAAAATCAACACCAACAGACGACAGTTCAATAAACCCCGTTCTAAATTTTCTTCAACAAACTGATAAAACTCTTGGAAAATGGGAAAAGAATATTGGAGATGCATTAGGAATTACAGGGACTAATATAGATTGGAAAAAGGAAGATGGAAGACTTAATTATTTAAGAAAGAAATTTGTAGAAAATACAGAAGGAACATTAGTACCAGAAAACTGGTGGCAAAGAACATATAATTTTTTTGCTGGAGAGAATAACCAACCTTTTAATAGAACACCTCCTGTACCTACACAAGTAGTTTATAGTCAAAAAGGTTCAACTGGAGTAATGGATATTCATAAAGAAGACGCATCAATGAAAACTACATTGGCGACATATACTACTTTAGCTTATGGACAATTGGGTAATAAGAATTATAAATATTCTGATCATGACACTAGCGGAAGGACACCAATGTCACCATCAGAATTTCCTTTATTGTCAGCTGATGATACTTTAGCTAAACCGTTGGCAGATCAAAGGTTTAGAGGAAGAGATTTGGTAGATGGTATAGGACAACAAGGAAGATCATATATAAAACCTGGTTCAGAAGAGGGAGAAGATTCTACAAAACTAATATTTAAAGATGAAAAGTGGGATGATAAAGAAAATGGTGCAGGACTTGGACTTATTAAAACGGGTGTATTAGGAAAATATAAAAATGATTTAACAGATAAAATTAATATGTTACCTTATGGACATGATTATGATGATGTAGAAAATCCAGTTGATGATTTTATAAAATTTAAATTTAAAGATGTGATTAATCAAAAATTTATTATATTTAGAGCTATATTAAGTGGAATAACAGATACAATTACTCCAGAATGGGGAGACCAGAGATATTTAGGTCGTCCTGATAAGGTTTATGTCTATCAAGGCACGGATAGAAAAATAACCTTTACTTTTGATATATATCCAAAAACAAAGCAAGAATTTCCAGTATTACTTGAAAAGTTAAATTATTTGGTTGGATTATGTTATCCAACTTATCATAATAATAAAATGCTTCCACCATTTATAGAATTAACTCTGGGTGATATGTTTGTTGATACGCCAGGAATTTTAGAAAATTTAACTGTTACTGTAGAAGAAAATTCTACTTGGGAGTTAGATGAAGGTCTTCAATTTCCTAAATATATTAAATGTGCATGTGATTTTACTTATATTGGTAAGTATATGCCAAAAACTACTGGAAAACATTATGAATTAGAGTGGATTAGTGAGTACAGTAGTACTAGACGTGCCGACGCTAAAGAAGATAATTTTAATATGACTAAACTATTTGAAGTATTAGAAAAAGATCCTGAAACTACACCTGCAGCTGAGGGACAATAAATGTCAACTAGATACGCACACACAAAAATAAAAAAAAATAAAGATGGTCGAAGAGTTCTTAAACCAACTATATATCCTCGTATACCTATTAGAGATACTGATATTTTTATATATCCTAAATATGGTGATAGATTAGATATAATTGCTTTTAAACATTATGGTGATACTTCTTTATGGTGGATTATTGCAAAGGCAAATGATATAGATAAAGGAACTATAAGATTAGATCCTACAAAACAAATAAGAATACCAATTGAGATTGAACCAATTCTCATTCAATTAAAAGCAGCATCGTATTAATATGCTTGTATTTACACCAATACATAATAATATTCAAGAAACACTTTTTGAAAAAATGAATATGTTGGACAAAAGTCCTAAATATTCTATAGGTAGTACAAGAGCTGATGTTAAGGGTGTAGATAAGAATTATATGTTTGCACGGTCTACTTGGTTGAGGATGATATCGCTTTCTACAGAGTGGTCTAGTGGTGGAAATAAACCAGTTATTTTAATGGGCGGTGAGGCCGATGACAATGGAAATTTGGTAGGTAACGCTTGGGGAAAAAGAACTTCTACAACTGTTGAAGCAAAAAAGACAGAACATACTGGAATGGATGGTCCAAACCCAGCGGAATGGACTGAAGGTTGGACAGAAATACACGAACCAAAACACACTAAATATGATACAATATATGGCAAATATTATGTCAGTGGGGATATGCCGTTTAGACCAATGCCAGGAATAACAAATGTTGATGTAGAATATAAAGGTGGTGGAATGAAGCTTGGTGCAACAAGAACGGCAACTATAACTTGGTCTTGTTGGACTTGGGAAGATTTAAATAGATTAATGCCACATTTTCTTCATCATGGTAAATCGGTTTTTCTTGATTGGGGATGGTCAGGCGTTGGTGCATTAAAAGATGTTGAACCATATCCACTTTTTAAAACGGACGCAGAGAATAAAAAAGAATTTGATAAACAGTATTTTGAAGATATGGTATATAAGATGCCAGAGTATGTGCTTAAGCAAAAAGGAAATTATGATGCTTTGTTAGGAAAAGTTCAAAATTTTGAATGGAGTGTAAATGATAATGGTGGATTTGATTGCACCACAACTCTTATTTCACAAGGAGTTTCATCATTTCAACGAGTTATAAAGACAGATATAAATGGACAAGCTTTAAACTTACCACTTTTATTAAAACAAGGAAGTGGATTTTTTGATTGGAGTAACAAATTTGTAGCAAGTGATGATGATGGACTATTACCATCAGGAGTAGAGGCGACAGAAAAACTAAAAGAGGGATTAAATAAGATAATGGATAAGCAAGATTTCACCGGGAAAGCACTTACAGAAGAGCATACAGAATTCTCGACATTGCCTATAAAACATTGGAAAGATCTTATTCCCTATGTTAGTTTTAAAACTTATATGCAAGATTTTGCTTCACAAGTAAAACGAACATTTGGTGTGCATGGTAGTTCTGAAGCAAGAAATAGTGCTCAAATTATATGGCCTAGATGGATAAATAAAACAGGGAAAAATGAAAATGTAATTCCAGGATTATTTTGTACCTGGGGATGGTTTGAAGATAATGTTCTTAGTAGATTTTTTGGTACAATTTCTGGAGTTGGGACAGCTAAATCAGCACAAGGTATAATACGAAGTATTGAACCAATATACGATGATACAGGAACTGAAGTTGGACATCAATCTGTTAAAATTAGAAATTCTAAAGCTTTAATTACTACAGATTCTAGTAAATTTTTAATAATGAAAGATGATAATTTATCTAATAAAATTAGGTATGCATGTATAAATAATACAATATATATGGTGGGAGAGGAAGATGGTAATAAAAATTTTAAACCATTTGGTCAATATTCTCCGGAAAGTCTAAAGGATCCGGATAATTACTTTCCAACACCAATATCTTTTAGTCCACAAACTGAAGAGGAAATGTTGTTCTGGCTTGATAAATTATCAGATGGTGATATCACTGATGAAAAAAGGGAAAAACTGCTGGAACATAAAGTTGGTATATGTTCTGAAACAGAAGGATTTATAAGAAATATATATTTTAACGTTGGATATTTAATGGATAAAGCTATTGGAATAGCTACTTTAGAAGATTTTGTTACATCTGTTTGGGACGGGTTTTCAAATGAGTATGGTGGAATTTTCAATTTTGGTATGGATTTAGAGGATAATGGAAATACGATTGTAATTAGAGATAGAGGTACAACAGATACTCCAGTTGAAGATATGTTATTAAAAGAAAATAAGAGTACTGATAAAAAAGAGAATGGAAAATTTACAGATATAAATAAACTTTTTGAATTTCCAGTTTGGGAAAAAAATTCAATGGTAAAATCACAAACTTTGTCTGCTAAACTTCCAAAAAGAATGCAATTAGCAGCCATGTATGGGTCTAATAAATCACTAGGCAGTGAGGGAGAAGGAGGAACTCAAGATTTTGATGAAAGAGCAGCTTTAGCATGGGGAAAAATGTTTAAACCAGATGAAACTCAGGGCGAAAAAACTTTGGAAGAACTGAGAAATACGAGATATAGAAATTTAATTTCAGATGATTCTAGTTTCCCATCTGCTAGAAATTTAAGTTTTGGTAGTTCAACGGCACATCCTATGAGTAATGATGGAAATTTAGTTTTAGGGGTTGAAGCAGATAGTGAAGAACATACAAGTGGAGGTACAATTGTATACCCTACAATTTTAAATAATATTTTTTTGGAACAAAGAGAAGCATTACAAAGTAGATTGAAAATTACAAATGCGGAGTTAGAAATAGATAAAGCTGGAAATGTTGTAGCAAAGGATCTTATAACAACAGATAAGGATATGATTGAATATCAAGCTAAATGGAAGTTATATCAATTGGGTGGAGGAAAAACAACAGGTGCTTGGGATCCTGAAGGCATTTGGGATATTTATGACTGGGATATATACTGGAAGAGTCATAAAAAGTTTTGGGGACATGGAACAGCTCCTTTTATGTTTTCAAATGCTGACGCACATCCTGTAATAATGAAACCTGAAGTTAAACATATATTACAATATAAATTAAAGAGTGGAAGAAATAATATAGTAAGCGGTACAGATCCATTAATTCCTGTTGAACTTGAACTTGAACTTGATGGTATAGGTGGAGTATTTCCAGGAAATGCATTTCAAAGTTCTTATTTACCAAAAAGATATCAAGAAATGGCATGTTTTCAGGTAATGGGAGTAAGTCATAAAATTGATTCAACTGGATGGTATACTACTATTAAAGGTCAGATACGGGTTTCAATACCACTGGAAGTTAATGATGAAGATCGACTTAAACTTAAACGAGAAGCTATTGAGACACATGATGATTTAACGGATGCACAAATGGATCTTATTGAAGAATCTACTGCTATGCCATCGACAATATATGAATATTCAGTTAGTC
This sequence comes from archaeon, assembly GCA_002688965.1. Next base: position 1,688 of record NZEE01000078.1, on the reverse strand, counting down.
ATCCAAAACCTGAAAGTATGACTAGTGAAGAATGGCGTGAATCGGTTGAGTCTATTGCCGTTACCCCCATTGTACAATATGATGAACTGACGGAAACGGCGGTAGTTACAACACCTCAGACTACTACTGCGATAGATCAAACACGAGTTCCTATGGGAGTATTACCATATAATTTAATGACAGATGAAGAAATAAAAATACATAAGGAATATAAGGATGGACTTTTACTGAAGGCAACTGTTATTACCGAAGGAACTGAAAACATGGTAGGGTGGAGTCATTGGAATGAGACTAGTTTAGTTTCTTATGCAAGTTTATTAGATAGTGCTAATATAGATCAAATTTTTCTTGAAGAAAGTCCTGGAACAAAATTTTTAGATTGGTTTTATGAGAATAGGGATGAGCATGAAACATTCTTATTTTCGAGCGAATCTACAGAAATTGGTGTCGCAATGGAGAAATTTTTAGCGGAACAAACTACAATTGATGGTGGTGGAAATATTGTACCATTGTATAATAATCCTAAGTATATGGATACGGATTCTGTATCAGGAGCACCCCCTGAATATAATTCAGAAATACATGGATTAGATATCCTTGGAAATATTGTGGAACAAGGTAGTAATAATGATGTTAGTGGATATTATGGTCAAGATGGTGTCTGGATCTCATTAATTCCTTCAGGTCCACCATCAGCTGATGGTGGTGCAGGTTAATTATGAATATTTTAGATTATATGGTAAGTGGGAAAATTAAATTAAAGAGTATTGAAAGAGTTATTGGGCCATTTGTTGCAAACAGATATACTCTTATTTATTCAGATAATTATCCATTAAAAGCAGGAAAATCATTTTATATTATATATAAAAAAACTAAAGAGGAAGTTATTGTCGATAAAAATCGAAATATTTTACGTCCAAAAAAGAAATTTTGGCTTACAAATTATGGACAATATAAATTAGCAAAAGGTGTATCATCAACTAATAATAGAGAATTTTATTTCAACTCGCATAAATTAATAGTACTTAAAAAACATAGAAAAAAAGGTACAATTAAACGATTTTTTGCTAGAAGAAATGATGATACATCACAGAGAATATTTGAAATTAAAGAACAACAATTTGGTATGCATTCAATATTTTATGATAAGGTTAGTTTGGATTGGAAGTTAAATGGTTCAGAAGGTGATATTAAACTTCAGAATACAAAAACATTGAAAGAAGCAGATAAAACTTTACCTGGAATTGAAGATTTATTAAATCCACTTGAATTTTATACAAAAGAGGATTTGACTGTAGAAAAAAAAGCTAAAAATGCATTAAAATTATTAGAATATCACGATTATCAATATAAAACTAGAGAAGAAGCAAAAACAGCTGCTTTGGGATTGGGACTAAAAAAGGTGCATTTGATGAAAAATGGATATTGGATGGTAGGAAGAAATCATGAAGAATATATGGAAGCAATAGGACATATTCCAACAAAAAAAGCAAAAATCACTACTATGGATGTGGGGTGGTGGAAGAGGGCCCGAAAGTCCTATCAACGTGCACACCAAAAGAAGCGATGGAGTAAACCTTTCAAACGTTCTTACAGTTAATTTGTTTTTTGAGGATTTAATTTAATATATATAGATAAAGGTTATAAGTTATGAAAAAAGAAGTTCTTGATAAGGGTTTCGTAGAGGT
>NZEE01000077.1 GCA_002688965.1 archaeon | reverse complement strand
TCTGATTATCACCATCAGAACCCTTGACATAAAGCATGGATAATCCATTATCCTTATGTAATGGATGTAAGAATGGGTCAGAGAATATGGGAATTACAATATAACTCATATGTTAATATACAACCTTTTTAGTATATAAAACAACTATTTTTTAGTTTCGTAATCTTCAGTTGGTGGATACCATCTATTGTTATGATCCCATTGTCTCCAGTCTGGTGGACAACCGATTCCCCTACCAGCACAATTACCAGCTGCCTTATAATCTGCAAAACCATATAGAGCAAAATTCTTTTTGAGATTAGGTTTAAGATTATATCCCATAGTCTCCGCGGTTGGGCCTGGTGGAATATCATCTGTTCTTTCAGTTAAACCACCAGCAGCTTCACCTGCTAATTTCCGCGTAGTGATTTTTGCATCTATATGTGCGAATGTATTTGCTGCATACTTTAAAAACTCCGGTTTTACTGGATGTGGTGCTAACATCCACCTTTTACCAGAAGTAAGTATAACAAATTCATCACCAATACCCCATGACTCAATAGATATATTACAACCACATGTTACAGATGCCCAACCAAGATCAAGTTTCTTTTTATATTCTGGTTTGACTGATATACTTTTACCACCTCCCCATACTTTCCCTTCCCATTCTGAACCCTCCTTACCAATAGCCTTTTTAAATGAGTCTTCAGTTTCTGTAGACCATAGTGTTGGTAAATAAAATCCCTTCTTTTCCGAATTTTCAGCTATAACTTCACATACAAAAATATTATCAATCATACCAGCAGGAGTAACATCGGTTGGTATCTCTAATGGTTTTAAATTACCAAATGTATGAATAAATTCATCAATTTCTTCTAATTTTAATGTATTTCTTAAATAACTTTTTCCCACTCTAAAAGTGGTGTCTGCACCTTTTATTTTTCGTGGGGCTAGTCTCATTACAGTAGTTAATGAAGTATCCCATGAAGTTCCAACTGAATGTTCTACTTTTGTTATTTGAAAAAAAGAATTTTTAAAATAATTTTTTGGTAAATAATTAATTCTAATTAAATCTCCGGGAACTAATGATGATATACCATATATTTTCAATGAAGCTTCAATTTTAATTAAAGGTACAGTTGATGTAGTATGTGTATCAACAGCACCTCTTAACCACCAATCATATGGACTAGTAACCAAACTATGACCTTTAGATTGAGCTATTTCTCTTTCTGATTTTTGTGAATCTTCAGCTACAGCTTCTTTTTTCTTAACTGGTGGATCTACCAAATGTCCCAATTGAGACCCAGGCCTCGCAGCTTCACGTAAATTTATCCTTACTACTTTTTCAAAACCCTCAAAATCTCCCTCACCTATACCATCTATACCTTTAAAAGTAAGTTTACTTAAATTGTCTTTATTACGTCCCTCCGCATTTTTACCAAATAATATTTTATCTTTTGAAAAATTAAAAGTATTTGGAGAACCTGAATTCAGCAGTAACCTTCTAGCTGCCTCATCACCAATTGAAGGAATATATTTAGCAAATATCTTTTTATTATCATCAAGAGATTGTCTATCTAATAATTCCTGTTTAACAAACCCATCCAACATATCATTAAATGATTGTTTTGCTCCCAATGAAGGAGACGATTGTACAGCCAACATATTACCCAAACCACCCTGTGGCATAGTAAAAGATAAATCATATTCTTTAGTAATTGTATTTCTTGTATAAGGTTTAAATGTTAATAATTTACTTAAATAATCATCATTATCTGATGCTTTCCTTATGGAATCATCTATTAACATATTTTTATCTATAAATGATAGAGTATTTTGCCCATAATTATTTGAAGTTAAACCAATATCTATTATACCACCAGATGATTCTTTAATTCTTTCTCCCAACTTAACAAAAAATTCACTACTGGTTGAAGATATATCAAGTGATGCTTTTATCATATCTACAGATATGAATAGTTCTCTTAATGGTATTCTATCGGATACTTTATCCAAAGTCTCACCATATTCTTCTAGAGTCATACCAAGAGTTTCAGCTCCAGTCATATCTTCTTGTCTATCTGGAATCATACCTATTTTTATATTATAAGTCATACCATCTTTATCACCAACAGGACCACCCCAAGTTGCTGGATATAAAAATGAGGACTTATCACGAAAATCACTTTGCCCCATAGCAGTAGCTAATTTAGGATTATAAGTTACAAAAGAATTTCTTGAATTAAATTTAGCCTTTAATGTTCCCTCGTCATTTTTTACATCATCAGGAGTAGAATTTGTTAATGCTTCTTGTGTATCACTAAAACCAAATTCTTTATTTAAAAATTTATCTTCAAACCAACCAAAGTTTATAAATAATTTCATATTTTCCTCAAAAGTTCCAGCAAAAAATACACCATGTTCTAATGCTAATCTAGCCATAGCATTAGCTGATTCTGAACCACCGCTTTTTCCAGGTAATTTAACAGTAGTTCCACCAAACATTTTACCAGCTGCTACTTGAAGAACAGCTCTTAATTCAGCTTGTGTTGTAGCATCCTGACCCCACTGTGTAGCTTTTTCATATAAATGGGGATCACCTAAAACTCCTGATACAGCCATACCTAAAATTTCTACATCCAAACCGTTTCCAATTCTTTCTTTCAATTTTTCATCAAATCCACTACTAATAAGTGACGCGTTTTTAGACACAATTTCAACACTACAATCAAACCCACCATCTTCTCTGATTTTAGCATCATAGTTTATAACATGTCCAAATAGTGTATCCATATCACCGTCTGATTTTGTAACATAACCATTCTCACCATATAATGCATCTTCAAAATCATTTTCTTCTAATAATTTTTCAGGATTATATAAATAACCAGTATCCCAACCAAAATCTACAAATAATTGAGCTCCTGGTTTTAAAAAATATCTCAAATATATACTTTCGAAATCAGCAAAATTATGAACAATAAAATTAACTGTTGTTTTTTTTACTGCTCCTAATGGTCCATCTGTTTCTGATGTTATGCCTGTTATACCGGCCGGAGGTTTAGACCATTGATTGGAATCTAATTCTTGTTCATATGGTAAAACTGCTCTCATTACTTCGGCTGAAATTTCTAAATTCTTCGAACCGACCCTCTCCGAAACACCCATACTAACTGGATCATTTGGATTTCTTTCTAATGTATTCAATACATGATTTCCAATCTGATATACTTTTTTATATGTTGAAAAGGGATTCCACTTACGCAAATCAATTTTACCATCAGCATGTTCTACAATAAAATGATCTGGATATTCTTTTAAATTTGATGGTTTATTCCAAGCCTTTAACTCATCCTCTGTGAGTTCTCCTAGATTTTCTTCCTCTGCTATAGATAAAGAAGTCCACATTCTTGCAAATGGCGTTCTTGATGATAAATCAGCAAGACCATCAAAATTTAGCTGATTTAATTCACCATGAGTATATTTTTCCTTCCCATAAGTAGATTTTTCTATTTCTTCATTTGGATCTCTATCCTTAGCAGCTAAAAGTTGCCTAGACTCTATTTTTCTCTTAATTCTATTTGGAACATCAGAACCAAAAATTCTATTTTTTATTCCGTTAGCCATAACCTATTATTTTCCTGTTGCATATTCTGTTGTTGCTGGTATCCTTAATCTTGTACCTGCTGGTATAGTCATAAATTTTAATCCATTAGCTTTAGCTATATACCACCACAAACTAACATCCTTATAAAATTGATAAGCTAATAAATCAAGTCTATCACCCATCTGTGTTATAACATAAATATCACCATCTGACTCAGGAATACTACTATAAATAGTTGTAGCATTTGAACTTATTTCATATGGTAACATTTTTGACTTGCCCCTTCTTACAATTCCACGCCGTTGTTTTGTATTTTCATATCTAGCCATTTATGACTCCTCCATTTCAACACCAAGTGTCTGATTTATTCCATAAAATGAGTTACCATTTGTAGCATTACCCTTGGAATCTGCTATTCTTGCAAAATCTAAACTTGGAACTTCTCCGTGAATTACTTGGAATCCCAAATCAACTGTAACATGTTTTGGTACTCTACTACCATGTTGAATTTCCCACGGAGATTCATCTGGAAATGTATAAGCTAAACTTTTTATAAATCCAACCATTTCATTAGCAGCAGAACCGAACAATTCACCCAATCTAAATTTAACTAATGGTGCTTTCATCATCACTCTACTTGACTCAAGTGCTTTTGTAGGTTCTGGGTCTACTTTACCATCTTTAAATATAACTTCCGATTTATATTCTGGATAACACAATGAAGATAATCTATTCATCTTTGTATAAATCATATTCAATTCATCTTTTGTATTAGCAAATAATTTTAAATTAAAAGATAACTCTCTTTCAGCATTTGTATAAGTATAAACTGGTTCACTTCTTCCAATATAATTTTCAGAGTTCCAAGATGGTGTTATTGTATCTGATAACCCATCTATATATGCTCTAAAAAATAATGTAGCTCCATCCCTTAAATCTTTAAAATAAAGTGGCATTCCATGATGTACTGAAGCAGCCGCGATACCATGATCTACTGGTAAATTAGTATTTTCTGGAATTTCTATTGGTAATAATGTCATAATATCACCTTTACCATGACTACCAAGAGGTTTACGCTCACCTGAAATAGAAGTGTTTACATTCTTTTTAGAAGTAACTCCAGATCCTTTTTTAATACCAGCCGGATCTAGTGGTGATTGTGTATCTCCTCCAGGTATTAAGTTTACTATAGAACTAGCCACAGTATTTAATATATCACCAACAGAAAATGCTAATGGTTTTCTAGCAACTTCTCGTTCAGCATGTGTTTTACCAAAAGCAAAATTTTTAACATCCATTATAGAAAGTGAATCTGCAGATGTGTCTCTCGTATCTAACCACTCGGTGTAGGTATTTGCAGTATTAACCAAATCGATTATAGATCCCACAACACCATAATCTCTTGGATAGTGAAATGCTGGAAATCCAAGTCCCTCGGATGGTAAAGACACATTCAATACAGTAGAACCTGGATCATAATAAGGTCTATATTGCTGAAATGTTCCCATTAGTTCTTGATTCAATACAAATTGTGAACCTTTTGGTGAGTTTAAAAATTTAGATATTCTTACAGCATCTTTCTGTAATCTTGTTTTGGGAAAAAATATACTTGGATCATCTTCTTCACCATTAATTGAAACAATATATGGTTCATTAGCATTTCCATATCCGCCAACATTTATACTCCCCAAACCCAATGACATTAAACTAGTAATTAAACTAGGGCCATTAGCAGCTCTCTCACCAGTATTATATATGTCGGATTTAAGATTAAATCTGTCTATATTACTAATATTAGAACCATCTTGTACCGGACCTAAATATTTATTATCAATGTTAGCAGTCTGATCATTATTATATAATGTATCAAATTGTATTGATGTTTCCCCACCTTTATTTGAACCTTTGGATGTATTTATATTTTCAATACCACTCTGAATTTTCATTGTGTCAGAAATAAATAAATTATTTGGCTGTGATGTATCATTATTTATAGTAAAAATATAATTACTATCAGTACTACTCCACCCACCAACAGTATGTCTAACAGTTGCAGCTAAACCACCTTCGTCTGTTAAATAATTTGATATCATGTCCGTTTGTGGATCTCCTTGATTCAAAGTAAACCCTACACCATTATTTAGATAGTTTATAGGTCCACCAAATGTATCAGATATTGAATTTTTGGTATGAATACTGTCATAATAACTTCCGGAATTAGTCCAAGTAGTTCCATCAGGTGGTATAAAATTTGGTTCATATGTCCAAGTTTCACTAAATACATCACTTATCGCATTTACTCCATACTGACTATTTTGATATGTAAAATTAGTTGGTATCTCCCATTCAGTAGCATCACCAGCAGGTAATCCATTATCAAATGAATATGTACCTAAAACATCTCCATATAAACTATTATTTGTCCATTCCATGTATGGTACTGAACTATGTTCCCCAGCGCCTGTAAATTTACTTGGTGATTTATGTTCTTGATTTACAGAAAATCCAACAGATTTATCATTTGGCATATAATCAATTATTTGTGGTTCTATACTAGTACCAAATATACTACCACCCAATTCTATATCATTTGTCCAAGTCATGTTTGGAGACTCTCCACCAACACCAACAAATCTACTTGGTGATTTATGTACTTGATCTAATGTAAATCCAGTAGCTTTATCATTCCCCATCATATCTATTGGACCTTTAAAATTACCATAATCAGTATTTGAATAAAAATTTGTATTACCACTAAATGTCATATTAGGAGATTTACCACCCACACCAGTAAAAAAAGTAATTGGAGACTGGGAATTTTGATTTGCGGAAAATCCAGAAGCTTTATCATTTTTCATATAATCAACTTCTTGTGGTTCAGTTTGAATAGAATGCTGACTATTCATCCGGCTTAAATCTAATTCATCTTGAAAAATATTCTGATTAAATTTTTTGGTATCAGAAAATATACTTTTTAATTTATCAAGCCCCAATGTTTCTCTCCTATATTAATCCATCAACAAGTTTAGTTGTTTTTGGAATTTTGCCCGCAAAATCAGTTATATATTCACCATCAGTTCCTGGATCCCCACCAAATCCTTTAACTAATTTATTTATCCCCGTTTTTATTTCTTGTAATTCCATCTTTAAAGCTTCAGTTTGATTCTGTTGTTCTGCTTCATTTCCACCACCAATAGCATTAAGAGCAGTCATCGCAGCTGTAAATCCTGTAATTGCCGCCATAGCTGGAATAGCAGCTACTCCAGTAACAGCAACTGAAGCCAATGCTCCAGCTAACATAAAGAATGCCCCAGCTAATCCATATATCCCCATTACAACTTCTGGAGTAGCTAATTGTAAAATAGAAGCTGTGATTGTTTCTGCTACCATCTTAAACCCTTTAGCCATAGCACGTGCTACAGGTGGCATTTGTTTCATAATATATCCTATACCAAAAAATGCTATTCCAATTCCTGCGGCTACCGCTGCTACAGATAATAACAGAGGTATAGCGGCTGAACCAGCTGCGGCGAATGCGGCTAATCCTTTTGCGCCAGCAGAAGCTCCCTTACCAGCAAGTTTTAATCCAAGACCTGTCGCGGCACCTTTTATTGCTGTAAATGCTAACCACCCACCAAGGAGAACAAAAACTGGAATTAAAAGTCCAGCACCACCACCAAGTTGACTTAAATTTGCAACTACAGTTAAAATTGAAGTTCCCCAAGATTTAAACATCAGTCTCATTTCAGATATTTTTGACATAGCATCTTTTGACGCAATCTGACTAATATCAAGATTTTCGCCCATTCTAGCAAGTTCTACATTAGTTTTCCCAGCATGCCTAACCATCTTAGCCATCTGATCTGCACCCACACCAATAGCGTTTGCTAAAGCTGTTCTTTGAAGTGAATTCATAGCATTAAATTCAGCTTCAGAACCAACCTGTTTTAAAACTTCATCCATAGCACCACTAATATCATTATTAAGTGCTAACTCTCTAGCTTTTTGAAAATTTAATTGTTTGCCTATCATTACAGAAGCTTCCATTTCAGCTTGAATTGAAGATTGAAAATCTAGTAAACCTCCAGCAATTTTAGCAACATCAGCCAAAGCTAATCCCATAGATCTAGCCTTAATTGCTGCTCTAGCCATATTTTCACCACTACCTTTAGAATAAAGAGCTATTTCCTCACTTGCACCAGCCATATCTTCCATTACAGCGCCGGGTGCTACTCCAGCAGATTTGGCAAGTGCCGCAGTTTGTTTTAGGAAATTCTGAGCAGTATCAGCTGAGTGTCCACCCATTGTCATTAACATACCAGTTAAAGATGCCGCATTCTCCGTAGTCATACCAATGGCTTTAGCGGTATCCATTGATGCTCCACTAATTTTTATAGCCTCACCAAAAGCAACACCAAAATTATTTGAAAGTTCATTAACAGAACTAGCTACTTCTTCAAACCCATAACCAAGCTTTTGAGCGTTAGCAGTAGCATCCATTAAATCACCACGAAAATCATTAACT
>NZEE01000076.1 GCA_002688965.1 archaeon | reverse complement strand
CCTTTTTCACTTTGTAAAATAGGAATCCCTGCAGTAGCAGATATGGACTTTACCCTATAAACTGCTTTTGGAGCAACACCTTCATTGCTAGTGGTTATTTTGGAAGCGACTTCTGCAACCACTTCTGTTAGGTTGACATTTATTGCATTGGTTTCTTCTTCAGTTAAATCTCTTATTGAATCAGAAGATACAACCACAGCATCATTATCAGCACTGGAGAGTTCTAAATCTACTCCAGACCTTTCCAGTTGATCTACAATGTTTTTTCCTATATCTGTTGACATAATGTTATTAGTTTAGGTGTATCCCTGTTCCGTTAACCAGTCTAATTGCTGATGAGTCCATTTGGAGATGCGAACTACCTTGACCGGCAGCAACCCTCACCATACCTCCAACATTCAACTCATAATCTCCAACCACCTCCACTGTATGATCACCGTCAGTCCTTGTACGTGAATCTCCTTTTGTGTAAATGCTTGCATCTCCATCTACTGCTATATTATAATTACCTTTTACATGTACACTATCGTCGTCAACTATTACCTCATAACCTTTGCCAGCAACTTTTCTAACCATGCTACCATCAGGATGAATTTCAATAAATGTTCCCGATTTATGATGTATGTTAATCCTTTCTGCACCTTCTGTATCATCTATTTCAATGATATGTCCGCTTTCAGATTCATAAACGTGGTTAAAAGGATATGATGCATTATAAGGCACATCTGGCTCACTAATTATGTCAGGATCACCAATGCCAGTTGCACTATACATCGCATCTTGGTCGTTTAATTTGTCCTTCATGATGGTATCATTAATGTTTTCGTTTCTTGCTAATCTATTGGTATCAGGTTCGCCCATGTATTCTTGTCTTGGATATGTTCCATATGGTGACTCAGGAGAGGTTGTACCTCTCGGATCACCAAACTTTGGATACTTTATGCGTTTTCCAGTATATGGTGGTCCAGAAGGAACATTTTGCTTATGCTCTTGAGGTATACCACCCAAAGTTCCCATAATAACGGGTTGTTGAGCAGAATGACCATCTCTAAAAAATCCAAATACCCATGTACCTTCTACTGGGCCGAGTGGTGTTTGACCAATTCCACTCATAGCGGCAGAAGTTATGGGCTGTATTGGGTGTGCCCATGGTAAGTCTTCCGTTTTCGGTGATTCGTATTCATCCATTCCATCATGCCAACCAACAATACGAACACGACACCTACCAAGTTTTAAAGGATCATTTCTATCTTCTACAGCACCTTGAAACCAAACAAAAGCGTCTTTTAATTCACATTCATTCATACTAGAAAATCTCTCTCTTGTGTTGTCTGTTCGTTATTTAACTTTCGCACAACATCATGTAAAGGAGGCATAACTATGGGCTGTACTTTAGACGGAAGAGAATCTCTAGACAGTTCTAATTGACATGTGTAATCAGGCACATCTGTACTAACGATAACGTGTCTGACACTAGTAATTAAATATCTACCACTCTCAAGTCTATCATATGGATCCTCAGCAATTGTTATTCTCGGATCGGTTCTAGGTATTTTTATCTCTACTACTTGGCCCACTCTAAGTGTGGAATCACCTGCAACTCTTATATTGACCACACTGTTTCCCCAAAAACCCATTGAGGATTTTCTTTTTTGAAACCATTCTTCTGGATCAGAGTTATTAAAACCAGCCACTATGTTATATTTAATAGTGGGCACCTCTGTTACATAAATGTCATCAGCAAATGCATCACTTTGTTTTGGTTTAAAATATTCTGGGCCACTTATATACGCACCACTTTGTGGGTTGTTCTCCCTCCACTCCGTGTAGAGTTCAGAAGACGGTATATCATTCACGCTGTTGGGCTCAACATGACCAGTTTCTGAAAATGAGTCAGTATCATACACCCATACTACAGAAGATACCTCTTTGGTGGTTATATCATGAGTGTGTAAAGTAGAGCCATAAAGACCATTAAAAGCATCTTCCATAACAGTAAAATCTTTACTCAGTTCATAATCTTGTATAATATGTCTTTGTTCCTCTAAACTTGTACGAAGTCCAGAAGGACTTAAATAGTAGGTTTTGGTTTTATCTTGTTCTGCTAATGATCCTAAGGATCTAAAGTGAAATCGCCCATCAAGTGACTGCCAAAAAGAATAGTTAGCATGGTGTGGTGGATCTTTAGACATAGCCATTGTTGATAACCATCGTAGAATATCAGTTGGTTTTAAATTTGGATAAACAAATTTATAACTGTTTTTAGTTTCCTCAACATCAAAAAACTCTGCTGCTAGTAACGGCGGCGCATTATCCGGTCGGTAGGAGCCCCTAAGATAAGTGTTCTCTATTAGGCGGGCCATTTCTGAAATTGGAATTGGGCCAAGACTAATATCACTGGGTTGTTTCAGTCGCGATTGCACATCTTGGAAGGACATAACAGATGTAAAGTTTATCCTATACATTTCACCTCGATCACCCACTGCCTTTGTTCTATCGGAGATAGAAGTAATCGCGTACCAGTGTTCATCAGTACCAGTGGGGTTGTAGGTGGTGATTCTTTGTGAACCAGGCGTTTTAAATATGATCATGATAAATTCTTGTCCCAAAATTGGATAACTGGAACGAAAACCCATTGCATCTGAAACATACATGTAACCAGTTATAAAGGGAGAATGTATGTCTTCATATATGCTTACGTGTTTAACAATATTCTTTATGCTTCGTGCTGAGCCAGCCGGCTGAGCACCGATGCGTCGGATCTGTATATCCTCAATATCAATATCATTTAATTTCGTATAATCAGACACTAACCACCTCTCATCAAGTTTTCAAATTCACTGGTTATTCTTTGTATGTGTTCGGGTTTAATTAACTTTATTGTTCTGAAGTTTTCATTTTGTTCTGTTTCATATTCATAATTAGTTACAGCAAAACCACTGTAGGTATCTGCAACATAGTTTTGTAATACAGTATCATCATAAGTCACAGCAGAAGAAGAGTAAGCACCAGCACCACCAGTGCGACCAACAAGTATTTGTTCTCCAGTACCACCTGTAGGTGGAGCGCCAAGAGGGTTTAATATAGTATTGTCTATAGTGTTTTCAAAATGATGAACTGCGGAATAATTTAAGTCCACTACCCTAGAAAGATGTGCACCGACATTATAGGTTGAACCGTCAGCAGAAGTGCCTATTGCAACAATAAAATCACCAGTAGAAAAATCACCAGAAATATCAGTTACTTCCAGTTTTGACAAAGACTTGTCCCATTTATACACCAATGCGGCATTTGTTTGTCCATAGACTGCTGACTGTAAATCGTCATATGTATTACCATTAACACCCAACACTGTCCAGTTTTTTTCAAAATGGACATTTGCAAATGTTCCTGTTCCACCACTTTCATCTGTTAAAAAGAACGCACTGCCTGGATATCTCTTTTTAATAAACGACTCTAATTTTCTGGTAGACATCGGCCAATCATAAAATGGGTTAACAATTTCATTAAAAAGGAGTACTATCCAATGAAGTTCAGAACTTCCATACATCTTATGTGCAACCATTTCTGGTGTGTCGCCATCTTTTACATTGTATTCTATAAAAAAACCAATATTGTCTTTAAGATAGTCTCTAAAACCAACTCTTTTTAAAATATCAATAGCAATTTTATTAGTTTTACCATTATCAAAAGAATACCGTATTTGTGGAAATTTACTAAAATATGACATTTCTATTATTAATATCCTGCTCTAACGTGATTTCTACTTATTACTTCTAATTCAGTAAAAGTAAGAGATAAGTTAACCATGGTGGGTGCACCAGTCCTGAATGTTGATAAAGAATCCATTGGAAAATATTCAGTAGTAACATTTGTTAGTGCACACCTTGCTATTTTATGTAACCATGCATTTTCTTTTGCTGTAATATTATCATCTCCACCACCAAACACATCTTGAAGTGGATTACTGGTTGGATATTTGAGATCAATATATGTTATTTGAAACTCAGATGGAACCCTAAAAAATGCCATATTTGGTACTATCTCTGGATATGCATGAAATCTAAACAATTTAATCATACGCATAACATCCAGAGATTCTTTTTCAGATTTGGGGAATAAATTAAAGGTAAAATCAAAATTTCTTAATCCAACACCTTCAAATAGTTGTTCTTTTCTTGGATTTCTATATGCACCAGACCAACTTGACATTGCTTGTGCGGTGTTTAACTCTGTAGAGGTGATTTCAGCAAGACCATCAACAAATCCTGCCATCTTTTGTGCCAGGCCGGGGACGAGTGCTGCAACGTTGCCCTCCATTGCTCCTTTAATTAAACCAAAATCAACATCAGAATAATTTATAGAGTCGGCATTTCGTATACCTTTAGGCATGTATAAAGTAATTTTATCTAGAGATTCTTCTGTTGCTTGACCTATCCTTTCCGTGGAAGTAACCTCCGATTGCAGCACTGATGCCAATGGCCGCGTTGCTTGATCGATCTGTTGAAGCATTTGTTCCCGTGAACCTGCTGATATATCAACACTTGTCGCTTGTATTTGCTGTTTCGCAGTAGCAACCTCACCAGATGATGTGGTGGTTGTTGTATCTTTGAAGATGGCTGGTCTTTTTTTATTATAGATGTCAAAATGGATAATATGACCATATTGAGGGTCGTTATGCATTGTTTCTGGAAAAACTATTACAGTGCCTGTAGAATCGTTTAGGTTATTGAAGTTGCCTGAACCTGCCAGAGCCCCTGCGGTTGCAATATCCACCCCAGATTTGAAATCTTCGAAAAGTTCACCCGCACCAGTTGGATCGGGGTTTTGGCCTCCTACGGCAGCAACTGTCATAGTAGTTCTCCTTTTTTTTAACCTCTTCTTTTATGTATACATCATACACCGTATGTATAAATATTTATAAAGGTTCTGAATATGTCGTATAAAGGAAAATACAAACCAAAAAATCCTTCCAAATATTTAGGTAATCCTACAAAGGTAATTTATAGGTCGTTATGGGAAAGACGGTTTATGGTGTTTTGTGATAATAATGAATCTGTTCTTTCTTGGGGTTCAGAAGAAGTTGTTGTACCGTACATATCGCCTAAAGATAGTAAATGGCACCGATATTTTGTTGATTTTATAGTAGAAAGTTTAAATAAAAGAGGATTTAAAGAAGTTACACTGATAGAAGTTAAACCTAAAGCACAGTGTAAAGAACCAAAAAAGAAAGAGAAACCCACAAGAAGGTACATAACAGAAGTTATGAGATGGGGAGTAAATAGTGCAAAATGGAAGGCAGCAGAAGAGTTTGCTGAAAATAGAGGATGGAAGTTTAAAATACTAACAGAGGATCATCTTTTTATTAAAAAAAAGAAGAGTAATAAAAAGAAGAAAAAATAATGGCAAAAAAAGAAAACCCATTTTCTATATTAAGAGTTTTAAGAGATCTTGATGGTGTAAGTCTTGCAGATAGCAATGCTTTGAAATGGTTTAAAAGAAATGTGAATAAACTAGTTAAAGGAACCAAATTGGGTTTCAATGATGTGGTCGAAGGTCTTCAAGAAGCAGGCCCTAAAACGAGAAGAGTGGGTAAAATGTACATGTTTAGGTATTTACCTAAAGGTAGGAATAAACTACCATACTATGACACCTTCCCTTTAATTATTACAATCACATTTAATAGAAAATATATAACAGGTTTAAACCTTCATTATCTACCTCCAAAATATAGACAGATATTGTTTAATAGATTATTAGACATAACCAACAATGAAAAATTTGACAACACCACTAGAATAAAATTGACATATGATATACTTAAAAGTTTTAAGAAATTTAGGTATTTTAAACCATGCTTTAAGAAATATCTTAGAAGAAGAATTAAATCAGAGATGCTATTCGTGCCTCCTGCTGATTGGGGTATAGCAATAAACCTACCGACAGAGAGATTTAGGAAAGCAAATAAAAGAAAAGTATGGAAAGACAGTATAGATAGTTTTATCTAGTCATTATAAATACTAATAAGAAGAAGAATATATATGCCAAGAATAGATAGAATGATAACAAATATTAAAAAATTCGGTGTTTTTACACCGAATAAATATTTAATAGAGTTTTCTGGTGTTATGGGTGCATTTGATATGGCATTGGGTGGCAGATTAAGTTTAATGTGTAGTTCTTGTGTGGTGCCGGGTAGGTCACTTGCTTCTACACCAGACAAAAGTGCCGCTGGACCGATGAGAGAGATACCTTATGAGTCTTTGTACTCTTCTGAGGTAACACTAACCTTCTATCTTGGAAAAGATATGTGGGAAAGAAGAACATTTGAAACTTGGATGGACACAATAATTGATCCTGTTAGTGGTAGACATTCATATTACAAGGATTATACGGCAGAGATGTACATATATG
>NZEE01000075.1 GCA_002688965.1 archaeon | reverse complement strand
TTTAGATAGTTTATTTATAAATCTTTTGTTACTATTAATAATCATAACAATTTTACTTTATACAAATATTTGCACCTTAGAGATATATGGTATAAAATACCCCATAATCTAAAAGCATAAGGTTTATATATCTAAATAAACACACCACATATGTAATTTAACCAGAAAAACCTCAATTTTTCACACAATGGCAGATAAAAAAAGAAGCAAGACACGATATGTAGATCTTGATGTTGGCAAGGATAGTTTTGTAACAAAATTTGTTGGAGGAAAAAAAGTGCATGATTTTTCAGATATAATTTTATTAAGAAAATTACTAAGTAATGAAAAATCAAGGATACTTCACATACTTAAGTCAAAAAAACCAAAATCAATCTATGGATTAGCAAAATTGCTTGGTAGAGACTTTAAATCAGTACGAGAAGATGTTAAACTTCTTGAAAGATTTGGTTTTTTGGAGTTTCATTTAACAAAAACAGGCAAACGAGAAGCATTAACACCAGTATTATCTGTAGATGAAATTAATCTTGTGGTCACCATATAATAATCCCAGATTAATAATCACCACAAATACTGCAATCTAAATTTCCTTACAAATTCTTAATCTAACTACCAAATCCCCACCCCCACCCCCTGCAACCACCAGAGGCACACTTGCCCCAACAACAGAACCAGAACAATTTCCTTCAGCTACCTTCAAAATTCCATCTTCTAAATCTCTATCATCTTCTCCACCCCCACCATCTCTGTGCAAAATATCAAATTGATAAGCATTTATCACTGATTCTGATTTCATTAAATCACCCATTAAATCAACCACTGTTTCATTTAAATAATCACAAGCCATTTTATCAAGATTAGTGCATTGTCTATTATCATAGCAACTTTTAACTAAATCTTCAATTTTATCATAATCTGGTTCATATACAATTGCGCAATTAGTAGTATAATCTAAAATAACAGAAAGCATGTTTTCAACTTCAATACTTTGCTTTTCTTCTGGTGCTTTTCTCACTGAAATTACAAGAAAAACCATCAGCGCAATAACCACAAGCACAACTATTAAAACAAACCCCACTATCTCTTGTTGTGCATGTTTAGATTTTCTAATCTTTATTTTTTTATTCATTTTTCAAAATACTTCCCACCACTATTTTCCCAACTTCACATTTAGTATATGGAGAGTTAAATTCTCTTATTTTCTTGCAAATATTTATATAACCTGAAAATTCTTGTGAACTTTGTTGATTAGAATCATAAATTTCCCAGTAATTGCAATTTAATGCAGGACATTTTACAGCACCTAAAACATCAAAAGCAGGATAAACTTTGTAAACTTTTACAGATGCAACAGGCCAGAACACATTATAATCTTCACCCAAACTTCCAGATAAAACATTTAGTTTATCTTCATCTAAGCACAAATTTTCACGAGCACCGCAGTTTAATTCCGGCATATTTGCAATAACTTCTAAAGATGAAAGCGCCTGTCTTTTTTCCAGATTTTCAAAACTTTCTCCAATAGATTTTGATTGCCAGCTAATAAAAAACAATCCAACTAATATAAAAAAGAAAAACACAGCTACAATCATAAACGCCATTTGCTGGATTTTTAGTTGCCCGTTAGTTTGTTTCATTTTTTTATTTTCATATCCATCTCCGAACCTGCGATTTATATTTTAAATATTTTTTTCCAAATTGTTTTTCTAAGTTCCTTTCTTCAATAGGAATAACAAAAGAATTAGTTAAAATAATGAATAATATTGGAATTAAAAACGGACCTATTGAACCAAGAAAAATCCCTAATCCAATTAGAGCCAATACCATGCCAAGATATATGGGATTTCTGCTTAATCTAAACAATCCAGAAGTTACAAACTTTTTTGGTTTTTCATTAATATCTATTGATGTTTTAATTTTTCTAAAATAAATCCCTATCCAAAGGTTTGGCAATATACCTATAATAAACAATAAAATTCCTAAATAATTATATGGTGGTATAATTAAATTTTTAATAGGAAAAATAAAATGCAGGATTATTTCAAATACAATTAATACTAAAAAAAGATCTGGAGGAGTGATTCTTATCTTCACCATATTCTTTATAACATCCTCCCTTTCTTTAATTTTCCTTTATTTTCTTGTTCTTTCCATAATCTATAGAATTTTCCTTTTTTCTTTATTAATTCATTATAGTTTCCTTGTTCAATTATTTTTCCCTTATCCATTATAATAATTTTATCCACATTTTTTAATGTTGAAAACCTATGGGCAATAATCAATAAAGTTTTATTTTCAAGTTTTGTATCAATATTTTTTTGAATTATTGATTCTGTTTTACTATCTAATGCACTTGTTGCTTCATCTAAAATCAAGAAGGAAGTATCTTTATAGATTGCTCTAGCTAAGCTTACACGCTGACGTTCACCCCCACTCAAATGATAACCTCTTTCCCCCAATAATGTATCAATACCTTTAGGAAGTTTTTTTATCATTTGTTCTAATTGAGCTATTTTTACTGCCTTATCAAAAGTTTTGAAATCATTACGTATAGAAGAGATAGTAATATTTTTTAATAATGAAGTATTAAACATTTCAGATTCTTGCAAAACAACACCAATTGTGTTTACAATAGATTTGTGTTTATATCTATTATAATCAATCCCATCAATTAAGATTTTTCCTTCTTGCGGGATGTATAATCCAAGAAGAACTTTTGCAAGAGTTGATTTTCCACAACCAGACCTACCAATAACACCTATTTTATCATTCCGGTTAATTTTAAAATTAAAATTTGCTAAAACATTTTTATTTTTATATTTGAAAGTAACATTCTTGAATTCTATTGTTTTCCAGTTTTTTGGAACATCTAATCTGTTTGTTTCATGGTCAAAAGTTTTAATACCAAAAATTGTCATAAATCTACCAACAGAAGATTTCACCTTGATAAAATCACTACTCTTATTTGTTAAAGTGCCAAGAGCCCCCTTTAAATTATTAAAATAAGCTGCAAAAACAAAGATTGAAGCAACAGTAATCCCACCACTAATAAAATCAAAACCAATTAAGAGTACAAATCCTGCATATACTAGGGCTGAAAACATCTTTATTGTTTTAAACTTTAATCGTGTAATATCTTTAGTTTCTTTCCAAATATTATAAAATTCATCTTCATAAGATTTAGTAGATTTTTCAAAGACCTCTTTTAATCCCAAAGATTTTACTGTCAAAATATTTGATGCCGATTCATGCATTTTACCACTAACTTTTTCTTTTATTTTATTAAGTTTCTCTTGACAAACTGCAATATGTCTATTAAAATAATTTTCACCAATTAAATAAATTAAAATATAAGTAAGTGCAAAAATCACATATTTGAAATCCAATACTAAAAATATAATTAATCCTCCAATCAATCCTGTAATGATGGTTATTCCTTCATTAGAAAAATTTGAAATTCCATCATAAATCTTCTGACTACCATCATTAATTTTTTGTATTTTGCTTCCTGTATCTTCTTTTTCGCTTTCTTTTAATTCAAGATCAATAAGCTTTGAAATTGCTCCAACTCTTACCTCACGCCGAATACCTGCACCAATAACTTTAAGTTTTTCCTTCCCTAAATATTTTAGCCAAAGTTGGAATACTCCAAAAAAAGCCAATCCTCCAACAAGATAATAAAATTTCATTAAAGAATCTCCATTATTATAAATAATAAAAAAATCAATAATTGACCCAAGTAAGTATGCTAATAAAAAAGGAATAAGATTTGATATCACTAGAATAAGTGTATAAAATATAAATTTTATTTTTCTTCCTTCTAAAAGTTTCCAAGAATCTCTAAGATATTGTTTCCAAATATATTCTGGTTTTTGTCCTACCATAACCCACACTGCGACCTCTCTCTTTCATTTTTAGTTTTAACTTGTTTAACAAAACTATTTAATGGAAGCAAATCCTCTGAAGTAGCATTCATTGCCATGCCTTTCATTAAAAATAAATCTGGTTTAAGGTTGGTATTACAGTCACGCCCATTCATTAAATCTGCCTTTGCTGAAAAAATTTCAGCAATTTTCGCAGTCCGATACATCAATCGTTTAACATTGCAGTCATAAATTTCTTTATCTGAAAAAATACCAGCATACATCAAGCTTCCAGCATATTCCATAATTTCCCCATCTTTTATAATAGAACCTTCATGATAAACCCCCAACCCCCCGCACTCTGAAACACATGCCCCATAAACAACAGCATCCCTATTTCCACAACTTGAAGAACCACTAGAACCAAAACAAACTTTCATTTCATCATCAGCTCCAGTGCAGTTTTCAACTGCAATATTTGGTATATTTAACCCTAAAATTTCATCTTCAATTTCTTCTGGCGTGTCAATAAAACAATATTTTTCACTTGTAAGGAAAATCAAATCAGCAACCTTGTAAGGAAAATTAAATGGTTTTGAAAAAACATAATACTCTTCTCCTGAATTACTTGGTGAAGAAAAAATATACTTATTGTGAATGCTTATTTCTGCACCAGCTGGTTTCCATTCTTCTCCAATTCGCGACCTAGTTGCAACAGAAATTTCATTTTTCCCAAATTCATCATCATAACATCTATTATTTATTCTTGTTTCAGCACGAAAACTTATTTTTCCAAAACTTCCTTCTGCAAATCCTGCCTGCAAAGGGTCTGTAATAATTTCAATTTGTTTTGCAATTTCTGTATCACTTTGAAATCTAAAAGTATCTGCAAACCGTGTTGCTCCATAAATTGCCAAAACTAAAATTGCAGCTCCTGCAATTATTGCAAACAGCCAGACAAAATTAAATTCCGAGCGATTTGCTCTTGCACTATTTTTCATAATCACTGGCAAGAGTGAATTGTGAGTTCCTTGTTTTTCTTTCATCATTCAACCACAACAAATTTATCATAAAATCCTTTTTTCAAAACCAAATCACGAGAAACATCAACACAATAAGGATTTCTTGTTTCTGTTATTTTTGTAATATTAATATGTTCAATTTTTGTAAACTGCATCTCACATGCTTCGCCAGGCGGAATTAAAAAAATATTAGCTTCTTGATATTTGTAAATACTAATTTCATCATAATCATTTAAAACAGCATCTGTTTGAGTAATTTCATCAGTTAAATTTCCAAAACAAACCTTCTGAACTCCCGAAGGCAAATCAATTTCAAAAACAGAATCACTTTCCTGAGTTGCCCAAACATCATCAACTTCCCCCTGCAGTTCATCATAAAATAATCCAACAGAACTGCATTCCCCAATATCCAAAAAATGCCGAATAGCAATAAATGCAATTACAATAAAAACAATAATCAAAAAGATTGCAAATATTATTCCAAAAGGCAGTCCCACTGTATGCTGCGCACGTTTAGAATTTACCAACCTCTTCATAATTTACATACGTGGGGGTGTTTTATAAATTTATAGAATCTAAAATAAAATAATCAGAAGATTTATAAACTATAGCCAGTTATATAATAAATATGGAAACAACAATCCAGGTTAGCAAAGAACTTTTAGGAACATTAAAAGCAATGAAAATGTATGAAAAAGAAAGTTATGAAAATATTTTATGGGATTTAATAGAAGATAGAATGGAATTCTCAGAACAAACAAAGAAAAACATTTCAATAGCTGAAAAAGATATAGCAGAGGGCAGAGTTGTATCATTAGAACAAATTAAAAAAGAACTTGGTATGTCATGTTCTCAGTAGATTTTTCAAAATTCGCCTTAAAACAATTCTATAAATTGAACCGCAATTTGCAGGAAAGGATTATAAAAACTCTTGAAAGAATAAAAATCCGCCCCCACCATTTTGTCAAAAGAAAAGCTGGAACATCTTATTACATTTTAAGAGTGGGAGATTATAGAGTTATTTTAGATATTCAAAATCAAAAATTAATTATCTTAGTTTTAGAACTTGGTCCAAGAAATAGTATTTATTCTAAATAATTTTTGGAAATTATTTAAAAATCACAAAAAATTCCTAGTAGGCCTAACAACAATAGAACAATCAGCTTCTTCGTTCTTAAATTCATCCCTACACTTAATATAATAGGTCTTGTCCTCATTCCATTCTGTTACATGAGTAGTTGAATTAGCATAAGGCATTTCAGTTCCTTCTTGAAATGAAAAATCGCAGTCATCAAAACTATAAGCACACTCACTGTCTCTAACAGTTACAATCTTTAACATATCATCTTCTTCATAAATTCTTGCAACAACAGGTGCATTAACATCAATTTCTAATTCAAATTCAATTGTTTCAATTGCAGCATTCCCCCCAGAATCAACACACTTGTAAAAATATTCATGGTTGCCATCTCCTAAATCTAATCTCTGAGTATGCACACCATCGTCTGTATTAGTGTCTAAAAACATTATATAATCATTTTCAGCACCAGTATCAGAAAAATAGCAAATTGCTTTTCCATTATCACAACCAAATAAACTTTCAACATAAAGTTCAACAGGTGCAGGATTAACAGAGCCGTAAATTGTTCCATTTGGCTGCAAGTTCTTGATTTTCAATTCAGTGCTTCCTCTTAAATTAAATTCATAACTTTGCTTGTTTTCATTTCTTTCATTTTCTGGCTTATCTGGCTGGTCTTTACACCTTACATAAAAGTTTGTTTCATCTCTTGCAACTCCAGTTAGAGTAGTTCTGCAAGTATATAACTGCAAGGCATTTAACTGATAAATTTGAGTAGTGCATGCCATGTCATTATCCATACTGTCATAATCCTGGTCAATTGGACTCCATCTGCACTCAACTGGCTCGTTGGCATAAAACTCAACATCAGCTGTATCTGTATCAGCAGCAACACACCCGCCGTTATTAATTGAAGTTGCCTGAATTTGCGGTGCAGTATTATCCGGGCTTTCATCAATGCAAAACCTTATACCATAATCTGCATTATTTGTATTTCCCAATCTATCCATACATCTAATAAATAAATTCATTTCATTTCCATTTTCTAAAATAATTGAACCATTACTAAATGCATTAGGTCCTGGTAAAACAAGCTGTTCAGTATGGTTGTATAGATAAAGATTGCTTCCACCAAACCAGTTGCTCATTTCATCAAAAGTTGCTTTATGTTCTGTATCAATTCTACACTGAGCAGGCTCATCTGTATCAACTCCAAATTTCAGCGGAGTAAATGCCTTAACACATCCATCTGTTGAATTTGAATTAACAATTTCTAAACCAGCATTAGGAGGATTTGGTTTTACATTTGTATAATCATAACCAAAAGTCAGTTCATTTTTATTAGGAGTAATTATCGGAGGATTTGTATCTCTTGGATGAATATTTACACACTGTTCTTTATCACTGCCAGGGTTAACTAACTCACAAGCTTGTCCTAAACTTTTACATCTATATTCAGAACAAGGCAGTCCGTCATTATTTTCCGGATTACAATCTTCGCAGGAATTTCCGCCAGTTGGTGCCTGCCAAGCCAGGCATTTAAATTCAACAATTTGATAGCTTTCTTCTTTTGCCAACATTTTGTAAACTAAAATTGCAACAAGTATTGTTACCCCAAGATTTACTAATTGCGCATTCGCCCCCCACCATGATTGAGTTACTGCCCCACCCTCTCCCGCAGCAATACCCTCTGCTCCAAGTGTGGCAGACCCTTCAGTAATAGTAGCAGCTCCTGCAGATGGACGAAGTGAAAAACTTTCACCAGCACCTATTATTTCTGTTCCTACTCCTGCTTTAGCAGAAGAAAGAGTTAAACCTTTTGATCCTGCAGTAATGGTGCCTCCTCCAGTAAAACTACCTCCTGTCAAAACAGAATTAGCTGCAATTGATTTTCCAGCAGCGATAGTTCCAGCCTTAGCAGCAAAATGCCCAGCAACTTCTCCTGCAAATAAACCTGCCATTGCAGCTGCTCCAATTGCATCAGCATTACTTGCTCCAAACATCTTTGCACCTACCCAGATAATCCCGCCAACCATTAAAGAATTCCATGCCCCTGCAGCTAACCAGTTTTTTTCCATTCCAAGTGCAGATGTAAGACTCTTCATTGAATCCATTCCACTAAGTTTTCCTACTAAATTAGGTGCTAATGAAACTCCAGAACTAGGTAGTAATTTACCAAATGCACCAGCACCAGCCAAAATCCCAACCCCAGCCAACCCACCTGCAATTGCCCCGACATTCAAACCACCTGACTTAGAACCTCCAGATTTTCCAACACTTACAATTTTATTAACATTATTTGGACTAAATTCTTTTTCTTTTCCGTCAAGAGTCCATTCATAACCATCATCTGTATATTTACCAATATAATTAATATAACCACCACAATCTCCTAAACCTTTACAAACTCCATTCATAGCCAAAGCCCAATCTTCTTCTAAACACTCGCAGTTTTCAACACATTTTTTCCCGCCAAAACCACCTTCTTCAAATTTAACAACACATCTTGCTTGAGCATTTCCACACTGACTTCTTGCTTCTCCATCTTCCCAAAATTCTAAACCAACAGGAAAATCAGGAACACAAACACCCCTAGGCCTATTTGTTGTTGTTTCTAAATTTTCACCCCCACCCTCACTATCACCTCCTCCACCAAAAAGTGCCCTCCCAGTTATAGGAGCAATTGCACTGCCTGTTCCAGTTGGATTACTAAATCCTCCACCCTCACCACCACCAGAGCCAGAAGAAGTTCCAGCAGGATTTGAAAACCCTCCCCTTGTCGGATTAGAAAAACCACCACCTGTTGAATCTCCTAAATTTAAACCAGCTATTGGATTCAGCCACATACAATCTCTTCTATCTGTATTTAAACAATCATCTTCATCATCAAGAGAAGCACAATCCTGCCATCTATTAACACGACACGCAGCTGTTTCAAATCTTCCTTCATCATTATCAATAAAACCTTGCCAGCAAACTTGTTGTCTAAAATCAGTACATGCTTCAACCCTCACCCCGCCGTCAACACAAACTTCCTTATAATGTCTGCTTCCCACAGGGTCTGTTCCCTGCCCAACACTTGCATCATAAACACACCATGACTCTCCATTTTTTCTTTCATTTCCATCATTATCAATACAATTTGTTGCTTTACAAAAATAATCACTCTCTGTTGGTTTTCCAAGTCCTAAAAATCCATCCCACTCAGCACACCTACTCCCTAAAAGATAATCACAATTACCACACTCTTCTTCAGAACCATCATTTCTCGGACAAATAGCATTATCATTTTCTACAACTTTTCCATTATTCCAGCTCTTATCTTTATCAATAGAATAAACATTTTCTCTATTCCCGCATGAATCAAACCAGTAAACTTTGCTTTGATAACAATTAGTAGATGCCTGCTTTGCACAACTTGTACTTAATTCTTCAGCAGAACATAAATAATCTTTGTAAAATTTCTTTTCAGTACTTAAGGTTATATTAGTTCCATTAACAGTTTCTACTGTTTGAGAAGCACCGCAGTCATTTCTTGTTGTAAACTTACATATTCTTTCAAAATCCTGCTCAAAAACACAAGCTCCAGTATCCTGGCTTTGTGCTTCAGCAATACAATCAATTTCATTTGTTATATCTTTTCTATAATCATTTGCAATACCAAAAAAACTACTTAATCTTTTACATCTCACTAATGGAACAAAAGCTGCTTGGTCAGCAATAATACAACATCCTAACTGGCACTGAGGAACTTCACTTGCTTCCCGCTCATCCCATGCCCCACCAGCTTCCTGACAAACTCTTTGCGGAGTATTTTCCATGCAAATTCCTTCAGAAGAATCATAACAAGTTCCTAATTTGCAGTAGCTTGTAGTTTCACAACTTGTCGGAGCTGTTTTAAAACTAGTATCACAGCTTGCTTCATCTGTATTAATACACCACGCCCCGTCCTGAGTTTTCTCACAACACACCGAAGGCGAAGACAAAGTCCCAACTGCTTCCACTCCTTCTGACTCCCAAATAATATAAGACACAGCAAATGCCATCCCAATTAATAAGAAAATTTGAGTTAAGCTCATCAATGCTTTTTTATTTTTCATCTTACTGATCACCCACCAGCCCAGAGCCCATTCCATAACCTGGTGGCCATGCAAAACTCCGAGTTGCAAATTGAAATTTAGTTTCTGTCTGCTTGTCAGTTATAATATAAACAGTTGTCCCGTCGCTCCTCTTAATTTTATCAATAATAAATTCAGGATAAAATACCATTAAATTTGTTACATCACTGTCGCCAAATCTTGTTTCATATTGCAAAATTGAAGTTGCAATCATAAGCATATTATAAATTGGACTTGGAATCTTTGCATCAAATTTTGAAAATCTCTGCCCGCCTGCTGCAGATGAAACAGAAGTAGGTGCATTAATTATAACAACAGCCTGACTTGGCTCTAAAGAAACATCAAAACTAACAGCTCCTTTTTTAATTTCATAACCCCTTGCTTTTAATTCTGAAATAGAACCATCATAACAATTATTTACTTTTTCTACAATTAATCTTTTCAACTCTGCTTCAAAATTTTGCTTTAAAAATGGTTGCTGCATAATACACGGCTTATAATATAAATTAGTATAGCACAAATAAGCAATATTTTCTCCATTATATAAATAAGAAAACTCAGGAGCAATAAAACCGCCTTGCTTACCTAAATTTTCCATTTCGTCATCAATTGCATCCTGCACACATCCATCAAAACCCTTTAATCTTTCAACTTTTTTTTCAACATAAGTTGGCCCAACCCATAGAAAATAAACAATAATTCCAACTACAATTAAAATTGCTATAATAATAAAAATCGTAACTTGCCCTCTTTTCTTTTTTATCTTTTCTCCTCTTTTATCCATGTTTTTTCTACTCATTCAACATTTATAAATTCTATTATATTTTAGTTATTTTAGTTAAGTTGCCCGTACAATTATTGAACAGCCTGAAGGCACACGCCCAAAATCATCTTCGCATTTAATATAATATTTTCTTCCTTTTATTACACCAAAAGTATGCTCTGTCCCCCCACCCATAGCATCCCCATTATCAAAATTAAACCTGCATTTTGCCACTGAATCAGTTGAAAATTTGCAGTCAGCATTTTCATTTGTAATAATTGTCATTGTTCTTCCTCTTTGAAAAACCCTTGCAACTTGCGGAGCAGAAGAATCATAAACCACTCTAAACCTTGTCTCACCCCTAATTTTGTCTCCTGTTTCATCTTCACATTCAATATAAACTCTTTTATTTCCAGAAGTCATCTGAGTAAATTCCTGTTCATGAATATTATCAAAATCAAAATCATTAAAATCAACCATATTATTATAACTACTAAAAGAATAATCACATGAATGATAATCTCCCCCACCTGCTGTTTTTACTTTTAAAACAACAGTGCTAATTCTTGTTGAAACTTCAAAATCAGAATCTGGCTTAATTTTATCAATAGAAATATGATTTTCAGGTTTTTTCAATGTATAAATAAAACTTTCAGTATTTGCAACTCTTTCATCACCTCTTCCAACACTTTCAAGCCATGGCTGGTCTTTACACCGAATATAAAAATCATTTTGCGAAGAATTAATTGGTAAATTCCCAGTGCATAAATAACCAAAAGCTCCTGAAGGAGCACCAAGATTATCATTGCATTGAAATGAATTTTCCATAGATTCATAATCAACATCACCAGAACTCCACTTACACTCTGCTAATTCATTTGTTTCAAATCCAATATCCTGTC
>NZEE01000074.1 GCA_002688965.1 archaeon | reverse complement strand
GTAGCTGTAGTCAATCGTGACAAAAAGGGTGGAAAACCCGCAACCATGCGTAAACGTAAAGTTGGTGCGATCAAAAGGATCTCTCCAGCGATGTGGAATCATATCTTATTGGACGTTGAAGCTGGCATGCCTGTTTCAAAGGCCGCTAAAGAATATGGTGTACATCACACTACTATTTATGCTAGGTTGAAGCAGGGTGTTAAAGCCCATCGTAAGCTAAGAACCAACAATACTGACCTAACGAAGACTTTGTCTTCTACTAAAGTAGGTAAAGATGGAACTCTTAGGATCCTAGCCGCTGACGAAACTACTACGTTTCAGAATGGCCGTGTAGATGAAATAGTATTTCATTTATCCGGTAAATACGTGCCTGGCATAGGTCAGCTGCGTATAACACGTGAATTATTGAACTATATTAATGAAGTGGGCGCTCCGCTTCTTAAATAGGACAGTGTAATTCACAAACACGGGGAGAGAGAGAGTATAATCTTGGTTGACCGCAGAAGCGTTTACTTGACCTCCTATGCTCTCTCTGCTCTTCATAACTTAGGAGATCATATGAAGTATATTAAAACTATTATTGAACATACTGGTCATTGGGGCTGGTTACCAATTGGAACTGTTGTTAAAACTAGAGCTAAAGATGCTGCTAGAATAGTAGCCGCTGGTGATGCTAAATATGCTACTGAAAAAGAATGGAAGGAGCTTGTTAATGATGAAGACTGAAGAAATGGTAGATATGTTTTATCCAAATGGCTTAGATGATTTAGCCAATACTATAGGACCTCAAGGTAACTTATTAGCAAAATTAGATAACTTTAATCACAAATATTGTTATGATGGAATAGAAGAACCACTCAGAATAACTAAAAAATGGAGATGGTCACCTGGTACATATGATAAGGTCAAAGTATGTTATACTCGTAAGATAATGCAATGGCATCGTAGACCAAGACATATGCATAGTATATTTGATAGACGTAGAGAATGGTATAGTAATGATATGAAACGCGAACTATGTGAAATTGAAAATGCATTAATTGCCTCTAGAAGAGAAAATGCTGTATGGCTTGACGAAAATACTGATGATGGTATACTTGAACAAGCAATTTATGAATTCACTAGTAGAATAAATGAATTAATGGCTACTGCGTCCTTAAATGATATAACTACTACATTTGGACAAGCAAGAAGATGTGATATAAATAATAATATATATCGTGGTTATGGTGCTACTCAACGTGAAGACCCTAATACAGACCTAGTAGAGGGATTATTTATCTTTACATTTGAGTTTAAACCAAAGCCACTTAGAATAACTAGAGAAGGTCTAGATATAGGCCATATTGACTTCCCTCCATTAACCTTTTGTATTCAGATTAGTATAGGTAAATGGATATGGTCAATATTAAATCCAGATTTACAACCACCTAGTATATATAATAGTCAGCATCTTATCTTTGGACTAAACTATGATGTACCTAAAGATCTTATTATTCCTGAAGCTGAAGGTATGATTCTTAAAAGTGAAAGGCCTATATGGCATCCATTTATGAATAGACCTGATCGTGGACCTACATTTAGACAGACAGATGGAAGAATATTTTCATGGCAAAATATATGTATGGGTAATCACCAAGATGATATTGTAAGATCTTGGATGCGTATGGACTGGCATGCATTCTTTTACCATCTACAAGAATGGTTGTTTAAATATGAAATAATTAATGCAAATCCATTAAATAATATAAGATTTTCATTTATTGGATTAGATGAAGACATGAATACTGAGTTACTTGATGCAGTTGGATATAGCGGTAAATGGTGTGCTGAAAGATTAACATGTGTATTTAAAGATCGTCTGCCAGGTGAAGTGGTATTAAATCCCCATAAAGAAGTTATAAATTTCTGTGATAACATAAGAAAATGTAGTCATAGGAAGAAATGTGATGGATATAAACTTCATATGAATGAATTAAAGAAAGAAGAATCATTAGATGATGATAAGAAAGAAATGCTTAAATGGGCATCTCAAGTGAGTGGTGGTAGGGTAGGTAAACCTGCTAGTAGCTTTGAAGATGTGTTGGCAGATAATGCATAATAATAAAGGAGATAAAGTGAACCCTAATAATAAACGTAACTCTAATGTAAAGGCAAAGGATGCAAAGGCAAAGATGGATTATAAAATACAATGTATAGAATCATCCATAGCCACATTGGAAAAAACTGTAATTGAAATAAAGAAAAATGTACTAAGAATGAGAAATACTCTTGATGCTCACATAAATAGGCAATATGCTGAAATAAAGGTTGTAGAACAAGATGGTGAGTGGGGTGATTATTCAGGGGTATTTTATGTGAATGATGAAGATGCAAAGGATGTGATTTTAAATAAAGCAGAAGCACACTTTGAAAGATACTTTAAAAATGGTTATCATCATCAGAATAAAAAGCTTGGACTATTTTTATTTAGTGCAAGATCAGGTAGGAAACTAATCAAACAAATGAATACAACTGAAGGAGAAATTGAATGAAGTCAGGATTCTATATATCTCATGATGATTGGATGAAAATTCAACATTACGCACGTGCAAGACATAGCCAAGTTGTTGATAAAAGAGAACTTGGACATGAAATTGGTGGTATGATGATAGCCAAGTTAGATAAACAAAATGACTGGATTTTATCTGAACCTACTATCATTAAGCAAATAACAACTCGTAGTACATGTACTATGGACAAAGAATCTTTGGCTGATTTTTATATTGAAATGGCACAAAAGCATGGCAAGGATATTCAATTTGTATGGTGGCATAGTCATGGTAATATGGAAGCATTTTGGAGTAGCACTGATAAAGCCACAATGAAAGAATATGCTTCTGGATTATGGAGTATGTTTCTTGTAGTTAATATTATGCAAGAATCTAAATTCAGGGTTCAAATGTGGGATCCAATAGCAGTTGGTGAAGATATTGATTTAAATATTATAGATGGCCCTAATACAGATATACCTGAAACAGTCATTACTGAAGTAATGGCTAAATGCTCAGAAGAACAGTCATATAGCAGAAGTGTTTGGAAGAAAAATGGTTATAACCAAAGTTATGATAAGAACCAATTATCTCTTGGTGATGCTTATACAGCACGTCAAGAAATAAAAGAATATAATAGAAGCTTTGGCGTTGAAGATGATGAAGATATAGCTGTACAATATCTTATTGGCAAGTTGGATACGCTAAATGGAAAGTTATGTGCTGGTGAAATAAAGCATAAAGCCTACCGTAAGGCTATCAAAGTATATAATGCTAAGATGGAAAGTAATAAGTTTGACTATCGCATTAAACTGCCAAAATCTGATAGTGAACTACTTGATCTTGTTCTCGTATCATTCGCCTGGGATATGATTGTAGACAAGGATACTGGACAGCCTGTTGATGCATATGGTATTGATTATGGGACATCATACTGTGTTTAATGACAGATATGTTGGTATAGTTAATAATATGAATCAATATACTTTCCATATATTGGGTTGCGGGGCTATTGGTAGCTCCGCAGCTCAACAGCTTATTAGAATGGGAGGTATTAACTTTATATTATATGATAAAGATAAGGTAGAAGATGTTAATATAGGTGTATCTCAATTTGACACCAGGCATATTGGGATAATGAAATCAGTAGCATTAATGAATATGATGATGGAAATAAATCGTAATGCTATAATAGAATGCAAGCCTTACACATTTGTAAAACTTTATCCTTATGGTAATGATATTGTTATACTTGGGTTTGATAGTATGAAAAGCAGGATAGAAGCAGTAGAACTTGTGCTTAAAGAACGAAATAATAGTATTTTATGTCTTATTGATGGCAGGATGGGTGCTGAAACTTATCAGCAATATAATTTTCCTAATCCCACTGTTGATAGATATACTAAAACTTGGTATCCTGACGATCAGGGTAGCGAGGAACCTTGTAATGCAAAGGCAACCAGTTATTGTTCTAATATGTCTGGCAGCTTCATTGTAAATGCAATTAGGAAGTTTATAACTAAACAACCTTTGGAAAAGGAAATTTTGTTTCATTTTCCTACAATGATGCTTGACACTAAATAATAAATGGTTGTAAATTACAGGCGAGCATAGTGCTCAACAACACAAAACACCGGATGGGTAGCCGGTTGCCAATTCATTCTGTCTCTCGGCTGCCTATTCATAATATAGGGAGAGAACCGATGCCAGTTACAATACATGGTAGGGAATACAAGACTGTTGCAGAACGTGTAACAGAAATTCATAAAACATATAAAGGCAAAGCTTTTAGTATTGAAACAGATCTTGTTTCTTGGACTGATGGCATTGTTGTCTTTAAAGCAACTATAAGTACACCTAATGGTATATTTACAGGTCATGCTTATGAACGTGAAGGTAATTCTCAAATCAATAAAACTAGTGCTTTAGAGAACTGTGAGACCTCATCAATTGGACGCGCAGTCGCAGCTGCAGGTTATTCAGGGACTGAATTTGCCTCAGCCAATGAAGTACAGAATGCAATACATCAACAGCAAAATGATACTTTGACAGGTAATAATACAGTAGCACCAAAAGCTTTAACTAAATTGTATAAAGATATGGTTGCAGTGCTTATTACCCATAAAGATCATGTTGCTTTAAGTGAAACCCAAAAGAAGAAAATTACAACTCTGGTAAGCTCAACATTATATATGAGAGATAAAGATACTATAGAAAAGTATCATGATATTACTCTTAACTTAGTGTCTGAGTATGAGGCCAGGGCTAAATCAGAAACAATAACCAAGGAGAAATAATGTCAAGAACAATAACCGTTAGAGGTGGTAGTAAATTATCACCAGGGTGGCATGAAGTAACTATTAAAAAAGCTACATTTGACACCAATGACAATGATAGTACATATCTAGATGTATGGTTTAATGAATTACCTGAAACACTAAATATGCGTGTATATGAAGCATTTGATAAAGAAGGCAATGAATTTGCTGTTGGTAGTATCTTTAGATTTGCTAATGCTGGCATTACTTCAGTGCTTGACGGCCCAAATGGAGAGAAGTCAGTCACTATTGATGATAATCCAAATGTATTACGTGATCGTACATTGAATGTGTATTTATATCCAGATCCTAAGAACTCTAAATATAGTAGAGTTCTTAAACAACCTGCGCCTACTGTATTTTCTAATGATGTTGATACTTTTACAGAAGAAGATGTAAAATACTGGATGCATAGGGCTGAAGGATATTATGAAAAGTATGTAAAAGATGGTGCTCCTAGTAGTAATGGCACCACTGGAACTACTATAACTCTTAAGAAGGAAGCAGCTAGCGAAACCGCTGATATTCCTTTTTAATTTAGGATGATCTCCTAAGAGGTGACTTGTCGGAAGGGGAGTTAGCGACAATCTGACTCCCCTAAAGTCTCATGAGAGGAATATCACGATCACATTCAGCAACAAATCGTTCTAACAAGAACACTTCAACTGTTAAGGTTTCAAAATGGTTAAAACGTAAGCGTGTTATACGTCAAAAAATTAGTAAAATAAGGAGCTATATAATGGATGCATTTAGAAATGCAAAGTCTATTGTTGAAATAAATAAAAGAATGCAAGCAATGGAACGTAAGGTTGACTCTTCTTTGCAGACTTCTAATGAAATGGAAGTAACTTATAGAAAGTCAGTTAATTTTAAACTGTTATTATTACTAGGATTATGGATATTAGACAAGATAGTTATTGTTATATTCTTTAAGTGGTTCAGTGCAGTATAATAATGTTAAATACATGGGGCCAGTACCTATGGAACCATTCAAATGTACTTTTTGTGATAAAATTTCTAAGCATAAGTATTTAAGGCGGCCAAATGCTGCCATTGCCCATCTAATGGATGATAGGAGATGGGTAAAAATATGCAAGAACTGTGCTAAGAAAGAAATTGGTAGTAAAAATAAGAAAGGTTGGGATAAGCTCCATGCCGATACCTAATCATTGTATTGAATGCGATAAGATAGCTGTTGTAACAAATAATGGCGTTCCTTATTGTGTTAATTGTTATAAAAAGGAGATTAAAAATGTTAGCAGAAGATCAAGTGAAAAGGCTGCTCGCACAATGCGAAAGAGTAGACGAAGGTTATGGTGATTCTGTCCCTACAGCACTACAGACTGAATGGTCTACAAATATAGGCTGGATACAGGCTTTACGGCTTGTGCTGCAGAAGGATACATATCCTATAAGAAAAGATTCATTATATTACAGTCCAGAAGAGTTATTAGAGGAAATTGAAAGGCTTGTAGAAAAGGGAGAGAT
>NZEE01000073.1 GCA_002688965.1 archaeon | reverse complement strand
GGTACAGATGCAGAAATTAAAACTTTCACTAATAAAACTTTTGCCGACCAAATTAAACTTCTGCAAGACCGAGAAAATGATATAACGGCAACGGCAAGAGAAGTTGTCTTTTCGGTTTCGACTGTGACATTAACAGGTGGAGCAAGTGGTACATCAGCATCAGGTACATTACACGAATTACAATTAACGCAAGACACATCAACCTATGAGGCCGATAGTGTTACCAAAAAACATGGTGTTATTATTGATTGCGGAAAAGCATTATCAGGGGATGCGGAATTACCATTATAGGAGAGAGTTATGGCAAATCAAATACCATTAAAAGCACTTTTTGATGAAAACGGAAACGTGACCAGTTTGGGTCAATTTACGACAACAGATACAGTTTCTGTTGCTGATGGTGGTACTGGTGTTACAGCATTCACAATTGGAAATATTATTATTGGTAATGGTACAAATGGATTTCAATCATTAGCAAGGGGTTCATTGTTAGCAGGGGATGCATCTGTAACAGTTACTAACGGAACAAATGCAGTAGTGGGCGGAAATGTTCTTGTCTCATTTAATACAGGTAACATTGATATTGCACAAACTTCTGGATTTTTACCAGCAGGTAGAGTATCAGCAGATATAAGTGATCAATGGATAGAATCTGTTATACCAACAATAGATGGGAATGAAGTTGGAGGAGATTTCTAATGGCAATACCAAATAACAGGGCAACTTTAATCACATATTGTAAACGTAGACTTGGTTCTGGTATGATAGATATTAATATCACTGCTGATCAAGAAAGTGATGTCGTTGATGATGCACTACAATATTATCAAGATTATCATTATGATGCAATTGTTAGGTCGTTCTTGAAACATCAGGTTACTACATCAGATAAAACCAACAAATATATTTCGATTGGTACTAGCGTGACAGGTGTGATTAATGTATATCCTATAGGTTCTAGTTCAACTGTTAACATGTTTGATCTTAGGTATCAAATGAGATTGAATGATCTTCATGATTTTTCAGATGTTCAGATGCAGCATTATTCAATGGTTAGTCAAAATCTTGAAATGATTGATCATTTATTAGTGGGTAAACATCCCTTTGATTTTTCCAGACATCAAGATCGACTTCATATTCACATGGATTGGACAAATGATGTTGAAACTGATGAATATTTACTTGTTGAAGCATATGAAATTTTAAATCCAGATTTTTATGTATCAGTTTATAATGATAGATTCCTGAAAAGATATGCAACCGCATTGATGAAACGACAATGGGGGCAAAATCTAAGCAAATTTGAAGGTTTGCAATTACCAGGCGGTATAACATATAGTGGCGCAACGTTAATGTCGGAAGCAACTACCGAAATACAAGAAATTGAACAAAGTATGCAAATGAATTATGAAGAAATGCCACAATTTTTAATAGGATAACAGATGACAATTAGAACAGGTTTCACTCATCATTCATCTACAACTGAACAATCATTGGTTCAAAATCTAGTAACTGAAGCAATTCAAGTTGCTGGTTTTGATGTCAATTATTTACCCAGAACGAGCAATAATATAGATACTATATTTGACGATGCTGAAAAAAATTCATTTACAACCTCTTATGCCATTGAAATGTATTTTGGGCAAGATACCATACAGGGATTTGGTGGAGGTGGTGATGTATTAGGTAGATTTGGTTATGAGGTTCAAGATGCATGTCAGTTAGTTTGTTCTATGAGTAGATTTACAGCAATTGTAACTGCAGGCGATGCAACTATAACCAGACCAAGAGAGGGTGACTTGATATATTTGCCATTTTCAAGTCAATTGTATGAGATTACTTTCTCTGAAGATCAAGTGCCATTTTTTCAATTAGGAAAAAATTATATCTGGCAGATGGAATGTTCACTATTCCGTTATGCTCAGGATACACTCGATACTGGAATTTCGGCAATTGATGATATTGCAACTGCTACTGATCAATTCACCCAAAGCACTGATATTGAAACTGCTGCTGATGGTGGTATCGTAGATTTCACGGAAACTAATCCGTTTGGTACATATTAATGTTAGGTACATCTTTTTATAACGAATCAATTAGAAAGGCATTAATTTCCTTTGGTACATTGTTTAATAATATTACTATTAAACGTGTCGATTCAAGTGATAATGTTCAGTCTATTCTTGTGCCATTAGCATATGCACCGAGATCCAGATTTAGGCAAATATTGGCACAAGTATCAACAGGTACTGAAACACAATTTAGTTTGCCTAGAATGAGTTTTGAATGGACTGCCATAGCATATGATACCACTAGAAAATTAAATACAATGCAACGAACAGCAGTTGCAGTTGATGGTGATACATCACAAGTAACTTATCATTGGCAACGAGTACCATATAATTTAGATATTTCACTAAGTATTGCTTGTGACCAAACAGAAGATGGACTCAAAATTGTGGAGCAAATTTTGCCATATTTTACGCCAGAATTAACAATTACAATTAATGATGTGATCAAACATGATATGCCAGTGGTCTTAATGGATGTTTCCCAAGAAGATCAGTGGGAAGGATCTTTTGTTGATGAACGAAGATTGATTTTATGGACAATCAATTTCCAGTTGAAAACTTATTTGTTTGGGCCAAGTGCAACTTCTAAAGTGGTTACAGAAGCAATTGCTCAGATGTATAGTAATACATTTTCTGGATTTGATACAATTGGTCATACTTCAGCAGATCATACGGAAACCATAGATGTTGATGGAACTGCATCTAGTCGAATAATAAGAACATCGTCCACTAACACAAAAACGGATAGATCATGAACCATAAAGTTGATGTAGTACTTAATGACATTTTTGATGTCGAATCTTCAGAAGTTAAAGAAATCATAGAAGAAGGTGAAATTCTTGAATCGAACCCAGAAGATCGAAATATTGATATAGAGCATGATTACATTGAAAGCCGAAATAATTACTATAAACTATTTGAGCAGGGTGTTGATGCGATGGAATATGCTCTCGATTTAGCAAAACAATCAGATAATCCTAGAGCATTTGAAGTTGTTGGACAATTGCTCAAAAATACATCAGAAGTTAATGATCGGCTGATGGATTTGCAGAAAAAAATGGAAGAATTAAAAGCATTAGATCGAAAGGGGAATCCAACAAAAGTTACAAATGCGTTGTTTGTTGGTTCTACTTCAGATTTACAAAAACTGATAAAAGAAAAGAAAAAAGATGCAGTCGATTAATTATCTAGGAAATCCTTTACTTAAAAGATCTAATGTACCTATAGATTTTACACCAGAACAGGTGGAAGAATTTATAAAGTGTGCTGATAACCCAATATATTTCATTAAAAAATATATGAAGATTGTTAACGTGGATGATGGTTTAATTAGATTTGATATGTGGGATTTTCAAGAAGATATGGTTCAGAAATTTCACGATAATCGGTTTGTTATATGCAAAATGCCTAGACAGACAGGGAAATCGACTACAATTATTTCATATTTATTACATTTTGTATTATTTAATCAGGATGTCAGAGTTGGTATATTGGCAAATAAGGGAAGTACTGCTAGAGAGTTACTTGGCAGATGGCAATTGGCATATGAAAATTTGCCAATTTGGTTGCAACAAGGGGTCGTGGAATGGAACAAAGGAAATATTGAATTAGAAAATGGTTCAAAAATTCTAGCATCTTCTACATCGTCTAGTGCTATTCGGGGTGGTACGTTCAATATTATATTTTTAGACGAATTTGCATTTGTACCAGAACATATTGCCGAAGATTTCTTTAGGTCGGTTTATCCGACTATTTCTTCTGGAAATACAACAAAAGTATTAATTGTTTCAACGCCAAATGGGATGAATCAGTTTTATAAAATGTGGACAGATTCGGTCGAGGGTCGAAGTGATTATATACCGATTGATGTCCATTGGTCAGAAGTTCCTGGCCGTGATAGTAAATGGAAAGAACAAACCATCAGAAATACATCGGAAGATCAATTCCGAATTGAATTTGAAACGGAATTTATAGGGTCAACCAATACTTTAATTTCACCAAGCAAATTGTCTAAATTGGCATTTAAGCAACCAATATCCAGCAAAGATAATATGGATATCTATGAGATGGCAATACCGAGTCATATTTATATGTTGTCTTGTGATGTAGCAAGAGGTGCTGGAAAGGATTATTCAGCATTTACAGTGATTGATATTACAGATGTTCCATATAAAATGGTGGCAAAATATCGTAATAATACAATTTCACCTTTGCTTTATCCAACAGTGATTGAGAAGGTGGCCAAGGATTATAATGATGCTTATGTGCTAGTTGAAGTAAATGACATTGGTAGTCAGGTTGCAGATACATTATATCAGGATTTAGAATATGAAAATATTCTATCATCTACCATTAAGGGTCGTGCTGGACAGGTATTAAATGCTGGTTTTGGTAGAGGCACAGAAATGGGGATAAAAACAACGGCACAAGTTAAACGAATAGGGTGTCGTGTACTAAAAACGTTAATAGAAGAAGATAAATTATTATTGGTCGATTTTCAGACCATTGCTGAATTAACGTGTTTTGCAGTTAAAGGGAAAAGTTACCAAGCAACAGAGGGATCACATGACGATTTAGTTATGACATTGGTTCTTTTTTCTTGGGTAAGTAATCAAAGGTATTTTAAAGATTTGATGAATCAGGATTTGAGATTGAAACTTCATGCGGAAAGAATACGTGAAATTGAGGAAGATGTAACACCTTTCGGATTTGTTCATACAGGGTTGGAAACTGAAACTTTGATAGATACAGATGGTCAACTATGGGAAGTGGTAGGTTGAAAATACCATTTTTTATAAATAACAATACAACAAATCTTAATTGATACTTTATAGGGAAAGTTTCAAAATTCACAACTGAACAAGGAGAAAGAATATGGCATTTCAAGTAAGCCCAGGCGTAAGTGTTACAGAAATTGATGCTACAAATGTCTTAGCACCCAGTACTTCATCGAATACTGGTTTTGCAGCTGCTTTCATATGGGGGCCGGCAGACAAAATAGTTTCAATTACTTCTGAACAAGATTTGGCAAATACATTCGGGAAACCGACAAATACCGATGTTGAGGGGAATTGGCACGTTGCTTCCAGTACCTTAGCATATGGTGGTTCATTAAACGTAGTTAGAACATTAGGTACTAATGCAAAAAATGCATTGGATGGTACTAGTACAGAGGGTACAATAGTCGATTTTAATGGTGGTGTAATACAAACTGTTGCTGTTGTAGCTGGTGGTTCTAGTTATACAGATGCAACTGGTTTAGCAACTACTGGTGGCACAGGTTCTGGTGCTACTGTTGATATTGATGCTACTGGTGGAGAAGTCCTAACTGTTACTGTTAATAATGCTGGTACAGGATATTCAGAAGGTGATATTTTAACTATCACACAGGGTGGTTCTTCTGGTGGTCAATTTAGAGTAGAGAGTACCGATGGAGCTGCTACTTTAGGTGCATCTGGTACAGATTTTACTGCATCAACTGCATGGAATGGTGGAACTGATATAACGACTGCAACTGCTTCTGGTGTAACTTCTGTCTTACCGCTTGGAGGTTCAGGAGCAACCTTTACAATAACAACAAACACTAATGGTACGAAAGTTAAGATTATTACAATTGCTAATGCTGGTAGTGGGTATAATTCTGGTGATGTAATTACCGTTGTTGATCCTGGCTCTACGAATAATACAATAAAACTAGTACTAGAAACTATATCTGGTTCTGGTGGTGTATTAGTTGTTAATGAAGAAGATTTCGATTCTAAAGATAGTGGTTCGACTAATTCTTCTGCTGGTACTTCTAGTTTTGTTGCTAGATATGCTGGTGCTTTGGGCAATGCAATACAAGTAAGATTACTTCAGACAGGTGGATCATTAGCAGGGTGGAATGGTGATTATACTCAGGGTGGAGCAACTAAAACAGTCGATTTTGGTGGATTGTTTGATAGAATGCCAAATACTTCTGATTATGTATTAAATAATAATGGTGGTGAAGATGTCAATGACGAGATACATTTGGTAGTTGTAGATAGAACAGGTGAAATTTCTGGTATTGCTGGTACTGTATTGGAACGATATGCACATCTTTCCCTTGCTACCGATGCTAAAAATTCTCAGGGAAATAGCAATTACTTTAAGGATGTTATACGTCGAGACTCTAAATATATCTATGCCACAGGACAATGGGATAATGTTCAGAGTACATGGGAAGGGAAAAATTCAGCAAATACGACAATATTTACATCTGTTAATGCTCAATCTTTAAATTTGGCAGGCGGTGTTAGTGATGACGATTCTGGTGCTGGTGGTGGAAATAATGCTTCAAAACGTTATTCTGCAACAACTGGTTATGGGTTGTTTGTAGATAAAGAAGCGGTTGATATTGATTTGTTGCCTATCGGGGTAGATTCTTCTGGTGCATTAGCAATTTCAGTAATTGATAATATAGCAAAGATACGAAAGGATTGTATCGTGTTTTTATCACCAGATAGTGCTAGTGTTATTGGTACAGGTATAACTAAAGCAGCTGATGTTGTAACGGATTCGACTCAAACAGGTCTGAGCAGTACATCTTATGCAGTTATGGATTCTGGTTGGAAAAGAACCTACAACAGGTATACAGATAAATATATAGACATACCGTTAAACGGTGATGTTGCTGGTTTGTGTGTCAGTGTTGATAATTCATTGGGTGCATGGTGGAGTCCAGCAGGGTTGAATCGTGGAGCAATTCGTAACGTAGTAAAATTGCATTTCGATCCAAATAAGACAGAAAGGGATACTCTTTATAAAGCAAATATCAATCCAGTTGCTAATATTTCTGGTGCTGGTACAATTCTTTATGGGGATAAAACATTCTTGAAAAAACCAAGTGCTTTTGATAGAATTAACGTTCGTAGGTTATTCAATCTATTAGAACGAACTATTTCTAGTGCTGCTAAATACATGTTGTTTGAATTTAATGACGAATTTACTAGGTCATCATTTCGCAATATGGTAGAACCATTCCTTTCTGGTATTAAAGCAAAACGAGGCATTTACGACTTCAAAGTTGTTTGCGATAGTTCAAATAATACTAGTGATGTAATTGATAGAAATGAATTTGTGGGTGATATTTATATCAAACCAGCACGTTCCATTAATTACATTCAATTGAATTTCATTGCTGTTAGAACTGGTGTTTCGTTCTCAGAAGTAGCAGGGTAATAAGGAGAAAAGTAAATGGATATTACAGGTTTCAAGCAAGCAATGGCAGGGGGTGGGGCAAGACCCACTCTTTATTTTGTCCAAGTTATGCCGCCATCTGGACTTAGCAAGACGGGGAACAATGGTCTGGACGGTGCTAATTTTATCTCTTTCATGGCACAAACTGCTTCTATTCCATCAGGGAATATTGGTATGATAGAAGTGCCTTACATGGGTAGAAAGGTTAAAATGGCAGGCGATAGGACATATGAAGATTGGAATACTACTGTTGTTAATGACGAAGGATTTACGGTCAGGAATTATGTCGAGAAATGGCAAGAATTGATTAATGGCCCTATTTCTAATGTTACTTTAGCAGATAGTTATTCTGAATACACATCTGTTGCACACGTTGTTCATCTTAGCAAAAGTGGTGAGAAAATTGCAGAATATGCTATGCAAGATTGTTGGCCTAGTGTAATTGCTGGTATCGAGCTGGGTTGGGAAACCAACGATTCATTAGAAACGTTTGATATAACTTGGACGTTCAATCAATGGGTCAATCTCGGACGTGATCAGAGTGCTAAGTCAAACTTAGCTGGTGATATTGTTACACCAATCGTTAATAAGATGAAAGACGCTGCGGTTAGTAAAATCGAAAGTCTATTAGATAAGTTAGCATAAATAAAAATAAAACTATGGTAGGGGGATTTCCCCCTACCCTGTTTAGGTATTACAAATGGCAAGATTTTTAGGATTTGAAATTACAAAAGCAAAAAAGAAAGATGTGAGATCTTTTGCAGCCCCAGAAAATGATGATGGTGCTTTGCCTATAGCATCAGGTGGTGCTTTTGGACAATATATTGATATGGCAGGGTCTATCAAGAATGAGATAGAACTGATTAACCGATATCGTGATATGGCATTACATCCAGAATGTGATGCGGCTATTGATGATGTAGTAAATGAAGCAATCGTGATACCAGAAGACGAAAACAATGTTGTTAAATTAGATTTGGAAAATTTAGGTGCGCCTGATACCGTTAAAAAGAAAATACATGAATCCTTTGATAGTATTATAGATAAACTCAATTTTAACGAAAAGGCATATGAGATTTTTAGAAAATGGTATGTAGATGGTAGACTTTACTATCACATAATAATTGATGAGAAAAATAAAAAGCAAGGAATTCAAGAACTAAGATATATAGATCCGAGAAAAATCAGAAAAGTCAGAGAAAATGTGAAAAGCAAAGCACAGAATGGCATTGATATGATTCAGAAATCGGTAGAATATTTTGTATTCAACGAAAAGGCAATAAAACCTGATGCCCAGATATCAGAAGCAGTTAGAATTTTGCCTGATGCCATTGCTCATGTTACATCTGGTATGTTTGATCACTCCAAAAACGTAGTCGTAAGTCATTTGCATAAAGCAATAAAACCGTTAAATCAATTAAGAATGATGGAAGATGCATTAGTAATCTACCGTATCAGTCGAGCTCCAGAAAGACGATTATTCTACATAGACGTAGGAAACTTGCCAAAAGCAAAGGCAGAACAATATCTGCAAGATACCATGAATCGGTATCGAAATAAATTAGTCTATGATGCAGATACTGGCGAGATCAAAGATGATCGTAAGCATATGGCAATGTTAGAAGATTTCTGGTTGCCCAGACGAGAGGGTGGACGGGGTACAGAAATTTCAACATTGCCTGGCGGACAGAATTTAGGTGAGATGGAAGATGTTATTTACTTCTTACAGAAATTCTACAAGTCGTTGAATGTACCATCGTCCAGAATTGATGATCAAAACGGTTCGGGTTTTTCATTAGGTCGAGAATCCGAAATAACAAGAGATGAATTGAAATTTTCAAAGTTTGTTCAGAGGTTGAGAACAGAGTTCACTGATTTCTTCAATCAACTGCTCAAGGCACAATTAATATTTCAAGGTATAATCAAAGCACAGGATTGGGATAAGATTAAACATGAAATAGCATTTGTCTATGCAGAAGATAATTTTTATAGAGAGCAGAAGAATAGTGAAATTTTAAACATGCGATTGGAAGCACTCAGTACAATATCCGAGTTTGCTGGACGTTACTTCTCGATGGCATGGATTAAAAAGAATATTATGCAAATGACAGATAAGGAAATAAAGAAAATGCAGAAAGAGATTGATGCTGAAGTTGATGGTGGCAAGATTGTTAAGGATGCCACTATTGAGTGGGGTGCTATGGGGCCACAAGGGCCACCTGAACCAGAAGTTCCAGAAGTACCACCAGAACAACCACCACCATCAGCACCAGCACCAGTACCACCAACTAATGGTCAACCACCAGCGCAAGAGGAACAGCAAGTATTACAAGAATTGTCTTTAGATATAGATGCAATTCGTAGTCAATTAGAGGATGTTTAAGGAGAAATGACATGGCAACAATAGATTTAGTAAATGCGATTTTGAATGATGAAAATTCCGATGCGTTGCAACATTTTCATACGGAACTGGCATCGAAGATAAATACTGTGTTAGATGCTAGGAAAGAAGAACTCGCAACTGATTGGTTGGATAATTCTGCTGTTACAGGTGCTGAAGATTCTAAAGTAGCAGAGGAATAAAGTAATATGGCACAATTAAAAGTTTATGATCAATCAAAAATAAGAGGAAAGGCAACTTTTCTGATTAATCTGGGAAGTGGTGCTTCTGAAACCATAGATGTTTCTGCTTTGGCAGATGCAGATGGTGCTACCGCAAGGGTTAATTTGATAGATGTTGAATGGTCATCTGCGGCTGGTATAACGGTTAAATGGGATGCCACTTCAGCTGAAACAGCATTGCAATTATCAGGCAACGGGAAATTATTAGAAATGGCATTACCGTATAGTACCGCATCTGGTGCAACAGGTGATATTATAGTAACTGCTGGTTCGGGTGTTGCAACTGCTATCCTTACGGTGAGAAAGGTTGCTGGTTTTGCAGCTAGGACAGATTATTCTGGATAGAGGGGTAAAAAATGAAACTAATCACTGAAGTTACGGAAGATTTAGAAGTTTTTGAAATTGAAGAAGGTACAGATGGCAAAAAGTCATTATACCTTGAAGGTGTATTTCTTCAATCAGAAACTGTAAATCGT
Source organism: archaeon (assembly GCA_002688965.1). The sequence continues at coordinate 16,499 of NZEE01000073.1, read as the reverse complement.
AATAAAAGATCTTATCCAAGGCATATCTTGGAGAGAGAAGTAAAACGATATAAAAAAGATTATATCAAGGAAAATCGTGCCTTTGGTGAATTAGGTCATCCAGAAGGGCCGACTATTAATTTAGATCGGGTTTCTCACATGATTACAGATTTGCGAAGATCTGGAAATGATTGGACAGGCAAAGCAAAGGTTATGCGTGATACACCGTCTGGCAAAATTGTTGAAAGTTTGCTCAAAGAAGGTGCTAGACTCGGTGTTTCATCGAGGGGTATGGGATCATTGGAGGAGCAGTCCAACGGCATAAAATTAGTAAAGGATGACTTTCATCTGGCAACTGCGGCTGATATTGTTGCTGATCCGTCTGCACCAAATGCATTTGTAAATGGTATTATGGAAGGAAAAGAATGGGTCTGGAACAATGGTGCAATACATGAGTCAGATATTGCACAAATGAAGCAACAAATTGATGTGCCTAAACAGAATCGAGAAGAAAACGCTCTGAAACAATTTGAATTATTTTTGTCAAAATTATAATTTGTATAAATACCAATACAACAAATCTATAGAGATTAAGTACAAGGAGAAGTAAAATGGAAGCATTGGAAAAAGATTTTCAAGAACTAGTTGCTTCTGAGGACAGCACCGTTGAGGATGAAATCATTCAAGGGATTTTAGAACCGACTGTTGCTGAAGAAGAAGAAGTTCTTGATGACGAAACAGAAGAAATTCTAGCAGAAGATGATGATGCTTGGGAAGAGCCAGATCAAGATGATTTAGAAGCATATGCTGAACTTATTGCTGAACTAAAGAAAGAAAATCCCGACATCGACTTCGATAACGTTGATATAGTAATTGATGAAGATGGTGAGATTGAGGTTTATTCTTTAGATGAAACAAAGAAACTCGGAAGAATCAAGAAAAAGAAAACTACTGCATCTGAAAGAGCAGCGAATCGAAGGAAAGATGCTCTAATTCCCGATAGACTGAAAAAGAAGTGGGCATTAAAAACCGCACAAAATAAGAAATCAGGAAAAGGTAGAAGTTATTCTTTAGCTCACCATGACCCATCTGAAGTTTCTGCTGATGATGCCGTTGCAATTGGTGAAGAAGATTCAGATGTTCAAGAATACACCGTTGGTAAACAAGCACGTCCAACTAATGTTATGGTTTACAGGATGGTCGATGGAAAAATTACGAAAGTAAGACGTTGGACGAAAAAAGGGAAAAAAGGCATCAATAAAGGGCCCAAATCTTCTGCCCATAAAGCTGCTATTTCTAGGGCAATGAAAGTTTCTTGGAGAGTAGGAGCTCGTGGTCGAGCTGATGATGATGCAATGGATGCAAAGTCTGAATCAACCGATTACATAAATGCTTTAGCATCTGGTGAAGAAACACTGTCAGAAACCTTTAAGGATAGAGCAAAAGTTATTTTTGAAACCGCAGTAAATAACGAAGTCGAAACAGTTTTAGAACCTCTTGAAGAAGAAGTTCTTGCTATTTTTGAACAAGAATATGAAACTGCTGTTACGGAAATGACTGAAAAGGTCGATTCTTATATGGCATACGTTGTTGAACAATGGATGGAAGAAAATAAAGTTGCAATCGAATCTGGAATTCGTGCTGATATTGCAGAAGGATTCATGTCAGGTCTTAAACAATTGTTCACTGAAAATTACATCACTATTCCAGAAGAAAAGGTTGATGTGGTTGAAGAACTGGCAACTAAGGTTAAACACCTAGAAGAAAAATTGAATCAGGAAGTTACTACTAATATAGAATATAAGAAGGAATTGTCAGAACATAAAAAGTCTGATATTATAACTTCTTTAACATCTGAACTGACTTTTAACGATCAAGAAAAATTGAAAGAAGTCGCAAAAGGTGTTGTCTATGAAGATGAATCTGATTATGCTGAAAAGGTTCAAACTTTAAAAGAGAGTTATTTCCCCAAAGAAGAAAAATCGTCCGAATCAGTAATTACTGAAGAAGATGGTGAATCTTTTGAACAATTATCTGGTTCAATGGATGTTTATACACAAGCACTTGCCAGAACACTTAAATAAATTTATTTATAAATAAGGAATAGGATTCCAATACAAGGAGAAAGAAAATGCAAGGGATTTCACAACATTTAGTCGAAAAGTGGAAGCCGGTACTCGATCACGAAGCACTCCCTGCAATCAGTGATCAATATCGTCGTTCCGTAACTGCTATGCTTCTGGAAAATCAGGAAAAAGCAATCGCAGAACAAAGAGTTGCCGAAAGCACAACCAGTTTACTAACCGAAGCCGCACCAACAGTTGATGTTGGTACAGGTGGGTTTACAGGTGCTGCACATGCTACCACTAGTGGTCGTGCTGGTTACGATCCAATTTTAATTAGTTTAGTACGTAGGTCTGCCCCACAACTTATCGCATATGATATTTGTGGTGTTCAACCGATGTCTGGCCCATCTGGTATGATTTTTTACATGCGTTCACAGTATGTCGGAGATCAAGTAACTGATGGTACAATGGCAGAAATAGATGCTCCTGAAGCACTATTCGGCGAAGCACAGACTGCATTCACTGCCAGCGAAGAACAGGACGAAGTTGCTGGTATTGATACTGATGCTACTGACGTAGCCGAAACCGATCCATTTGCTGCTGATTACTACCCGACTGATACTTCGTCTGGTATGAATACAGCAAAAGCAGAAGCACTTGGTGGTGAAACCGCTAATAATTTCCGTGAAATGGGTTTCCGTATCGACAAGAGAACGGTAACTGCCGTTACTAGGGCATTAAAAGCAGAATACACTACTGAATTAGCACAAGATCTGAAAGCAGTTCATGGTCTTGATGCCGAAACAGAATTGTCGAATATTCTTTCAACGGAAATCTTGCAAGAGATTAACCGTGAAATTATACGAACAGTTCTTGGTGCTGCTAAATTTGGAGCTCAAACTGGTACTACAGATAAAGGTACATTTGATCTGGATACAGATTCAAATGGTCGATGGTCTGTCGAAAAATTCAAAGGATTGCACTTCAACCTAGAACGTGATGCCAATGCTATTGCCGTTGACACTCGTAGAGGTCGTGGAAATGTCATAGTTTGTAGTTCTGATGTTGCTGCTGCTCTGTCAATGACAGGTAACTTGGATACTGGTGGTGGTGTTGCTGGTGGTAGTGGTCAATTGTCACCTGACGGCATTACTGGTGGTACACTAGTTGGCACACTAAATGGCAAATATAAAGTTTATGTAGATCCGTACTTTAGTGCTGCACATGAATTTTATACTGTTGGTTATAAAGGTTCTTCAGCATTTGATGCTGGTATCTTCTATTGTCCATACGTGCCATTACAAATGGTTAAAGCAACTGGCGAGCAAACATTCCAACCGAAAATCGGATTCAAAACCCGATACGGTGTTGAAGCTAATCCGTTTACTACACTAACTAAACCGACTAGTACTGCAAATGCAGCTCAAGGTAATTCCTACTATCGTAAAGTTCAAGTCAAAAACTTAATGTAATAAAATCCTAAGTCCGATTAGGACACACGGGTATCTAAAAGGGGGCATCTCACGGCCCCCTTTTTTTGTTGCCTAAATATAGGCATAGGGGGATTCTATGGGTGTATTAGACAACTTACCAGATAATTATAATTTACTTTCACCAGTTGGGTTTAGACTAACAATCAGAAAATTGCCTAACGTGTCATATTTTTGTCAAACAATAAATGTGCCAGATTTGAGTTTGGGTGAGATAAATGTGCCAACTCCATTAAAAGATTTTGCTGTTTATGGGGATAATTTAACCGTTGGTTCAGTTGACATTGGGTTTGTGGTCGATGAAGATTTAGCAAATTATCAAGAAATTCAACTCTGGATGCGTGGAATATCTTCACCAGATAACTTTACTGCATACAAATCATTGATTAATTCACCTACTAATAATTTCAGTGATGAGGGTGATTTGATTTCGGATGCAACTCTGCATATTTTAACCAATAGCATGAACGTGAATAAGAACGTTCAATTCAAAGGTATGTTCCCCACTTCATTGGGAGCAATTGATTTCACTACACAAGATACGGAAGTTGCCGCTATAACAGTTACGGCATCCTTTTCGATAAGGGATTATACTATAGAATCTGCTACATAACTATGAAAACACTTGAAAATTTGTTTGCTGAAACAGCAAAGGATATGCCATTTAATGATGACTTGATTATTACTTCCAAAAAATTGCCATATGTTTATGACAAATATTTGAAATGTCTGATCATGGATCGTTTGGAACTCACCAGAACAACTAAACTCTTTAAACAACTTTATAAAGAAAAGCACGAATATTATTCGGGCAAGGCCAGTAAAGAAACGTACCAAGAAAATCGTTTTGATATCAAGGTACTCAGGGGAGATCTGTCTGTCTATCTCGAAGCAGATGAAGAATTGGCAAAAAAACAGGAGTCCATAGACTATATAAAATGTAAAATCGAGTTCTTAGAACAGACCCTACGAAATATAACCAGCAAGGGGTATGCTTGTAAAAATTTGATAGAATGGGAAAAATTACAAAATGGCATCATCTGATACATTATATATTACTAAGATAGATGAGGTATATATAAAAATTGATTGTGAAATGGGTGTTGCACAAGAATTGTGTGATTATTTCACTTTTTACGTTCCTGGCTATACCTTTGTTCCATCATATCGGAATAAACTGTGGGATGGGAAAATTCGATTATTTTCAGTCCATACTAGAAAACTATATGGTGGATTAATGCCTTATGTGGTGCAATTTGCATACAAGAGACAGTACAAGTATGAATATTCAGATGACCTTGCAATAGAAAAAGTCTCCCTCGATGAGAATTTTATCGAAAAACTAAACTTACAGTCCAACGGCAATGAAATAACCGTCCGTGATTATCAAATAGATGCAATTAATCATGCCATTAGTAGTAAAAAGATATTGCTGGTTTCGCCTACTGCATCTGGAAAATCTCTTATAATATATTTGTTGCTTAGATTTTTGAAAGTTCAGACTTTAATTATTGTTCCAACTACATCCTTGGTAGAGCAAATGTATACCGATTTTATGGATTATTCCGCAAATGATAAGTGGTACGTAGATTTGAATTGTCATAAAATATATTCTGGTCAACCACGAAAAACAAGTTTGCCTGTTGTCATTTCAACATGGCAATCGTTAGTTGACGAGAAAAAGGATTTCTTTAAAAGATTTGAAATGGTTATTGGTGATGAGGCTCATGGGTTTAAAGCAAAATCATTAACTTCGATTATGACTAAATTAGTAAATGCCAAATATAGAATTGGTACAACTGGTACATTAGATGGAACACTAACGCATCAATTAGTACTAGAGGGATTATTTGGTGTGGTCAAGCAAGTCACGACCACTAAGGAACTAATGACAGACAATGTTCTTTCGGATTTAGATATACATTGCATAATTTTAAAATATCCCAAAGAGGAATGCCAAATAGTTAAAGATTTTGATTATCAAAAAGAACTTGAATATCTAGTAACCAATGAACGGAGAAATAATTTCATAGTGGAAATGGTTTCTGCATTGCAAGGAAATACATTGGTTTTATACCAATTGGTCGAAAAACACGGTTCTACTTTATATAGAATGATGTCCGATAAGATGCCTGATAGAACAATCAATTTTATACACGGTGGTATCAAAGCAAATGAACGAGAAAAAATACGAAATGAAACTGAAACTGGAGATAGTAATATTATCGTTGCCTCCTATGGCACGTACAGTACGGGTGTCAACATCCGTAACTTACATAACATTGTATTCGCATCACCCTCCAAAAGTAGGATTCGTAATTTGCAGAGTATTGGGCGTGTATTACGGAAATCCAAGACGAAGATAAAGGCAAATTTATTTGATATATCGGACAAACTCACCTATCTATCACATCAGAATTACACATGGAAACATTTATTGGAAAGAATGAAGATTTACCAAAGTGAGAGATTTGATTTCACGGTCAAGTACTTCAATTTATAGGTATATTTACTCCCTTTCGGCAAGAACAGCTAATTATACCATATTTTTTCGGGTTTGTCAAGTTTATTTTTCTCTTGACTTTTGGGGGGTCAGTATGGTATAATATAGAAAAAGAGGTGAAAAATGAGCAAAAAAAATCATTACGTTGACAATAAAAAATTTTATGAGGAAATGGTTATATACAAACAGGGAATAATCGAAGCGAGGGAAAACGGAGAAGAAGATCCTCCCGCTACAGAATACATGGGAAAGTGTTTTTTGGACATTGCTAATGGTTTGTCATTTAGACCCAATTTTATCAATTACACCTATAAAGAGGAAATGATTTCCGATGGCATTGAGAATTGCTTGCAGTATTGTTCCAATTTTAATCCTGATGCTTCCAATAATCCATTTTCTTACTTCACTCAAATAATATATTATGCCTTTGTTCGTAGAATTGAAAAGGAAAAAAAGCAAAGTTATATCAGAAGCAAATTAGCAATAAAAATGTTGGATGAACGAAAATTGGCAGATTTTTCCGAACAGGACGATGATGGAACCAAGCAATATTTGGAGGATTTGATCACAACTGATCCTGAGAATGTAATTGCATTTGAAACTCAATTGGAGAAACGGAAAAATGGTCGTAGCAAATATAAAAAGAATTTAGAGAGGTTTATGGAATGAAGGTAGCATTGATTACTGATACACATTTTGGGGCAAGGAATGACAATCAAGTGATTCAGGCCCATATCAATAAATTTTTTGATGAAACATTTTTTCCATATTTGCATCAGCATAATATAAAGGAGATTGTTCATTTGGGTGATTTGATGGACAAGAGAAAATCCGTTTCATATTTGACGTTGAATAATGTTAGGAAGAATTTTATATCGAGGATTACACACGATTTCATCAAAACTCATATCATTGTCGGAAATCATGATGCTTACTATAAGAATACCAATCAGGTGAATTCGGTTAATGAATTATATGGGGAAGCACCGTTTTTACACATTTATAATACTGCTGAAACTGTAACTATTGGCAATAATCTTAGAGTATGTTTCGTACCATGGCTTTGTGCGGATAATGATGTCGAATCTTATATGCAAATTGAAAAGTCCGATGCTAAGATTATAATGGGTCATTTGGCACTGACAGGGTTTTTGATGTTTAAGGGAGTGGTATCAGATTATGGTCTGGACAGAGAAATATTTTCTAAATTCGATAAGGTATTCTCAGGGCATTTTCATCTTAAAAATGATGATGGGCATATTTACTATCTCGGAACTCCTTATGAATTGATGTGGTCTGATTATAATACAGATCGAGGATTTCATATATTTGATACCGAGACTCTGGAATTGGAATTTATTAGAAATCCAACTAATTTGTTCACTAAGATTTTCTATGATGAATCTAATCCTATTAGCAATTTGAGTGACTACAAGGATAGATTTGTTCGTGTTGTGGTTGCAAATAAACCAAGTGATCCTTATCGGTTTAATTTGTTCATAGATTCTTTGTATGATCATAATCCAGCACAATTGACTATTGTTGAGAATTATGATAAATTGCAAGAGGTGGAAGAAATTTCGGGAACAGAGGATACAATTACTATTTTAAGCAATTATGTTATGAACTTAACTACAGATTTGGATAGTTCTCGATTGGATAATATGGTCAGAACTTTATATACGGAGGCATTGAGTATAGAATGATAATATTCAAAAAAGTGCGTTGGAAGAATTTTTTGTCAACAGGTGATATGTTTACAGAGATCAATTTAACGGAATCGCCTACTACGTTAGTGGTGGGTGAAAATGGTTCTGGAAAATCAACCATGCTTGATGCGTTGACGTATGTGTTGTATTCTAAACCATTTCGTCGAATTAATAAACCTCAATTAATTAATACGGTCAACAATTCTGGAATGTTGGTCGAGGTTGAATTCGAGATCGGTAGTAAACGATATAAAATTATACGGGGAATGAAACCAAATATTTTTGAGATTTACGTCAATGGGGAAATATTAGATCAAGATTCTTCAGTACGTGATTACCAAGAACGTTTGGAGAAATATATACTCAAATTAAATTATAAGAGTTTTACACAAATTATTGTGTTGGGGTCTAGTTCATTTCAACCATTCATGCAATTGACAGCTGCAAATCGTCGAGAAGTAATAGAAGATTTGCTTGATATTGGTATTTTTTCCACTATGAATCAGTTGTTGCGTGAACGAGTCATTGAAATTCGTATGAATTTGAATAAGTACGAGCAAGATTTGAAGATGACAGATGAACGTATAGATATTCAGCAAAAATATATCGACGAAGTTGCTGAGATACAAAATGATAAAATTGAAAATACATTAAAGGAATTAGATAAAGTTGAGCAACAAAGATCAAACTTGGAACTGGAAATTCAATTGATCCAGAATAGAATTTCGGTAATTTCCCCTGATGTTATAGATCTTGAAGTGTTGCGTGATAAAGTAAATAAACTAAAGGTCATGAAGAAGCAGATTGATGGCAATTTGAAGAAATTAGAATCGGAAATCGAGTTTTTTGATTCTAATGATAATTGTCCAACTTGTGGTCAAGTCCTAGATTATAAGCATGTTCAAGAAATTTTAGCAGAGAAATTTGCAAATTTTGAGAAAATGAAAAGAGGACTGAGTGATATCAAAGAGGTTATAGAAACTGATGATATGAGCATACAGGGAAAAGAGGTTGTAGAAGACGATATAAGAAATCACGAAATTTCGATTACCAATTGTGGCAATAGTATGCAGGGGTTGAATAAATACATTGATAAATTGAGTGATGAGATTAATTACTTACATAAAGTTCGTGAAAAGTCTGATGGGGATGTTAATAAAATTACCAAGTTGAATACTTTGCGATATCAACTGGTGGAATCTATCACCATTTTGGCAGAAGAACAGAAATATGCATATGCAGTTGGTGATATGCTAAAAGATGGTGGCATCAAGACTCAGATTATCAAGCAATATTTGCCTGTTATGAATAATTTGGTTAATAAGTATTTGTCTGCAATGGATTCTTATTTCAACTTTACGATTGATGAGCAGTTCAATGAAGTTATTAAAAGTCGATATCGAGATGTTTTTAGTTATGCATCGTTTAGTGAAGGTGAAAAGATGCGGATTGATTTAGCATTATTGTTTACTTGGAGAGCAGTAGCACAATTGAAGAATAGTGCGGATACAAATCTGCTGATTTTAGACGAAGTATTTGATAGCTCACTTGATGCTAATGGCACAGATGAGTTCCTGAAACTCTTGCAGTCACTAGACTCCCGAAGCAACGTTTTCGTAATTTCGCATAAAGGTGATACTTTGTATGACAAATTCGATTCTACGATAAAGTTTGAGAAGGTACAGAATTTTAGTAAGGTGGTGTGATGTGTTAGACAAAAATCTTAATTTGATTGAGCAAGCAGAGTCCATATTGCACTATGAGGAAAAATTGATAGAATTGGGTTATAGGGCTACTGAATCTGATAATCGTTATAGCATGGCATCATCAAAGAGGCACACGACTGCTGAAATAGCAGAATCTATTGGATTGGGAAAACGGACTTATCAACGGATGAAGCAGATTGGCAAGATAAACCCTAGAGCAAGAGAGGTTTTAAAGCAGACAAAAATGTGTAATAATTTAGAAGCACTAATTGAAATCCAACGGTTGGATGATGATTTGCAAATTGAGACAGCAAAGAGGATGATTAATCAACATTATTTATATATAATTAGACAGAGTGGTATAGAAGCAGATGATTTAGTTGGTGATTCCTTTTATAAAATAGGAAATAGTAAAAATCCAGAGTCGAGATTGAAAACTTTACAGACTTCCAATCCGAATGAACTTGAATTAATTTTTACATTTGGTTCTCATAGGAAGGATGAATCTCTGTTTTTTGAACGTTGGTTGCACCAACTTTTCTCCCCCTTTAGAGAAAAGGGGGAATGGTTTTTGATGTCTGATGAGATTGTTCAAACTTTTATGGAAGATGTGCAAAAACGAATGACTTGGGAAAAGGAAAATATTGAAGAAGCAAAAGAGGAAATGACTACTGGTTTGTTTTATGTAATGAATTCCGAGAAATGGTCGCAACAAAGTATGATGGAACTTAGTATGTCTAATATGATAGAGGTGGTTAATGAAGAATTGAATGAGGAAGAAAAGAAGAATTTTGTTGGTGAACTGAAAGATGAGTGTGATCCAGAAATGTTAAGTATGTTACAGGAACTTGGGCTGGAAGTTTAGGAAGAACGTCATGGAAGATGGCTGGAAATTTGTATGGGAAGAATCTGTATTTTATGTTATTTTTTTACTTTTATCATTGGGTGGATTGGTATATGGCCGTCATAAAGTTTTTTATTGGGTATGCAACAACAATATTTTTTTCATAAAACGCATTTTTCCCTTGACATAGGGTTGTCCAATATGGTATAATTAGTATTGAAGGGTTGGGAAAGGTTCTTAACCTGTTTCATTGCTTTAGTTATGGAGATGTGAATTATGTTGTATGATGTGCCAAGTGATCAAACTTCCAAGAATAGTCAGTTATTTGAATTTTCAAAAGAATTAGTCGAAGATTGGTTTGAGAAGGGAAAAGGACTTAGATCAACACCTTTGAAAAATTATACGAGTGGTGATAGGAAAAAGGGTGAGAAAGAAAAGCACATAGGTTTTGAGGGTATTACTGAACAAATTATTAATAAAGGATTAGAACTTTATAATCTTTCTCATAGAAGTGAAGTTAATGGGAAATATTTTGATGATCCTGATAATGTATTTGATTCGCAAAGAATGGACAATCATATCTGGATTGACGATAAGGTTGTTATCATAGAAGAAAATCGAGCATGGATTGATAAACCCTTTTATATTCTAAAAAGAGGGGTTGTCAAACTGTTTTTGGAGCTTCCGCATACCAGAAAACATCTAAGTGATGATGTTGTGTTTATTTTTTCTTCTTTGGCAAAAGATGTTACAGAAAAAACCAAGAAATCGGGCGATCTAGTTTTTGGTCATGGAGAAAGAATTGTAGAAAGTAATTTGTCGGGTCGTCCAAGACGATCTGATAAGTATAATTATTTTGATAATGGTGTCGATCTTTCCGAATTGAGAAATTATGTCGATACTTTATCTAATGTATTTTCGAGGTATGAATGAGAGAAAAATTCCAATTATTTCATGGTGACTGTCTTGAGGAAATGAAAAATATAGAAGATGGTATTATTGATTTAATTTTATGCGATTTGCCATATGGAACTACAGATCGACACGGTTTAGATTCGGAAAAAAAGGAAAATCGTGTTTTTAGTTGGGATTCTGTTATTCCACTTGATTTGCTATGGGAGCAGTATAGAAGAATATTGAAGTCGAAAGGAACGGTTGTTTTGACTGCTGATCAACCTTTTACTTCCCAACTGGTTATGTCGAATTTGGAATGGTTTAAGTACGAATGGATTTGGTTTAAGAACAAGACAGTTGGATTTCTATTAGCAAATTATCGACCAATGAAGCAAACAGAAGATATTTTGGTATTTTCACCAGTTGGTGCATCTGCTAGTTCTGCAAAATCTGGAAAATCCATGACATATAATCCACAAGGACTTATTCCAAAAACTGTCAAAAAGAAAAATAATCCCAAACGTTTAGGTGTTATTTTGCACAATCCAGAACATATGGGAAAGGGCAACAAACTTTTAACAGAAACTGAATATGAACAAAAATGGACAAACTATCCATCTGAAGTAATAGAATGTCCATTGGATGATGAACGTTTACATCCTACCCAAAAACCTGTTGTTTTGATGGAATATCTGATTAGAACTTATTCTAACGAAAATGAATTAGTGCTGGATAATTGTATGGGAAGTGGTACAACAGGTGTTGCTTGTGGTATTACGGATAGAAATTTTATTGGAATTGAGATAGATGAAGAATTTTTCAAAATATCAAAAAGGAGAATTGAAGAAGCATATCATGGTGGTTTGAAGGATTTTTTTGATGGTTAGATATATTGGTGGAAAATTTCGGATGGCAAAATGGATTTCATCAAATATACCGAATAATATTGAAACCTATGTCGAAGTTTTTGGTGGTGCATATTGGACTTATTTGAATAGTGATGTTTACTCCAGACCTTTGTTGGAAAATATAGTCTATAATGATTATAACCGATACATGGTGAACCTTTTTGAGTGTTGTCGAACACCACAGGAATTCTTTAATTACATGAAAGATACCAAATCTCAGGTTAAGGAATTGTATGACACATTCAAAGAGGAAATATTTGTTATGCAAGATATAGGTGAAATTGAACTTGGTGATTTTGAATTTGGAATGAAATATGCTTACATTATCACACAGGGATGGTCAGGGCATAATCCAGAAAAGCAGAATTTTATTGATTTGAGAGGAAAATATGAGTCACTTTTTGAGGCATTTAGGAAACGTCTGCGAAAACCAGATTATATTAAGAAATTACAACTCATTGATGTCTGTGAAAATTTAGATTACTCCGAAATCATTGAAAAGTATGATAGTCCATCTACATTTTTTTATTGTGATCCACCATATTGGCAACGTGAAGATTTTTATTCGTTGCATGAGTTCGATAGGGATGATCATGAAAAATTGTGTACACAACTAAAGGGAATAGAGGGAAATTTTGCATTATCTTATTATGATTTTGATTTGTTGAAAACGTGGTTGCCAGAGGGAGAATACAATTGGCAACGTAAAGGATTTGTGGTTTCGGCTGGAGCCGCAGAAAATGTTAAACAGAGGACAAGTGAAGAATTGTTGATTATGAATTATGATATTGGTGATTATAATTTGGGAAGATTTTTTGCTTGACTTTTACTTAGAGAATATGGTATAATAGGAGTATTATGAAATATAATTATGAACGGGTATTGGAAGATGCCTATGATTATGTTGCGTCTTTTCGTGACAACAATTATTATTCGGGAGAAGATGATGTTGAGGTGATAGACTTGCTAAAGGCAAAGGATCATTTAGAGGGATTTTGCATTGGCAATGTGGTTAAGTATGTAACAAGAGCGGGATTGAAATCGACAGATTCAAGACGTTCTGATTTATTGAAATGTTTTCACTATTTAATTATTTTAATGGTTCTGGTAAATCCAGAACGATATGGAGAAAAAGATAATGCAGATGAGCAGGGCGACGATAGAGTTGCTGAAAAATTTTTCGACCATTAATGGTTCGATTTTGGTTAAAGCAGGTAGTAAGTTAGAAACTATTTCTGCTTCTAAGAATATTTTGGCATCGGCAGATGTCGGTGAATTGTTTGAAACAGATTTTGGAATTTATGATTTAAATGAGTTCTTAAATGTCGCAACATCGGAAGCATTTAATGATGCGGAGTTTGAGTTTCAGGAAAAATCAGTAGTACTGAAAAATGGTAGATCGAGATGTCGGTATTATTATGCAGATCCGAGTACTATTATTACACCTACACAGATGTTGACTATGCCTGATGCAGAAGTTAAGGTTAAGATTATCGGTGCTGATTTGAAGAAAATCAAAAATATGTCATCCGTTTTAGGCAAAGGTGATTTTATCATTTCTAGTGAAGATGGGTCTGAAATTATTATGTCTGTATTGGATAAAAAAGATCCAACAACTAATAATTTTGAATTATCTATTGAAAAAATGGATGAGGATGCCGTTTACGAACCCTTTTCAATGGATATGAAAATTGAAAACTTAAAACTTATAGGGGGAGATTATACGGTAAATCTTGCATCGAAGGGTATAGCACATTTTGTAAATGATCATGTACCAGTTGAGTATTATATTGCATTGTCAGATTCAATGTATGGGAGTAGATAATGAGAGAAAAAGCACCAGCGAGTATAGCAGAGATTGAGGATATGTTAGAGAAAATTGATCTTGGTTTGGATCAGGTCAAATCTATGGTTAGATCTGATGGGTATGACTCATCAGATTCTAATTATGAATTAAAGTATTATATCAGAGTTACACTTGATGCATTTTATCTGTTACAGAATATGACGGGTACGACAGGATACGGAGACATATAGGAATATAATTTATGCGTGAAGAATTTCTTTGGGTCGAGAAATACAGACCTAAGACGATAGATGAATGTATTTTGCCAGATGAACTGAAAAGTACGTTTGAGCAATTTGTGGATAATAAAGAAATTCCTAATTTATTATTATCAGGCACTTCTGGCATCGGTAAAACTACCGTTGCCAGAGCATTATGTGAGCAATTAGAAACTGATTATATACTGATAAATGGTTCAGAAGAAAGTGGTATTGGTGTTTTGCGTACCAAGATTTTAGATTTTGCTAGTACAGTATCATTGTCTGGCAATACTAAAGTAATTATTTTGGACGAAGCAGATTATCTTGAACCAAATTCGACACAACCAGCATTAAGGGGGTTTATAGAAGAATTCAGCAAAAATTGTCGGTTTATATTAACTTGCAATTATGCCAATAAGATTATTCAACCGTTACATTCAAGGTGTAGTGTGATTCCATTTTCAATTACACAGGCACAGATGCCTCCGATGGCAAGTGAATTTATGCAACGTTCAATGACTGTTCTTGACAATGAAAATATTAAATATGAACCAAAAGTACTCGCAGAATTGATTACTAAATACTTACCAGATTGGAGAAGAATTTTGAACGAACTCCAACGGTATTCTGCAAGTGGTATTATTGATGTTGGTATTTTGACTAATTGGAAAGAAAAACCAATAACCGATTTGATTGCATTATTGAAAAACAAGAATTTTACGGAGATGAGAAAGTGGGTTGAGCAAAATTTAGATAATGACCCAAGTGTTATGTTTCGCAGAATTTACGATGCTATGAATTCAGATCTGAAACCACAATCTATCCCTCTTGCAGTTATTACAATTGCTGATTATAGTTATAAATCAGCATTTGTAGTGGATCAGGAGATAAATATGGTAGCATGTTTGGCTGAAGTTATGAGTCAGTGTGAGTTTAAGTAATGGCATTATTTGATTTTTTGAATGCAATAAATTATAGCAAAAAAGTAGAGGTGTATAGTGAAGATCCGCTAGCACACAAAGAATATAAACCATTTGTGATAAATAGGTTTTTGTCACAGAATTCTGATAGCATATTATATGTTAATGAGATGAACCAACGACCACACTGCGATAGTGAATTACAATTTCACTATTTTATAAATAGTCTTAGGAAAAAAAAGAGAATTGCCAAGAAATGGTATAAATCCGAATTATCTGATGATATTGAGTGTATTCAAGAGTATTTCAATTACAATATAAAGAAAGCACAAGAAGCACTTATGATACTTAGTAATGAGGATCTTTCTTATATGAAAGACAGACTAAATAAAGGTGGTGTGGGAAATGATAGAAGATATGATTGAGATTGCGTTAGAAGAACCAGATGATTTTCTGAAGGTAAAAGAAACGTTGAGTCGCATTGGAGTTGCTTCACGCAACGATAGAAAGTTGTTCCAATCCTGTCACATATTGCACAAGCAGGGTAGGTATTACATCGTACATTTTAAGGAGTTATTTGCTTTAGATGGCAAACCAACTAATTTTTCAGAAAATGACGAAGCACGAAGGAATACTATAACCAACTTGCTACAAGAGTGGGGGTTGTTGAACATAATAAGAGGCAATACAGAAGAAAATGTAGCGCCTCTAAATCAAATAAAGGTTCTTGCTTATGCCGAAAAGGATGAGTGGGAATTAGTACCAAAATATAATATCGGCAAAAAATAGTGTCGGTATTTTTCTTGCTTAATAAGGAGAAAAAAAAATGACTACTTTAACTACAATAATGAAAAAGTACGATCCACATTTTGTGGGTTTTGAACCGTTGTTTAATCAATTTCGTCGATTTGAAATGAAATCGGATGAATCGTCTGGTGGCTATCCACCTTACAATATAATTAAACTAAACGAAAGTCAATTTGTGATAGAACTGGCAATTGCTGGTTTCGCAGAGAAAGATGTTAAGGTTTTGCATGAACCAGAACATAATCGTTTAGTGATTGAGGGAAGCAACGAAGGTGAGGAACAGGATTATGTGTATCAGGGAATTGCATCACGGAAATTCCGCCGATCTTGGACTGTTTCTGATCACATTATTGTTAAAAATGCGAAGTTATCGGAAGGTATTCTACGGGTAGAACTAGAAAATGTTATACCAGATGAACGAAAACCAAAAGAGATAGAAATAGAAGTTTCATAAAAATGTAGCATGTTTCACTTTAGGGGTAGGATAACACCTATCCCTTTTTTTGTCTTGACTTTCGATATAGATTTATGGTATAATAGGGAATACCCTTTTTTATTTGGAGATAATATGATACAACTAGGTGATGTAGTTAATACACTACAAAAATATGATGATGATACTTTTTC
>NZEE01000072.1 GCA_002688965.1 archaeon | reverse complement strand
TTGCCCATTCAGCAAACATTCTATCTCCAGGAATTTTAAGAACTCTACCACGATAGGGTACAGGAATAACTCCAATAGTTGATGCTGGTAATGATGTTGCTTTGACTAAAAAATTAAATGGAGCAATTCCAAAACCCGTATCCCCTATAATGCCCTCAACAAGAAATCTATTTGGTCGTGTACCACCTTGAAAGTTACTTCTAAAATTCGCTATATTTGAGTCTACTACTGCGGCCATAGAATATTAACCCTCCAATTTATTTTTATACGGGGTCAGTTACATCCAACTCTGTCCAGAAATCATATGCTAGATTTACTGAAAATTCAGTGATGCTATCCGCTGTATCGTATGATAAATCCACAGCAGCGACTTCAATAGGCCAACAATTGTGGAGGTTTATTGTTCTGATTGGTGAATCGTCTTTCTGACTTAACATGGATACATTCCACTCAGTCATTGTTTCTGTCATGTTAGGGTCTGAAGTTGTATTTGCAACATGAGCATTAACATCGTTTGACCATGTTGTAAATAGACCTCTCAAGTCTGTAGACTCGTCAGCATCGTCAATTATGGTAATTGCCCATTCAGCAAACATTCTATCTCCAGGAATTTTAAGAACTCTACCACGATAGGGTACAGGAATAACTCCGTTGGTTGATGCTGGTAATGATGTTGCTTTGATTAAAAACCCAGAATCACCAATTGCAGTTGAACCAATACCACCTGTAACAAGGAATCTATTTGGTCGTGTACCACCTTGAAAGTTACTTCTAAAATTTGCTATACTAGATGTTATTGCCATTTTGGCTTCTCCTTTAAAGTTTCTCTACTTTATGTATACTACTTAAAACTCATCTGCTGTATTTTTATTAGTAAATGTTATTTGAACATAATTAATACTCTTAGCAGGTTTCACAAAAACATCCGCTACAAATTGATTAGCATCTACGACTGAACCAGGGTTATTTGTTTCATCACAAATTACTTTGAAGTCATAAATTCCGTTTCTATATTTAATTCGTGTCAGGAATGGTTCTATAGCATTTATGAAACTGTTTCTTGTTTGAGAATCATTCATTTCAAACAATAAACTTCTAGCGGCAGGACCAACTATTTTCTTGAGATGTATAAACAATCTAGAAACATTGATTCTGCTGAAAGTGCTTGTACCTGATTCTGTTGTCTTATCACCCCAAAGAACCGTTCCTTCATTCGGGAATGTTGTAATAAAGTTTACACGACCATCGTACAATCTATCTTGTTCTACAGTGCTTGGAACATATTCCATCTTGTCTACACCCATGACACCACCTCGTCTAAATCCTGCTGGACTAATCCAAGGGTCAGAAATTCTATCAGTTCTTGCCATAATTCCTGCAACATCTGGCGCGCAATGAGTAGAAACTCTACCACTTGCGGCATCGTTTGCATTTGTATTATTGTCTATACCACCATGTATCTTTGCACCATACACTTCAACCACATATTTCGATGCTTGTGAACCTGATGGTCTTGATGGTGAAGAAGATATTGCGGCTGTTCCACCGTTAGGAATTACTGCAATACAGTCTTGTCTGTTTGTTGCAACATTGACTGCTTCTGCAATTTCGTCCTTAGTGGGCCAATTACTTTTACCCAATCCACTAACACCAACATTTTTCTCCGCAGTTGCGGCACCGGGAATAACAAAGTCGAGTGCAATTTCAGATTTTTGTAGTGTTGATTCTGATGTAGCAATTACTGCGACACCACCGTATGCTAGGTAGTTGTTTACAGACCACCAATCACCTGACCACTCTCCTGTAGGACCGATTGGCCATCGACCGTATGTGTTACCACCCGCATATTTATTACCACCAGTTGCACAAGTACCTTCTGCAATGCAAGCAGAACCCCATGCAGTGTTGTAATGTCCACCAGTTGTACCATCTAAAAGATGAAAAAATGGTTGACTAAGGAGACCATCACCAGTCGCAGAACCTTCACCAGAACCAGCCCATGTGGAATCATATCCTGTTGGTTCGTTTGAAGTTAATCTATTCATCCAATCACGAGAACTATCAATGGTCATATATCCCAAAGACCGCTCGAGAGTATTTCCTAGTGCTTTTACTAGGTTATTTGTTCGACTAGAAACCATACCGCAAACGGATGTCCCACCCGACTCTGTACCGGGCATGACAAAACTATCATCTTGTATTAGAACTTTTACTTGGGCTCTTGGCATTTTACTCTATTCCTTTAATTAAATTACATCCGCTGTGTTTTTGTTAGTAAATGTGATTCTTACAAAATTAATGCTCTTAGCAGGTTTTATAAGTACATCTGCTACAAATTGATTAGCGTCTACGACTGCACCGGGGTTATTTGTTTCATCACAAATTACCTTGAAATCGTAGATTCCTCGTCTATTTTTAATTCTGGTCAATAATGGTTCTACAGCATTTACGAAACTGTTTCTTGATTGGGAGTCATTCATTTCAAACAAATAGTTTCTTGCGGCTGAACCAATGACCTTTTTGAGATATACGAACAATCTAGAAACATTGATTCTACTTAGTGTGCTTGTTTCTACAGCACAAGTTTTATCACCCCATAGAACTGTCCCCTCTGCGGGGAAGGTTACTACTGGATTTATTTTTGCATCATATAGTCTATCTTGTTCTTGTTCTGTTGGGTTGTGTGCAAGTCTAATGACATCCATAATGTCTCCTCGCTTAAATCCTGCTGGACTAATCCAAGGGTCTGCATTTGCATCTGTTCTTACCATACACCCTGCAACATCTGGTGCAAGATGAGTGGTCAATAATGAACTTTGGTTGAGAATTTCACTTGTTCGTTGAATTCCAAGGTGCTTTTTATCACCCCAAACACAAACAAGATGTTCTGAAGGATTACAAGGAATTGCACCTACTGGATTTGCTGGTGCGGCAGTATGACCTGCTGCACTGTGTGGGACTACTCCAACACAATCGAGTCTTGCAAGTACAACTTCATCAACTTCATTGATATTTGTTGTATTTGCATTAAAGTAATCATTTGATGCTACGGCCCCATCAATAACTGCACCCGCAAAAACAACATCTAACGGAATTGATGTGTCTTTTAATGTTTCTTTACCGCTTGTTGTGTGTTGTTCACTACCTGTACCACCAATTACTGCTACACCACCGTATTGAAGGAAGTTATGAACACACCACCATTCCCCTCTCCATGAACCAGTTGGTCCTAGGGGCCATCTAGCGGCACCAGTCGTTCCAGCGGTAGCATGTACACCACTGTTACCTACATGATTTACTCCATCTGGATTATCTGACCCCCCTATTGGGTCTGTAACGGTTAATCTATTAACCCAATTACCCACACTCGAAACTTCCATCACACCACTTTTTCTTTCCGCGGTTGTTCCAAGATAGTCCACCAATCCCTGATTGCTAACCATGCCACCTCTTGTTGTTCCAAAAAGTGAATTAGGTATAACGAAACTTTGGTCATCAATATATACACTAACATTAGGTCTAGCCATTTTTTATACTCCGTTTGTATCTTATGTATGTTTAATTAATATACTGATTTATGTATATAAACTGAACATTTCAATTAATAGGGCACTTCTATGTCAAACCATCTGTCGTTACCATCCCATTCGCTTGCTTCTTCTTCCGCGGGGATAAATCCAAACGGAGCAATATTTTCTTCTAACCCTTCAATTTCTTCTTCATAAATTCCAATTCTAACATCAGTGTTTGTTAAATCTTTAAAATATGTTTGTCTGGTCAACCAAGAAAATAAAACTAAACTCATTACAAGGTCATCCGTATGACCATCATCAGCCTCAAAGGAATTTCTTTTGGCAACAAATGTTGTAAGTTCATTCACAATATCCATATCTTCTACCAACATTTTATCTTCTTCTATTAAACTTTTTAAAACAGAACATCCCAACTTTTTAACGGGAGTAGTTGTTCTTACACCAAGATGAGATTTACCACCGAATCCTGCTCCAACAGTTTGTCCCGCTCTACCTTTATATTGGGCCATCATAACATTTTCATATTCTAAATCTTGATGAAGAACATCTGCAACTTGACCACCGATATCATTTATTTCTATAAGAACATATGCTTTATTATATTGTTCTGCAACGGCTGCAATTGCAGTAGGAAACACCATAGGAGATATTACATTATTTCTGTACTTTGCAACTAACTTATATGGCATTTCTGTAGTGTCAACGACCACAAATGCACTATAGTCTTTTCCTTGCCCTCTAGAAGTATCAACAGTTATAAAATATGTGTGGTCTTCTTTTGGTTTTTCATATGTGTATAACCCGTCTGGATTTTTTATAATTGGTTCTTTCCAACTCAATATTCTCAATTTATCTGAAGAAATTAATGTATTTTGACTTCCTAAAAACGAACATTCCATTTCTTGCTCAAATTGTTGTTTTGAAGTATTCCTTATTGTTTCTTCTTTCCATTTTTCATCCCTACCTGGAACTTGACTCCAATGAACTTCAAACGGAACATATTCATTCTTTCCAGACGTACCCAATCTTTTGTTCGCACCCTGCCAATAATAATAAAACATGTTCAACCCATTTGGAGTCGATACCATAATAACTTTTGTATTTTTACCAGATGAAATCGTAGGATAAACTGAACTAAAGAATTCCTCGGCAATATTATTTGGAATGTGTGCAAATTCATCTAGAAAAATAGTATTATATGAACCACCACGAATTGCACTTGAAGAGGTAGATGATGCAATAATTTTAGAACCATTCTCTAAATGAATACTTCCTTTATTCCATTCCAAGATTCCTTGTTGTAACCACAACGGCAAATATTCATATGCAAGTTTTAATCTACTAAGAATATCTCGTGCAACCGATTGTTTATTTGCAAGAACAGCAACACTCATGCTTTGATTGAACATAACATAATGAAGAAGATATGCAATAATAGTTGTACTTTTACCAGTCTGTCGTGGTAACTTAGCAATGACAAATCTATTATCATGAATTAGATTTACCAGTTCTTCTTGAAAATCGTACATATTAAACGGCACAAGACCTTCGTCCAAAGAAACAATACGAATATATTTTCCAATAAAATAAGCAGGGTCTTTAGAGCATTTAATATATTCTTTTACTTGCTCTTTTGTAAATTCAATTTCTATTCCTGCTTCTTTTAAATTAGGATTTCCTAAATATCCTTCTTGCTTATTGCTCATTTTCCTCTACCTCTACATCAATAATATCATTGGTCAACTCTTTACGAGTGCTTCTTGCTTGATTTATTAAATCTTGAAGTTCCCTAGTAGAACCAACATATATGGAATTGTTAGTTGTATTCTTGATATTCACTTCTTCTTTATTAATATCCTTCATTTTCTTATGAAGTTCTATTAAATCTTTATTTGTTTCAGCAACAGTTTTTATCATTTGTGCCGCGACTTCAAATGCACGAGGAGAATCTCCTTCCATAGCAACTTTAAGAATTCCCTCAATTGCATCTTCACCAGTACTTATTAAATCTTTTAAATTATTTCTTACGAGATTATAATCCTGAACAGCAGTTTCAGGAGAGGGTGCTAATCTCTTTTGTTTGTTGTCAGGAGCAGTTAAACTAGTATCTTCTTTTTCTTTAGTTTCAAAATTTACATCTAATGCATCTGACAGTTTATTATTAACCGTCTTCTTTTCACTCATAATACAAATCACCCTTTATGTTGTCAGCAGTAGAACCAGTTGCACCTACTCGTATATCGTGTGCATCTGATATTAGTGGCCAATCTCCAGTAACACCGAATATATCTGCATATGCATCCAAAATAATACTCGTAGTATTTGTTGGAGAATATACATAAGTCTTGGCAGTAAAACTAAAAGTAGTTATTAGATTTCTTCTAGTTTCAAAATCACCTTCATATTCTTCAGCAGTATCTACACCTGAAAGAATAATAGGAATATCAACTTTAGAATTTATATCACTTTCTTTTATAGTTACAATAAATTCTGGAGAAAAATATGGAAGGATATTTTCTATTATTTGAAGATTATCATCCATATTTCTGCTAAAGGCATAAAGTCCAAAAGTAACATTGTATGGAACTTCATTATATGCCCATTGAAAACCACCATCAGTTTTTTGAAATTTTCTTTTTCTTAATTTGTTTGTTTTTCTTGCAGGGTCATATCCTATACCAGTAATGTTAAATCCTAATCTTGGAAGAGTCATCTGAACTTTAGTATCATCTGATATCGAACTTTCATCTTGAATTCTTCGGATAAATTTTTCTTTTGGGCCATACGATAATGGAACTCTTATTGTTTCTTTTATTGAACCATCTGTATTTTTTCTAACAAGACGAATATCATTAAATAATGACCCAAAACCAATAACAACTTTTCTAATAGATTCATTGTAGAATTGTGTAAACATTAATAATCACCTTCCGAGAATGGGTCTGTATCTGTGAAATCAAATATATCATCTTGGTCACGGAATAGTTCAAGGTCTTCATTATCACCTGCGGGTTTATCGTCTTGTGGTGTATGAGGAATGATGAGAGTCGTGGTGGTTTTACTGCTAATTTCATATTCTGCATCAGAGACTGCACCTTTAATAGTTTCACCAGTACTTGTTGAC
>NZEE01000071.1 GCA_002688965.1 archaeon | reverse complement strand
TAAAGAGCACCTTTTGGATTAGGTATAATATGAATATCTTCTCTTGGTTTAGATATGATAGCTTCAATATCTTCAACAACATCGTCAGATTCAGGCTGATCTACAAACTTTAGTTTATCTCCCCATGATTCAGAAATATAATAGAGTTCTCGCTTAGTCACATGTCGCTGACCTTGTCTTAATAATTTTTTAGCAAAATCAGCAACTTTCATCATCTGTGCAACTTTTTTAACATGCCGTATATTTCCTGCTGAACGTGCAGCAACTGATTGTCCAAGAACATAACATCTTGATGTTTTATCATAAACAATATTTGAAGTAGATCGTATAGGAACGTCTAATACAGGAACATCTCCTTTTTCTATACAATGTACTACAGTAATCCCAAGTTTCTTTAATGAAGTTATTATTTTTTCAGTATCGTTTTTCATAGCTTACACCTTCTACAATCCTCACGTGCTCTAACCTAAGAACGTCTGTGTCTACCATTATCAGGTCTTCCAAGTTTACGTGAACTATATCTTGCTCTTCTACCTTGCCCTGCTAAAGGATCGCGATATCCAACTCCAGCAGTTACAAATATTAAATACATTAAATCATTCATTTTCCTCACCTTTCTTTTCTTTGTGAATATGATCTATTGCACCCCGTTCATTTTCTAATAATTTAGTTTTAACAACTTTTTGAATTATAGGAAGTATATTCAATTTCTTTTTAATTTCAGCAAGTTCAGCTGCATTTTCAGCTATCAATGGAAGATATTCTTCAAATATTTGCATTCTTCTAGATTCATGCTTAGCTCTTTGCTTTTTCCTTAAATGAGAATATAGCTGACGAGCAACATTCTGAATAGCAAGTTTCATTTCTTTAACAATATCTGGATAAGGAGCCATCGCTTCTTTAGATTCTGAAATAAATGGAACCCATGCAGAACACATATGAACAACTACTGCAACAGGACCAGATGGCATAGATTTACCAGATTGTGTTAAACCATACCGTCTCCATGATGTTTTCACAACTGAATCATTTACAGCACCTGCACCTAATTGGTATAACAAAGGAACACGATTTGCAAGTCTTATAACATCTATACTTTTTTCTTTTTCAAGACTTCCACCATAAACAATTCCAGTTTCAATAATAAAAGGAATCCCTCTATAAACTACTGGTTTTCTACTTTCAGTAAATATAAAATCAGCATCAGGGTATTGTTTACGAAGACCTTTTTCTAATTCTTCTTTCCCAATCGGAGATAAACAATCTAAAGGAGGTCTCTGCAATTTTACTGTTTGCATTGAACGAATCAATCTATCAATATCATCTCTTTCTAATGATAATGGCTTAGCTTTTTTATCAATTTTTGCAACTTTTAGTATCTGCATAGAACTTGTTGCACCAGTTGAAGAAAATTCATTCTGAAGAAATGCGTAAATAGTTTTAGCTTTAGTATTTTTCAACATTCTTAATAATATTCCGAACTCAACTCCATATGGATGTGGTTTTATACTCTTAGCTTCTTTAGGAAGTACTTTCACAGAACGAGTTATTTTTATTTTTTCTCCATCAGGAGCACTATATGCAAAGTTAGCAAATGGATTTGCAACACCACTTTGTCTAATATATTCATCTATACCTTGTTTTTTCCTATAACGTCCAACAACATCAACAACAATTCTAACACCATGTTCTTTGATTGCTTCTCTTCCATCTTTTATATCATATTCTTCAATTATTTCTGGCTCATTTTTCATTGTATCAATATGCATGATGAAAACATGTGTCTTATCTTTTCCAGGAAGTTTTGAATATACTTTAGCAGGAACACCAGTTGTTAATTGTGCATACAAAACAGCAGCACTAATACCTATTCCTTGTTGACCTCTTGATTGTTTAAATTTATGAAACTTTGAACCATATAACAACTTTCCAAATATTTTAGGAATTTGTTGTTTTACAATACCAGGACCATTATCTTCAATACTTAGAGTAAATACATCATCTCGTTTGTTCTTAACCTTAACTTTAATATCAGGAAGTATTCCAGCTTCTTCACAAGCATCGAGAGCATTGTCAACTGCTTCTTTCACTACAATAAGTAATGCCTTAGTAGGATTATCAAAACCAAGTAAATGTTTATTTTTTTCAAAGAACTCTGAAACAGAAATCTCTTTTTGTTGTGTAGCAAAATACTCTGCACTTTTTTTATCGACCATTTTTTTCACGCTTTTTTTCCCTTTTTCTCATCTTACTGAATACCCTTTCAAGATGTTGATAGACAAATCTATGGGAAGTACCTTTAATAAGCTTTTCGAGGCCACTTTGCAATTTATCAACATTTTCATGTGGACCTATAATAGATACAGTTTTACCATATACAGATATGTATGTGCCAGTAAGCCTTTCCATGTTTCTCCTACTTTTCCCGCCGGTTCCTATCAATCTTGATTTAATTCTCTTTAATTCTCTCTTGTCGTCAGATATATTTAATATAGCAAGAGTTCTATTTTCATCATGAAGTAAATTAGCTTTTTCAGGAGAAAACCCTCTTGCAATTGCAGTAACAATAACTTCAGCTATAACCACACCAAGAGCTTCTCCTTCTATTTCAACGTTTCCGCCAATTTTGTATATTTTTAGCTTAACATCACATGAATTCTCTATGTTCTTTCTTGTAGCACCATTTTTCCCTATAAGCACAGCGATTCTGGGAATAGGTATTCTAACATTCTTGATCATGTAGAAATCACCTTAGATATCCATTTTTAGTATATTCTTTCTTTTCAACCATTGAACTTCTGCATTTCTATATTTGTAAACAACATCACCTTTTTCATCGCCTTGTATTTCCCATGGTTCTACAAGTACAATGTCTTTAGGGCGTACCCACAATCTTTTTCTAAATCTTCCAGGTATTCTTCCTAATCTTAGTTTATTATCACTACATCTAACACGGAGCATACTATTACCAAGTAACATTTCAACTACACCAAACAATTGGTTTCCTCTTGGCATTCTCACTCGAATTGGTCCTTCTTCCATAATAATCATCTCACTGAATAGTAATCTCTATACAGCTTTTTACCTTTCTTTTCTCCTTTATCTTTATAAGACTTCTTTATCATCTTTGATAATTTTCTTCTTTTTATTATACTTATAATTCGTTTAGCATTAGTCTTAAACATAATACGCACATCATATCCCTCTTTTTTATCTTCTATTGCTACAATATCTTTTTCACGTGCAATTAGTTTAGTTTCTTTTAGAAGTTTATCTTTCTTATCTCCCCTTAATTGAATTAACGCTTCATAGTAATTTCCACTCATCTTTACACAGATATCACATTTCAATCGTCTGAATATAACCATCATTGTTCTGGTTTCTTTTTTCTTCACCACTACATCAGTTCCAAGCTCATGTACAGCACCTTTTGCTGAAACTTTCACCTGATATTTACCAAACATGTCCTTTGCTTTTAATTTTATATCCGAGATATCTCCAAGAATCTTTATATTATTCTGTGCAATTTCTAATGCAGCTTCTTTATCATCTTTAAACGCAACCCATTTTCTACCTACTTCATAAAGCTTACATACTCTACATTTCTGAGCAGTTACATTCTTAACACTAAACAAATCATACTGATTTTGAATACATTTTTCGCAGAAATTACTTTTTTTCACAGATTTTTTCCCGCATTTTATACAAAATTCATTTTCCATGTTATCACCTTTGAAGGTTAGTAAAAAACGATTTAAACTCATTAAAAGATGTACCACATTGTCAATCCAACTTTATACATATTAAAGGAATCCTCAATGCTTGACATCAAATAGTATGTTTTGAAGAAATTGCTTGGAAGGGTCAATGTAAATTGAGGTGTTGGTATAATTTCAAAGTCCTCAGCCAACCAAAACAGGACGCTCTGTAGTAAACTATTCACATTTCTATCACTTCGGTCATATGAATTAACCCATGCAGTTCTACCATTTTCATATTCATTAACTTGAATTGATGCAGTATCATCAAAATGTGTAATAGTATTGATATTTTTATCAACATTATTAGCATTAAGATTAAAGTTAGCTAAAACCGATCTTCCAGTAAGATTATAGTAATAATAATATATTTTTGAAGCAGATGTTCCAGCATCATTTACTTCATCAACAAAACTACTTCTAATCACAGAATTTCCTGAAAAAGAAGAGATTCCAAACACATCTTGAATAAAAGAGTCGTCATCAGATGTTATTCCGTCAAGAGGGCCAAACAATATCACATTTCCACCATTTTCAAGATATTCTTTTATCTCTGTTCTCTCATCAACAGTAAAACCAATATCAGGATATCCATATATGAACATGATATCGTATTTTTCGTCAGCTTCATTGATGTCAGTTATTGCATACTTATTATCAACAGCAACTCTTAATTTCCTTCCGCGCATATCATATCCACTAATAGTAGAAAATGGATCAGTTCGATTTTCAATAGCTTCCTTTTCCCCGATTAACCCCTCATTTTCATTGCAGTAAACACATGCAATGGATATAACTGGATTAGGAGCACCTATAATATTAATAGCAAATCCTATTCTTTCAGAAACCATGGAATCTATATGTATTCTCAAATTATCTCGATCTACAGCATCACCACTTTGCATATATTTTTCTAAACCCTCTTGGAAATCAAGAACATTTAGGGAATCTCTACTTTGAATTTTTAATTGAGAATCTGGCCAGTCAGAAGGTTCAATATGATAACCAAAAAAGTATGTAAGCGAAGCCAACACTATGATAGATGCTACAATAGCTTCAACAACTTTAATAAATCCTTTTCTTTTTCTCATACAACAGCAACCTCAACACTTACAATATTATTATCATAAATAGCATAACGTCTAACTGTAATTTCTTTACTAATTGAAGAAGCTGTGCTTCTGCAATTAATCACTAAATCATTTTCAGTCCCCTGAGTTCGTGGATCGTCAACTTCTTTTATAGTTAATATTATGTCCTTTGAGTCAAGATCAAACTCGTCACGTATATTTTGATTTCTTATTACAGTATCAACACCACTTCCTTCACATATATCCACAAGAGCATTTTTCTTAACACTATCAATCACATATCTATCAGTAGATGCAAGATAATCAAATACAATATATTCAGACATTTGATAGGATCTGGTTATCAAGTCTTCAGTAACAGCGTAATCATGATACACCGGCATATTGTTGATAATAGTTAATGTTGCGTATGTTATTGTAAGTAGAAATATCATAGTACTTACAATAAATTCAATACCTGTTTGTGCTTTCATTTTCTAACCTCTTATATAAAACCAAGACCTGTTGCTGCAAGGAATATAACAAAGCCTGAAACCACCATTATAAGACTATGCTTTATACCTCCGACAACAGAATCGCTTCCAATCTGGCCAGCAACAAGACCAGAACATATACCTTGAATAATTATCATCAAAAAGAATAATGATTTGTAATATGATTGAGGATCATCTACTCCTCCAAATGAGAATGTATTAGAAACATGGGTTATAATTCCACAACTAAAACATCCGGGATCTGGGTTATCAATACATACTTGACATGGATTAACATCGCCACCACCAAGACCACCAATAGAACCCATTTGAGTAATAGCATTAGATTGTAACAACGGAACAAGGAACATGATAAGAGTAATTGATATTCCAATAAATATAAAAAATATTGCATACATCATTGTAACTTGTTGACCAAGAAGAGCTCTTTTCTCACTTTCAACATCTTTTATTTTTTCAATATTATCAGCAAGTGAACCAAGTATATTTTGCATATCTCCACCGGATTTTTGAGCTTGTGACATAACCATCAAGGACATGCTTATAATTTCACTTTTCTTCATCCTATCACTAAAGCTGGAAAGAACATCCTCCATTGGAATATTCCAACTTATCTGATTGTTTATTTTCTTTACTTCTTTTGTAAGGTCGCCATAATTACTGTTAGCTAATGATTGGATAGCTTGTATCATAGACAGACCAGCAAAAAGAGAACCTGATAAATCTCTAAGGAAATTTGGGAATTGTTCTTCATAAGCTTTGATTTTTTTGAATTCAAAGAATTGATATATAAAATAAGGGATTGCGATAACCAAAAGACCAAATATTATTATGTTAAAGGTCATTGCGATTCCTACAACAAACCCAACAAATATAGCGATAATTACAATTACAAGGAACAATATTACAAAAAATAAAGGGGATTGCATAAGATTGTTTCCAAATAGACTTTCAAACGTACTTTTTTTCCTCATCTAATCACTCCTAATCTGTCGGCGATGTTGATTTAATTAATAGTATAAACCCAGCTGATATTATTGGAAGTAATACAAACACAACAAAAGTTTGTAATAATACAGTTCCAAGACCACCAGATATAACTGAAATAACTGAAGATAATACAATGAAAAACACAGAGCCAGTTATCAGTAAAGTAAGATATATTTCCACAAAAAGAGATAATGTATTTGAATATTTTCTTATTGTTCTTCTATAGTCAGCCATCAAATCATTGCTCTTTCCATCAAGATAACTCATTAAATCCCCACCAGAAACAAGAACAGTATTTATTCCAAAAAGCAAATCTTTGAATCCTTCAGAAGGTGTACGCTCAGCAACTCTCTTTATTGATTCAACTGCAGTCATTCCAAACATATCTATATTTCTTGCAATAGTATTAGCTTCAGCACTTATCTCACCATATTTTTTAAAAGAACCAAGAGTCTTAAACATACTTGATATTTCAGTACTTCCACTTGAGAGTGCAGTAAGATATGATACTGCAAAAGGAAGCATCCTATCTATATTTTTTTCACGTCCACCAGAAACAACGCTAGGATATAAGTAAAACAAAAATATTACTATACCAGTTAGGATAATAGACAATCCTATTCCAAGAACAATTCCAAAAATAACATTATTGATAACAATTGCGAAAATTAATGTAAGCATTATAGTTTCAATAAAAAAAGTTAGAATACATGTGAATATTGCAACCGAAATATACTCTTCTAGTGTTAAACCAATTTTTGTTTTTTCTATATCTTTCTGGACATCGCTTAGGTATGGTTTGAAAGTTTTTGCATATTTACCAAACATATTTCTGGAAAAAAGTGCAATACTATTAATTAAAGTCATGCTACTTCAGCCCCCAAACGCTGTATAACGTAATCAGGAGAAGTGTAATACATGTTAATGATTTGTCCAATCTGTCTATAATCCTTTATT
This sequence comes from archaeon, assembly GCA_002688965.1. Next base: position 4,452 of record NZEE01000071.1, on the reverse strand, counting down.
CCTTTCTGAACCATCCATTTAATCACTAACGCCCTTTTTTCTATCTCTTCTTTTATCTCATCTTCACTCATATCCAAAGCAGAAGATATTTTTTTCAAAAGAACGCTTTTACCTTTTATTTCAAATTCATCATCTTTAGGATCCCATTTGAAAACCGTGTTAGATATAGGAACATTAGCTTTTTTATCAAATCCAACCATTTCTTGAACAACTTCTATTCTTCTGAAAACTCTATTCTTCCTTCTTACTCTTTTGAGGAATACTATAACATCAAGATTCTGAAGAAGATTTGGCGAAAGGGATATAGGAGCAGTAGTAAGTCTGTCAACAAGCTTATCAATAGACTCAGCATGGATAGTAGACATACTTGGATGTCCAATAGTCATCTGCTGAAATAATACATAAGCTTCTCTACCCCTAACTTCACCCACAATAATATAATCAGGGCGCTGTCTTAGAGATTCTCTCAATAATTCATACATGTCTATTTCACCCTTAGTTTCTATTGGTGCTCTAGCAACTTCAGGTATCCAGTGAGGATGAGGTAACCTTAATTCAGCTGTATCCTCAATACTGATAATTTTCATCTGAGGTCTAATAAACAATGACAGAACATTTAACATACTCGTTTTTCCTGTAGCAGTTCCACCAGAAATCATTATAGATGAACCATAGTCAACACACAACCACAGAAACGCGGTTGTTTTCACATCCATAGTACCAAATTGTATAAGATCAACTGGAGTAAGTGGTTTTTCAGTAAACTTTCTTATAGTAAAGTTACTTCCTAACCGTGCGATATCACTACCAAGAGTTGCTTGAACTCTGCTCCCATCTGGTAATGTACCATCTAATAATGGTTTAGCAACAGAAATATTTTTTCCACTTCTTTCAGATATTTTCATTACAAAACTATCTAATTCATTTTTATCTTTGAAAGAAACGTTTGTTTTCAATGAACCGTATTTTGGATTTCGATGATAAATATATAATGGTATACCAACACCATCACATGAAATATCTTCCAACATATCATCACTCATAAGAGTGTCGATTTTTCCTAATCCAATGAAATCCCGTACAATATAATAAATGTAAATTCCATGTTTTTCTTTATCTGTAATTTTAAAATAAGAAATAGCATCATCAAATATTTTTTTAATATAATTAACTGCTTCTTTTTTTCTAATTGTAGCAAAATTTATATCAAGTTTTTCTTGTATAAATTCCTTTATCTCTTGTATATTTTTACTTTCTTCTGGAGTTAATTTTGGTTCAATAACTTCATAAGTAAGTTGATTTGACTTAAAATCCCAAAATATTCGTGCATAAGCAAATACCCTTTCATTTTGTTTTGGATGTCTCGGAACAAGAGGATATCTTTCATCAACAGTTCTTAATTCTTTTTGTGGAAGTTCCATAAATTTTGGTATGTCAACATTTTCAATAAAAGGTATTTCAAAACCATCAACCTCTTTCTTTTTCTTCTTTTTTCCAAGAAGTTCTTCAAGAGAACCAAGTCCTTCCCCACCACCGATTATAATATTTTGTCCACCACCCATTGTTGGCAGCATACCTGTACTTATTCCATCAACCATCCCTGCTTTAGGTGGTTTGAATTTTGGGGTTTTAATTTCCTCATCTTCAGGCTTTTTTGGTTTAAACGAAAGTTTTATTGGACGATATGGTTTTGGTTGGGTTTCATATGATGGAATCTCTTCTTTATCTGTTGTAGTAGTTTCAATAACCATATCATCAAAACGTCTTTCAGAAACAGGGATATCCATTGGTACGAATTTTACTAACACTTTCTTTTGTTTAGGTTCTGGTTTTTTATCTTCAATAAATTTATCATTAGATGTATTAGCATTCAACATTCCAGTTTTTATCTTTCCACCATAAATTGAATCAGTATTTCCAGAAGTAATTTCTTCCACAAAACTAGGTTTTCTAAATTTAAACCTCATTTTTTTAGTCATTCTATCACCTCAGGAAATTGAAAATATTCTATACTTAATTTTTCATCTTCCAGTTTCACAACATAATGCACATTAGTACTTCTAAGTACCGTTTCCTCTATAATATAATTGTTTCTGCTATTAAAAAGTTGCTCAGTTGTATTTGTTGACGGTTCATCTGCAAGATATGTAACTAAATAATAATCATCTAGCGTTTCTTCATCATTATATATCTCAATAATATAATCAAATCCTGAAACCCTAAGAGGAAGTTCGATTGTCATATTAGCTCTAGATGATTCGGTATTTGCAACAGTCATGAATGTTGTGGTTATATAATTATTAACACCCCGAAGCTGATCTACTACACTAAGTTCATTAACACCAGTTTGTACTATACCAAATGTTATGAGAATATAACTAAGGATCATAACTCCTACTGCAAAAAGAAGCATCTCTCCTACAATTCGAGTCTGACCTTTCCTATTAATCATAATAATGTTATCTTGACTTTGGTATTTAATACAGTGCCAATTTCAGTAGCACCATCATATTCTATTACAATACTATGGTCTTGACCAACACTTCCATCAGTTCCAGTTAAATCTATTCTATGTGTCTTACTAGCAGTCTCAGTAATTGCTCTCTCCAAATCAATATATTGCAGTGTATATATGCTCTTGTATGCATTTTCTGCAAGTTTTGATGATCTTACACATAATACTTCTGGTTGGTCTACTCCCCAGGTGCCAATTGTTTCTGTTTCAAATGTACACGTTTCTTTTCCTGTTCTTGATAACGGTATGTCTGCTTCTGCTGCATAAATAGAACCTTCTGTTTCTATTGCAAGAGTAATAGCATCAAATTCACTATTAAATGATATTATAACAGGAACATTAACAGAAAGTTGATCCCTTCCTGCATTATTTGCAACAAATTTAATTTTATCACTCAAAGTGCGCATAAAGTCCTCAGAATTTTGCAAAGCATTCACATCTCTATTTTTCTGAACTAATGGTATACCCCAGAAATATACAGAACCAACAATAACTACCATAATTCCTGTAAGCATAACAGCAGATAGAACATCTTGCTGACCTTTTCTGCTTATCATAATCTAAATATGATAGTTCCAATATATAAATCAAATAAAGAATAAAACTTTCAGAAATTAAGGCATTCTTAATGGTCGTTGTCGTCTTGGAACCGCAGAGCGTCTTTGACTTGAGCCAGATACAATCACAGCATTAAGTCTCTTTTCCAACTTCTCCAATTTACTAACCATTTTTTTCTCATCTTCAGTGTTGTGTTCGCTTTCTTCTCCACTAACTTCAATTCTATCTATAAATGAACTGATTTTATCTGTAAGTTTTTCAGTTGAATCAATCATTTCTGCAATTTTTGAAGTCATCTTAGAATTGGTCTTAACTAAATCATCCACAACTTCCTGATTTATACGAGCCATGTCTAATAATTCCTTATTGATTTCGCCACCACTTTTCTTTTGCTCAACTTGTGCTAGGCGCTTTTCAATTTTCCTAATAGGATTTAATGGAACAAGCTCATATTCTTCGTCATTATTATCTTTTACATTTTCTGCCATACATACACCTCAATCTAATTACGTTTATTTTATCTGCTATTTAAAAATAACAATCAGAGTATATAAATAGATTTTTAAGCCACAAACAACCAAATACATAGATATATACTATAAAATCCAATATAATTTATGAATCGTATCATAACTTTATTCATAGTTTTAGTAGCAGTTTTTTCTATGTCAACCGCATATGCAGCTGTTGATTTAAATGACATATTTTCCGGTATAACAGGTCTAGCTATTGGTGATATTTGTGAAGATGATTACGATTGTGATTATGGTGAAATATGTATTGATAACGAATGTTTAGAAGGTTGCTATTCAGATGATGATTGTTATGAAGGAGATACGTGTGATATCTATGCTGGTGATCTTGGAGAGTGTGTAGAAGATATTTATTTTGAAGACGACTTTGAAGATGAAGAACTACTTTTATACGGAGAAGGACCATGTGAATTTGATGCAGAATGTGAACAAGAACTTTTATGCGTAGACTCAACTGATTGGTTCTTTGGAAGTGGTCTTTGTTGTCAATCATATGAATTTGCATCAAATGGTGAATGTGTTGCAGAAGAAGTACCTCTTGAAGATAAAATGGCTTACGAAGGAGATTGTGATTATGATGATGAATGTCAGATAGGTTTGTCATGTGTTGCTTCTATTGATTCTTTTGATGATGATTTATGTTGCTATTTCGACCAAGAAGCTGTTGACGGTCAATGTGTTGAATTTGATGGAGAATATCAAGAATTACCACAAGACGCTTTAGATTGTTGGTTTGGAACAGAAGATGAATATTATGATTTGTATGCTAACGAAGAATGTGAAGATTGGCTAGGAGCAACTGATGATTATTCAAGTGATTGTTATGATCCAGATTGTGAACAGGAT
>NZEE01000070.1 GCA_002688965.1 archaeon | reverse complement strand
TCTCAAAAAATTCATCAATCATAGGATCAACTTGTTTTCGTGATGTTTGATTCAATAACAAACAACACACAAGAATCTTGCATTGGTCTGGCCAGTAACCTTCCTGTAACAAACTGTATGGTGATCTGGGTGGTTTCCAAGTCATTGTTACCTCCTCTGAATAATAATAAATGAAATTAATGTGTATAAATTATCGTTCTTGAATTTCTACTATCTCAATAGGAGTAGCAATATATTCATTCCACAGGCTAGTTCGAGTATCTCCATCACAAGAATCCAACTCATAACAAATATTATTAACATCCTTACCAGGATACTCCAAACGATGCATATTGCATGCACGTCGCCCATTATCCAATGCCATTGATTTAATATCGCTTCGAAATCCAGCCCGAACATTTCCAATAAATTTTATCAAAATATTAGATTCTGGTCGAAAAAATGGACGATCCATCACGGTAAATGAAGATATATCAAATTCATTTCCAGATTTAATAGCATCTATCATTCTCTCAACACCTTCAGCAGTAGTATAGTGACATAATAACTTGGGATTATAAATTGATCCATAGAGTTGAATTGTATACTCATCATCTAACATCACGTAAGGTTCCATATCGCCACGGGAATAAAAAAAGGTAAACTTCAATTTCTGAATATCTTGAAAATAATGACCATATTCAGTATTAAACGCCCAAAGCCTATGATTAACAAAATCTTCAATAAAATCCAAAACATTTTTCTGTGTTAATAGATCCCAACGATCCACTTCTTCTGATAACTGATATCCGAAATACTCGGCAATCAACAACAAAAAACGATCCAAATCATCATGATCACAACCAGTTGGCATCTTACATCCCAACTCACCGCCGCGAGTGTCAATCCCCCGCCCTTGTAGATCAAGCAAATATGTAGCCATTTCTTCCCACTCTTTTAAAGTATGAAAAGCAGCTGCAGGTTTTAGATATCCTCTTACATTCATTTCAGGGGTTGCCATTTTATTTATCCTCTAATTAGAAATAAATATCAAGGATGAAATGATTCGTTCCGAATCTCTTTATAGGCTTTCACACTCTCTGGCCATAACTGCTCAGCAATATTAAGACATGCCATGGCAACCTTGTGAATTTCCCATTGCGCTCCGGGATGTGTACGGAGTTCTATAAATTTAATAAGATTATTCAGGTTCACAGTGCCATAATATTCAGTATACATGTTTTGCGGTAAAAGACCCCGTGCTTGTTCCCGACATATTCCCATTTCTAAAAACTGGTTATAAAGTGTTAAAGACATTTTGTGATGCAACCTTAATACATCAGAAGCTTTTCCTTTCATCACCTCAGGATTGATCAATGTCTCATTACTTGCTTGCCTATTGGAATGATGCTGGGTGCGAAACTGTGTTGGTTCATAAAATTCAATATTAAACTCAGTATATCTTCTAGAGATTTCATTATATGACCATGTTCTATGTCTCATGTGTTGACGAGCTATGAAAAGAGGTACCTTAAACCGAAATGTGATTGTGCAGTGTTCTAAAGTGGAAGTGTGGCGATGTTTAATTAAATAATGAATAAGCTTGACATCTTTTTTATCAAGTTCCTGTTTTTCATTTCCAAACGACACTCGAGCAGAATTGACAACTGTTAAATCACTTCCCATATGTGAAACATATTCAACTGAGCCAATGCCGTCTTCATAAAGCTCAATTCTTTTAATCACATACTCCCCCTTGATACCGTATTTTCTTCCACCTGGCATGCCAATCCCGAACATCATAATGAACATGTCTTCGATATAATCCCACCCCACCATCGGCAATCTTATCTTCCTTGATCAATCGTTCAATGAGTCGCTTTAATCTCTTAGTCGACATTCCTTTCACACGAATATCAGCAGCCTTACCCCTCATGTGCTGCGATTTCTTAGCACCGCTAACCCGTTTATTGCACCTAGGTGATCGATAACCTGAAATAATTTTGATTTTTTTACCTTCAGGAAGATGATCTTGAATAATCTGCAAATTATAAGCCAATCGACACAAATTATCCAAATACTTTTCCGGGAGCTCATCATGACATCCTCGCTGAAAATCCATTAATGAAAAATCTTTAGTAAATTGTATTGCTGCATTATCTTTTGCTAAAACCTGAGGATTGAGAAACATCACAACAAAAAAAGGAATGCAAATTGCCAATATTCTTTTCATAATGTGCCTATTAAAACTGATCACGTTCAGTTGATTCTTCTAATGCCAAAATCGAACTTTCGCCCGATGAAATGACTTGAGCAACCGCATCGAAATATCCTGTACCGACTTCTCTTTGGTGACGATGAGCTGTATAGCCTGATTTTTCTGCAGCAAATTCGGCATCTTGCAAATCTGCATATGCTGGCATATCTCTTTTATTATAGTCTAATGCCAATTGAAACATGTAATGATTAAGATTATGAAACCCTGCCAACGTAATAAACTGGAATTTATAACCCATCATCCCAAGCTCTCTTTGAAACTTAGCAATTGTCTCATCATCTAGATTTTTACGCCAATTAAAACTTGGAGAACAATTATAGGCCAATAATTTATCGGGAAATTTAGCATGAATTGCATCAGCAAATTTTTGTGCCTCTTCTAAATCAGGAGTACTGGTTTCACACCACAAAAGATCGGCATAGGGAGCATATTGCAATCCCCGAGCAATAGCCATATCAATTCCACCGGTAATTCTATAAAAACCTTCACCGGTGGTCATATCATCAATAATAAATGGATGGTCTGCTTCATCCACACTCGATGTCAATAATTTAGCGCTATTTGCATCAGTTCTAGCAATAATAACAGTTTCCGTTCCCATCACATCCGCAGCCAATCGAGCCGCAATTAATTTCTTAATAAATTCTGATGCGGGTACTAAAACTTTTCCTCCCAAATGACCACATTTTTTAGCAGAAGATAGCTGATCTTCAAAATGAACACCAGCTGCCCCTGCACGAATCATGGATTTCATTAATTCAAAAGCATTAAGCGGTCCACCAAATCCTGCCTCAGCATCCGCGATAATTGGAGCAAACCAATCCCTAATAGCTTTTCCATCATTTTCATTCCATTCAATTTGATCGGCACGGCGAAGAGAATTATTAATTTTTTGAACCAACATAGGAACACTATGTACAGCATAGAGGCTCTGATCCGGATACATTTCATGAGAATCATTAGCATCAGCAGCCACTTGCCACCCAGAACAATATATTGCATTTGATCCTGCTTTTACCATTTGCATTGCCTGATTACCGGTAACGGCTCCCATGGCATGCACATAATCCTTTTCTTCTAATAAACGCCGTAATGCTTGTGCCGTTTTTCTTGCCAGTGTATGTTCTTCAATCAAAGAACCGCGCAGATTTTCCACATCTTTTAATGTATAAGATCTTAACATTCCATCGTTATCAATCATGCGATTTCCTCATAGGCATCTAGGGTTAAAAAATCTCTTAATGTATTTGCCAAACAAAGATTTTCAAATATTGTTCGTGCAAGGCTTAGGCTCTCTCCTAATTCATCATTTAATACCCATCGTAAATAAGAAGGAGTTACTCTCTTTCCATTATCCAAACGAACTGCATGCTTTTTCCATTGCCAAATTTGAGCACGAGAAATTTCTGCAGTTGCAGCATCTTCCATCAAATTATTTAATGGCACACACCCATTTCCCCCAAGCCACGCTTCCACATATTGAAAACCAATTCGAATATTTTTACGTAATCCTGCTTCTGTGCACGTGCCTTTTGGAACGCACAAAAGATCTGCTTGTCCAATAGAAACATTAAAATTTTCTATTTGGTGATGAATTTGGTTGGGCGTTTTCATATGAGCGTCAAAAATCTCCATTGCCAAAGGAATCAAGCCTGGGTGTGCCACCCATGTCCCGTCGTGCCCATCAAGAACTTCCCGCAGTTTATCATCACAAACCTTAGCTAAAGCAGTCTTATTTGCCGCCTCATCATTTTTAATAGGAATTTGTGCTGCCATTCCTCCCATGGCGTGAGCTCCACGACGATGACAAGTAGCAATCAATAATTGTGTATAAGATCGCATAAAATGTTGGGTCATTGCGACTTGATCACGATCAGGCATTACACATTTCGGATCATTTTGTGTTGTTTTTATAAAACTAAAAATATAATCCCACCGTCCACAATTCAATCCTGCAGAGTGATCTTTAAGAGCATAAAGAATCTCATCCATTTGAAAAACTGCCGGTAAAGTTTCAATAAGCACAGTCGCCTTAACAGTGCCATGTTTTAAATCTAAATAATTTTCGCTATATTCAAAAATGTCATTCCAGATTTTTGCTTCCAAATGATGCTGAAGCTTGGGCAAATAAAAATAAGGTCTTGAACCATCCTGAATTAATCTTTTGGCATTATGAAAAAAGTACATTCCAAAATCAAATAAACTGGCTGGAATTGATTTACCATTCCAAAATACATTTTTTTCTTGAAGATGAAATCCGCGGGGGCGAACAAATAAGACCGCAGGTTCTTCTTTTAATTCATAATATTTTCCATTTATTGGATTGGTATAATCAATAGTTTTTCTCACTGCATCATAAAGGTTAACCTGGCCTTGCACGCAATTAGTCCATGTAGGCGAATTTGAATCCTCAAAATCTGCCATAAAAACTCGGGCACCAGAATTAAGAGCATTAATAATCATCTTACGATCAGGCGGACCCGTAATCTCTACACGACGATCAGCAATTTCCGGAGGAACATCAGCAATTGTCCAATCTCCATCTCTAATTTCCTGAGTATCAGGAGAAAAATCAGGTTTTTCTCCTGAATTAAAATAAAATTGAAGATATTCCCGGGATTCCAAAGCCCCATCAATTCTTCCTGTAAAAAGATGACACAAGTCTTCTACAAATGACAATGCTTCATCTGTCAAGATATTTTTAAATTTTTCACGTTGTTTTACTTCTAGCATTATAATCCTCTCAAATTAATCTAGTTCAATATCTACTGATATATCAATACTCAGTTTGGGCACTCTTAGTTGATTAACCAATCCGTGCTTCTTTGCATCGTCAACATCCAAATACCAATCCGCATGCCCTTTCTTGTGAACAAGCTTAAGAAAATAATCATCTTTTTTACCACAATTACGAGCCATCATGGTGTACACCTTTTGATTCAACCTCTCAGCTTCCTCAGCTGATGCCTTAATTTCCTCAACCTTTCCGTGTTCCATAGATGAAACATCATGAATCATTAATGTGGCATCAGGATCCATAAATCGAAGCCCATCTTCGCCAAAAGAAAATAAAATAGCACCACATGACATTGCCTTTCCTTCAACGATTGTTGCAACAGGTAATTCTGCATGCCTAATCGCACTAATCATAGCCATTAAACTATACAGCTGTCCGCCATATGAATCAATCACTATCGGAATTACTTTCTGTCCTGTATTGTGAGCCGCAGCAATTTCATCTTGAAATTGCTTTGCAGAATCTTCATCAAATTTATTTACTCTTGCAATAATGGGATTTCGACGTAATTCATATTCCTTCAAAAGAGGAGAAATCTTAGAGATCCATTTCATATTTTATATATCTCCATTAATTAACTGCATTTACTATGACCACATGCTGTGCAACTAACACATCCTTCCTGATATCTCAGAGTATCTTCTGCACTGCAATTTGGGCACATGGTTTTTCCTGGCTTTGTGCCATTGCTAATATAGCTTTTAAGAACCCTAGCGATAACTTTGGAAAAGGAAAATAGATCAGCATCGATATCTTTTTGTAATTGTTCCACAACATAATGAATCGGGGCTCCATGACGCAAAGCCAAAGAAATTGTTCTGGTATATCCGGCATAGTTAGGATTATCAAACACAGACACAATATCCTTTATTAAAAACTCATCTCCATTCTTACCAATTCGCATATCATAAATAGAATTGCGGCTCTTGCGAGGATGTTTTACAATAATCCCTTCATTGTATTTTTTCGGAATCTCTATATATTTTTGAAGACCTCCCAGAACCTCATATGGCCTATTATCCATTAATCCGACCAATATTGTCCAGGCCTCTCCTTTAATCTTCACATGATGAACAAAACAAGGGAGCTCCGGGGGTCTTTCCGGGGCATCGTGCATCTTAAACTTAATATCATCTTTTTTTGATACCAAAACCCCTGTACGACAACCATCCCTATAAACCGTCACACCTTTGCAACCTGATTTCCAACCTTCCAAATATATTTTCTTAATGGTGTCAACATCAGTATCAGCTGGAACATTCGTTGTATTTGATATCGCATGACAAATCCATCTTTGGGCTGCAGCCTGCATTTTTACTTTTGCAATCCAATTAATGTCATTGGAAGTAGCATTCATATAGGGACTCATTTCTTCAAGTTTTTCATATGACCCTGATTTCTCTTCACCAATGCCTGATTGTTCTAACCATTGTTGGAATCCATGGTGATATACATCATATTCCTGCCATCGATCCCCCATATCATCCATAAAATCGACTCGACCGTCCACATCATTTTCCGTTAATTTTTTTCGACGTGTATATTTTAACAAATATGCCGGTTCAATCCCTGATGTAGTTTGGGTCAAAGTGGAAACAGAACCTGCTGGAGCTGTTGTTGTCAAAGCAATATTGCGGCGACCATACTTTTTGCTCATCTCATATACATCCGGAGCAGCTTCCCAGATTCGTTCTAGAAATTCATGACCGCGCTCTTTATCATGGTTATGAACCTCGAATGCTCCCCGTTCCTTTGCCATGATGCATGATGACCGATACGCATTTAAGACCAATGTTTTATAAAATTTCTCAACAATTTCAATAGATTCATCAGACCCATATCTAATCCCAATTGCTGCCAAGGCATCCCCCACAGCGGTCACACCCAAGCCGGTTCGACGACCCAGCATTGCCATGGTCTCTATATTAGACCAAAGATCTTTTTCTATTTGTTTAACTTCATCCGGTTCAGGATCATGATCAATTTTTGCAAGAATCTTTTGAACTTGCTCAACCTCAAGATCAACCATGTCATCCATCAATCGTTGCGCTTTGTGAACTATCTCACCCAACTTCCCATAATCAAATTCTGCATGTGAAGTAAATGGATCACGAACAAAAGACAAAAGATTGACAACCATTAAACGACAGCTATCATGGGGACTCAACACAATTTCGCCACAGGGATTTGTTGATTGGGAACCAAAACCCTCTTCCTCATATACGTCTGAAGGTGTTAAATTTTTTGCATTATCCCAGAAAAGTAATCCTGGTTCTGCACAAGCATGTGCCGATTCTATAATTTCATCCCATAATTTATTGGCATCAATCATTTTAGTAACCTGAGGATCGCTACTATCAACCGGAAAACGTAATTGAAATTTCTTGCCTTTTTCAACGGCATATAAAAATTCATTCGAAAGCCTGATCGATATATTCGCGCCAGTCACTCTTGTTAAATTACGTTTAATTTTTATGAAATCTTGAATCTGTGGGTGATGAACCGACATTGTCAGCATTAGCGCACCCCGTCGACCATTTTGAGCAACTTCACGACATGAATTTGAAAATCGATCCATAAATACTTCAATGCCGTCGGTTGTCCTTGCACAATTCGCAGTTGTCTGACCGTTGGGGCGAATGGTTGATATATCAAATCCAACCCCTCCGCGGCGCTTCGCAATCTGCACCAACTCCTGATCTGTTTTAAGAATACCACCGTAAGAATCAAAAGGAGATTCTATTACAAAACAATTTGAAATTGATTGAACCTGATATGGATTGCCAATTCCTGACATTGGAGAACCTTGGGGCACAATATATTTAAAATTTTTAAATAACTCATAAATTTCTTCTTCCGATATCGGATTAGGATATTTGTCTTCAATTCTTGCAAATTCCTTCGCCATTCGATGGTGCATATCATCCGGAGTGCTCTCATATATATTTCCATCCTTATCCGTAAGAGCATATTTTGTGATAAATACATTAGCAGCAAGATCATCACCATTGAAATATGCTGTTGAAGCCGCAATAGCATCTTTATATTCAACCATTATTTTCTCCAGCTGCAGCTATTTGCAATTTACTGACCTCATTCCACTTTTGCTTCAAAAGACTTTTCATATCATTCTCATCACTTTTAACAGCCTCTTCCAGGGTCAATGTCGATTCATCCACTATCTTGATTATAGATCGAGATGTGTCAATGTGAATTGGAAAAAGCAATCCGTCCCTTCCAGCACGATTTTTTGCAACAAAAAGTCGTCCCACATTTGTCGATTTTTCCATCGGCTTTCGTGAAAGTGATAAAACAAGATCTGCAACCATTGCTTTCCCATATGCCTCTGACATATTCTCTAAACCAACAATTTCAGAATTTGCAGAATCCCGATTCGCTTGAGATGCAGTCCAAACAGGGACCCCCATATCCATTGCCAAATTTCGCAATTCCTCATAAATTAATTTAAGCTCATGTCGCAAAGAATCATAACTTCTAGTCGAACGCATAATGTCAGCATAATCAATCACAATAATGCTAGGAACAAACCCACGTAACATCAACTTCTCGATATGATTGCGGATTGTAATAACCGATGCAGAGCT
>NZEE01000069.1 GCA_002688965.1 archaeon | reverse complement strand
GCATCTACCGTTGGTGGATATACTAATGTAACTACTTTGGCTTCAGCATCAGCTTCAGGCGGTGGAGATCCAGAAACAGTGGATTCCATTAAGTTCAATGCTCCGTTGAAATATGCATCTCAGGGTCGAGCTGTTACTCCAGATGATTATAAGTCAATTCTTCCAAGTGTATATTCTAATATTAAATCAGTACAGGTTTGGGGTGGGGAGGATAACAGTCCTGCTGTGTATGGTAAGGTCTATATTTCTATTAGACCAAAAACAGGCACTTCTTTAACAGATACTACGAAGAATCAAATTATTTCAAGCTTGAAGGCTTATAATGTCGCTTCTGTCACACCAGTAATTGTTGATCCAGAAATTCTTTATATTGTTTTAGGGGTCATTATGAAATATAATTCTACACAGACCGAAAAAACTGCTTCAACTATTCAGGCTTTAGGTGAGACAGCATTGATTTCATATAATACTAATAATCTTCAAAAATTTGATGCTGTATTTCGTCATTCAAATTTTGTTAAGGATATGGATAGTTCTGATCAAGCAGTTCTTTCTACAACAGCAACAATAAAATTGAAGAGGTCTTTGATACCAACTCTTGCTGCAGCTACCAAATATACGGTGAACTTTAATAATGCCGCATATCATCCAGCAGCCAGTTGGACTCAAACGATAATAGAGTCTACAGGATTCTATCTATCTGGAAATAGCAATATTCAATACATAGATGATAATGGTAGTGGGATTTTGAGGACTTTCTATCTGTTAGGGGGAACTGCAAAAACCTATACTAATGAGACTGCTGGTACGATAGATTATACTACTGGAACAGTGGTGTTAACCTCATTTAATGTGACAGGGGTTTCTAATTCAGATGGTACTATCAGTATTACACTCAAGCCGGATTCAAATGATGTAATACCTGTAAGAAGTCAGATAGTGGAACTTGATACAGTTGAAAGTACAGTTACAGCAGAGGTTGATACGTTTGCAGAAGGAACTGCTACTGCTGGAGTTGGTTATACAACAAATAGTTCAACCGCAAGTGTAGGAAGCGTGTACTCATCCTCGTAATATGGCTAATACCTTTTTAGAAAATAAAATATCCTCATTTATAGAGGATCGGTTTCCTGAGTTTGTTAGGACAGATCATCCTGTATTTGTTGAGTTTCTTAGACTTTATTATCAGTTTATGGAGGCCGCAAAGGTCACTTTAACTAATGTTAAGTCTTCAGATGAAATTCTTTTAGAAAATCTTCTGACCGATAATTTTTTACTCTTAGAAGATGGATCTAAGGTTACTGTTGATGGCCTGGAAATACCTGATACTGATTCGGGATATGGTGTATTTCTTAAAGATGAAACTGTTGTAGGCCAAACTTCTACAGCCGTTGCTACAATATTAGCACAAGATAATGCTAATTCTACTCTTTATATTGAACAGAATCGACATTTACAAGTTGGTGAGATTATTGTAGGATCTATTAGTAAGGCTAGTGCTACAATTTCCAAGTATCAGGGAAATCCAGTTCAGAATATCCAGCAATTATTAGAATATGCAAATATAGATAAGACTATTACTGATTTTTTTGATCAGTTTCGGGAAGCATATCTTACTGCTATACCCAATACCCTTGCTTCAGGAGTATCCAAACGAAAATTAGTAAAAAATATTCGGGATTTATATCGAGCAAAAGGAACTAAGAAAGGTCATGAACTTTTCTTTCGACTTCTTTTCGCTGAAACTCCTGAGATTTTCTATCCTACTGATAATCTTCTCAAGATTTCTGCTGGGGAATGGTCTAGTGATACCATTATTAGGGTTATTGCATCTGAGGGAGATCCTAGTAATTTAGTAGGCCAAACCATTACTCAAGCAGTTAATGTAGTATTGGGGGCTATTGAAGCTACTGCTTCAATTGAAGCTGTGGTTCAAATGCAGGAAGGTGAAAAAACAGTTTATCAATTGATCCTTAATTTGGATTCTATTGATGGTACATTTATTACAGGCGCAACCGTTTCAGGTATTGACAGTTCAAATGCTGACATTTCCATATCTGCAACGGTTCAGACCATTCTTACTGGTGCTTCAGTTTCTAGTGGGGGTTCTTTATATTCTACTACAGATGCAATTACAGTTACAAGTGTAACTGGGCAACAAGCTCAGATTGATATTGTAGATGTAGGCTCGGGAGAGGTTGATGAAATTATTATTGATCACCCAGGCATAGGGTATTCAGTTGGTGAGGATCTTTATTTTGATAATGCAAATACGGAAGGGTCTGGTGCTTCTGCAAAGATCACTTGTATTGGTGGGGCTGTTGCTCCTGAACTTGGAGATACTACTACTCATACTGTTACAGGAACTATTGCTTCAGGAACTCCAACAATTACAAATATAACAACTACAACTCTTTGGGTAGGACAATCTATTTCTGGAGCTGGTATACCAACTTCTAGTAAAATTCTATCGATAGTTACGGTGGGGTCTTCTAGTAATGGTACTATAACTATAGATAAAAATACAACTGAAACAGGATCACGAACATTAACTTTAGCTAGCACGTATGATATGTTAGCAATTGATCATATTGTATATGAGGAGGCAACGGAACAGACTGATGCTTATACTGGCAATCAAATAGAATTAGAATCAGGCACATGGGGGAATGCTGCTGAAAATTATCCTTTGACTTCTGGTGGGGGTCTTAATTTACCAGCTGAAGCTCAGGAAGTTGTTAATATTACTATGCAAAGTGGTGGTTCGGGTTATGAAAAAATACCTTCAGTGGTTTCGACTTCTGCTAGAATATATTGGAATACGTTTGCAATAACAACATCAGGATCTTTTCAAGCCGGGGAGACAATCACTAATCAGAATAGCTTGACTGCTACTATTGCAGTATTAAGATCTGGAAATATGAGTATTTCTGGAGCATCAGGAGTTTTTGCTTCGAGTGATGTAATCACAGGGTCAACTACTGGAGCAGTAGTAACTTTGACTTCTGCTACTACTCATGGAACAGGAGCTATATTAAAATCATGGTCACAGTCTGGGATTGGTGCAGTTAAGGGGGTTGAGGTTACTAGATTTGGAACTGGGTTTGATACATCTCCTACATTAGCTCTTCCTGTAAAATTTTTGATTACACACAATATAAACGAAGCTTCACCTACAGATATAACATTATCTGGTGCTTTTGCAGCAGGAGATACTATTAAAGGCCAAACCTCAGAGGCTCTTGGGACAGTAACATCATGGGAGAATACTGAACAAATTCTTACAGTAAAAATCTCAAGTTCTGCTGCTTTTATTACAGGTGAGGTACTTATGAGAGGTGAGGTTGCTGATTATGCTATTCTGACTAAACAATCTCAAGCAAGTATTACTGCAACAATAGGAACAATAGGAACTACAGCAGGTGCATTTGAAAATGATAAAGGTAAGATTAGTGACTCTTTGATGAAGATTCAGGACTCATACTATTATCAAGACTTTTCGTATGTAGTTAGAGTAGGAGCTGCGATTGCTGATTGGAGAGGGTCAGTCAAGAAAGCTGTTCATCCAGCTGGGTTTGCAATGTTTGGTGAGGTCAGTGTTACTTCTCAAGTCTCTGCACAACTTAAAACTCCAATTGAAATTCTTGGTGTTCCACTTACAACTGAAACTCCAACTATTGGAAGTCTCTTTGAAGCTGTTCTTACAGTCAAGGTGGCTAGACGATTGGGTACTGCTGACGATGGAACTACATTACGCACTAATGCTCACTATGGTCACCATACTGGACAACTAGCCGTTATTAATTCCATTACTAGATTGGTAACAACAGCTACAGTCACAACGAATACACCACATGGAATTGTAGTAGGTCAGGAGATTGAAATTTCTGGGGTAACAACTGCTGGATATGGTGGTGGAGAAATTACTGTTACGGCTGTACCTACAGATAGTTCTTTTACTTATACAGTAGCAAGTAATCTTGCATCCCCTGCTGTACTTACAGCAAATGCTAAGGTCTTCTATCCAACTCCATTTGACAGCGATACTAGGGATATCACAATGAGTGCTCATTATGACATTCCAATTACGGTGGAAATTCTTAGTGGTTTTGATATTCTTCAGAGAAATAGGTATGGATTGGGTGCAACCAAGAGAACTGCTTCACGATATATGTGGGCAGTAGGTGGTTATGCTGATACGGGCCCAGTAAGACAAACTAATTTGGAATATGCTTATCCAAATATAACAAGAAGACAGTTTCCAGAGACAGGAACAGATAATGTAACTGCTGGAACTGCTGGGGTCTATGATTCAACTATGAATTACACTAATATCCAAATAGGTGTTCATGAACAGAATATGCACATGACTTTAGAACAGTTTGGTGGAGTTCAGATTGATGAGATAGCCAGACCAGAGAGAATCATAGCAGAAGACGGTACAGGCGATATGTACTACAATGAGAATGATAGAGATTATTTTATTTCTGAAGATAATTCATATACGGTCATAGAATCTCTAGATGGGTTCTCAATTACAGGGGATAGTCAGACTATTCCTTCAGAATCGGGGAAATTGTGGAACGTGCCACCCCCTTCATACATTAGAGGAATCAATATTAGCTCTGGTGAGTATGTCAGTTTTGATGATAATACAATTCCACCAGACTTTTCTGACAATATAGCCCCACCATCTTTCGATGCTACGAGTGGGACATAGGAAACTATTATAAATAATTTAACAAGGTAAAGGATAAAAAATGCCTGCGATAATCACAACAAAATTTAGATTTCATAACGCTGAACAATTCAAGGAATCATTCTCTGAAGCAGCGGCAACCAATTACTATTTGTTCATTGGTAGGCCGGGTGTTTTTGCAACAGCAACTACAGGTGGATCGGATTCAGCGCCACCTACTCCTCCAGACAATCGTAGAGCTGAGGCTCGATATTGGGATGATATGTTGGCTGCTAAAAAGGTAGTATCTACAGGGGTAACTCATGCGATACCAAGGAGAGATTTAGATACATCGGGGGCTACAATATATGATATGTGGCGTCCAGATTATTCTACTTCAAAAACCGCAACTTCAGGTGCTTCAACTATATTTGATTCTACATTTTATTTTGTAACAGCAGCGTATAGAGTGTACAAAATTTTAGATAATAATGGTGGAGCAGCGATTGGTGGAGGTTCAGCTTTCACAGCACCATCAACGGATGATTCAAAAGACCCATTTGTAGTAGGTGGATATACAGTAAAATATATGTATACACTTTCAACTACAGATGTTCAAAATTTCTTAACACCTGATTTCATGCCGGCACCAACATCGCCGGTAACAAATAATGTTTGTCTTGATGGAAAATTGACAGTAGTATTAATAACTACTGCTGGAGTAGGAACTGGAGATGGGGCTGAGTGGAATGTAGGCACTGATCGGGTTGTTACTAATGTTCCAATTCGGGGTGATGGAACTGGAGGCCTTGCTAGTGTTACTATTGGCCGAGATGGTGGTGGAAATGATGGCCAAATTACAGCAGTTCAAATAACATCAACTCTTGATTCAAATTATACACAAGCAACCCTTCTTGCAGCTGATATTATTGAACAACATAATATACAAAATGCAAATGTATTGGCATTTCCAAGTTCAGTTCCTGCTTTCGAGGTTATTATTGGTCCAGATGGTGGCCATGGTTCAAATCCTGCAAAAGAATTAGGTGGACATTTTATTTTGATGGACACTAAATTGGAACAAACAGAGGGATATGATTTTAGTGTAGTTAATGATTTTCGACAAGTTGGAATTGTAAGAAACCCAAATATCTATGGAACTGCTTCTGCTTTTACTGGTGCAACTGCAAGACAAACAAGAGCTATCAAGTTAGCAAGCAATTCAGGTACGTTTAAGGTGGATGGAAAAATTTATCAAACTATTACACCAGTGAGTGTTAGTACGATGTCTCTTTCGGGTAGTACAATAACAGTGAATACCTCTGCGGCTCATAAATTAACAACTGGACAAATGGTCGATGTTACAGGAGGCTCATGGACAGGAACATCGGTTACTAATGCTGAAGGGCATCAAGGCACTCATCATATTACTGTAGATGATGTTGATACCTTTTCATATACAGTAACTTCTTCAAGAACTCCGTCAGCATCTTCTGGATTGACGGCACCAGCATCAGGTATTTCGTATACTTGTTTTGCTCCACAAGGAACTGTAGTTGAATATGACTCATCTAATAATGTTTTGTTTTTTGTTCAGACTATGTTTGATGATCAAGGTACAGATTCAACGTGGAAACAGAATATCCCTTTTGGTGGGGATAGCACAATTACAGGTGATGCTACTCCTAGTGGTTCAGCTACTGGGGTTCCAGATACATCTTATAGTTCTAGTTTGAATAATACATCGTTCACTTCTGGATATGCTAATCCAGAATTTGCTGTTGATTCTGGTGATATTATCTATATTGAAAATCGCAAACCTATCAGTCGAGCTAGTGATCAGACTGAAGATATCAAATTGATTGTAGAGTTCTAATATGCAAAAAACCGATCTTAATGTCTCTCCTTATTATGATGATTTTACGGAGGGTAGTAATTTTCACAGGGTATTATTCCGTCCTGCTTATTCTGTACAGGCACGGGAACTTACTCAGATGCAGTCCATTCTTCAAAATCAGATAGAGAGATTAGGTTCACATTTCTTCAAAGAAGGGGCGATGATTATTCCTGGCCAAACAGGATTTGACATTACCTATTCTTATGTTAAAGTTCAAGCAACTTTTATTTCTGGAGCAATTACACATACAGTTGAAAATTTTAGAACTTCTTTAATCGGAAAGAAACTCACAGGAGCAACATCTAATGTTATTGCAAAAGTTGTAGGAACTGCAGCTGCTGATGGAACAGATGATCTGACTCTTTTTATAAAATATGAATCTTCAGGAACAGCAGTCAATTCAACTACAAAATTTGTCTTTACTGATGGGGAATCACTTACAACTGATGCTTCACTTTCTTATATTTCAGGTGATACTACCTACACCATTGCAATAAATAGTCAGGTTGCTGCAGCAGCTACTTCTTCTGCAACTGGAACAGGATCTTCGGCTTCAGTTCAGAAAGGGATCTACTACATCAGAGGTACATTTGTTCAAGTCGCACAACAAACTATTCTTTTAGATAAGTACAGTAATTCTCCGTCTTACAGAATTGGGTTTACTGTAGGTGAATCATTATCAACACCTGAAGAAGATACAACTCTTTTAGACAATGCAACTGGCAGTTCTAATTATGCAGCTAAAGGAGCTCACAGACTCAAGTATACTTTAGCTCTAGCCAAGAAATCTTTAGGTACTGCCGATGATGCTGATTTTGTTGAGCTCCTAACAGTCAAAAATGGAGCTGCACAATCTCAGGTTAGAAATACAGAATATTCAGTTCTAGAAGAAACTCTTGCTCGAAGAACTCATGACGAATCGGGAGACTATGTGGTTCGTGGTTTTGATATTGATATGCGAGAACACTATGATGATGGATTGAATAATGGAGTTTATAAATCAGCAGATGGTGGTGATTCTTCTAAAGTAGCAATTACACTTTCCCCAGGCAAGGCTTATGTTAGAGGATTTGAAGTAGAAACCATTGGCCAAACCGTGGTGACTTTAAATAAAGCACGAACTACTGATTTCATTCAAAACAATCCGACTACATTCAGTGCTGGTAACTATCTTCAAGTTGAGAATGTACATGGTATTCCTGATATAGATTCAGCTACAGGGATTTCTCCATTTAAAGAAGTAGAAATTCGGAATCAAAG
>NZEE01000068.1 GCA_002688965.1 archaeon | reverse complement strand
CTTGTGAGCCATAATTGGAACGTGACAAACTGTTTGAAGCATCACCTATACCTGGTTTATCTTTAAGGAAATGTCCCACAACAAAATAGAATATTCCAAGTAGGAATATCATTATTATGAAATATGTTTTTGTCACCATTGCCAGCAGCTCATAGAACCCACCAAATACAATAAATAAGACAGCTCCAACACCAAAAAGGAATTTGACAGCTTTCTTATCCTGAAGTATTTTCAAGTCTGTTATCAGTACATATACAAACAATATCATTATCAATACTGGTAAGAAAAACAACATTACTAAGTCTTCCATGATATTACCAGTCATGCTACCAATACACCATGGACATCTCAATACTTCTGAAAATAAGAATACTGCAATGTCAAATGCCATAATTTATAATAGAAATCTTTGAATAAAAAGGTTATTTTAGAAACTATGCATAACACAATCTGTGTTCAGAACCACTAACAGGTAAATCTTTCTTAATTGGTTTTTTATCAGTTCTACTATCAAGTGCAGCTTTCATTCTTGCTGTTCTTAATGACTTTACTTTTTCATCCCAATCTTTTCTATTAGCATCTAAAGTAGAATCATATTTATCTATTCCATATTCTTTATTTGGATTTTTACCAACTTTTACATCAGAATAAGCTCCAGCTAGCATATATTCAATAATACGGCTAAAACCAGTTCTAGTTTCATTTCTTTTATTAGCAGCCTCTACATACGCTGTTCTTTCGCTTCCTTTATCTCTATGATCCAAAAGCATCCAATTTAACCAAAATAATACCATTATATCACCTGTGTTACTACTAATTAGTTACTATATGCCTTTTAAAGCTTTTCTATTCTGCAACATATATATTGAAAAAGAACATGTTTTATGTCTTGTTAATACCGATAAGTTGACAGTAGAAAAGAAGGGGCAGGTTGTTTTCCTGCCCAAGTTCTCCTTCTAGTCATCAGACACTTCCCAAGTGCGTTCAAGCGGGAACAAGTGAGTTAAGGTATTGAATCTTTCAGTACGAGTTACAGAAATAGAGTGGTCGCCATCTGCTTTGGTTCTCTTCCATTCCTGAACAATATCAGAAACGTCTCCAGCATTGCGCTGATCCATGAGTTTCTTGATATTTCGTCTGTGGAGTCCTTTACACAGAGCTCCAAACCCAATACCAACAGCAATTGCTGCAGGTGGACATGCAGCAAAGAGCAACACGCCAAGCATTCCACCCGACAACCCACCAACTATGGTTGAATGGGATTCTTTTGTTCTGGTTTTCATGTCTTCTCTCCTAACTGATATGAACGTCAGTACGAAGAGCAACATTTTCGCCAGCACTGAACCACATTCGGTTGTCGTGGGATCCACCACCAGTAGCAATAGAAATATGGCTTTCACCAACATTCCGATGCTGCAGCCACGTGCATGCAATGTCTCTGTGACCACCACTGATGGCTCTCATCACCGACCGACGGGACTCGTTTTCCCGCACCCTAAGAGCATGATGCAATACTGCAGCTGCGGTGTTAGGCGCATCAGCCCTTGCAATGGCTGTGACAGGGTGTACAGGAGCCTGCATAAGTCCAAACGGTTGGCTTCCAACTAAAGACGGCAGTAGCTCATTCATGATGTTTACCTCCCTTTGAAACCAAAAAAGGGACCAGTCCTAGCAACAGGACTGGTCCCATACGTATTTGAAGCTAGCCAGAAAATTAGCAAACCTTCCGGCCGGTGACATCCCTGATACGGACAGGGGTGCCGTTATGGCGAAGCTCTGCGTGACCATGATTCTTAGATCCCGTGGGACCAAACAACAGGTTACGCACACCATGACGCTCGTAATGAACGAGTGTCTCCCCACTCTGGGGGTTGGTGAATCTAACATCGCCCTTACTCATCTGCCTCACCTCCTTTCAATCGGTTTTCCATGCTGAGAGCCCATCTTTCTGATGCCAGGGCTATTGTGCCTGGAATGAGCGGGAAATAACCGCTATCTCACATAGTGGAGATTAAGCTTCTCAGCTAGTGGGGGAAATAGCACATAAAGCTTTCGTTTATGTGCATAGGTTTTCTTCCATTAAGAAAACCCCGAAAGACATATGTCAGACGCGTTCTAACGTCTTAACATTGAAATTTTGGGTAGTAAGTCCTAAAAAGAGAAAACGTATTTGTTCAGACAAATTTCAGGTCATGAAACATGCCTGTTGCTGTTACTTGTTATTGTAAGTCTTAATACGTCTTTGATAATATTTCTTAAGTGCGAATGTATTTAAATCCATAATAAACTAGGGTTGAAAATACCCATCTATTTAAAATCTAATAACTAAATATACCCATGGCTTCTCAAAAACCAGAAATAGGTGATATGGTCGAAGTAACAAAAGGAAAACAAGTCTATAAGGGCATTCTAATGCCTCGTGCAGAAGGCTCTGACCCTGAACATATTGCTATAAAATTAAATAGTGGATACAATATAGGAATACGATCAACAAAAAATGGTAAGAAAGTATCAAAAGTCAAGGTTCTGAAAAAACAATCTGATATGAAAGCAAAACCAATTCCAAGGAAACTCACTTTTTCCAGTAAAAAGCCGAAAATCGCACTAATAACCACAGGTGGCACTATAACCAGTAAAATTGATTATACAACAGGCGCAGTTACATCACTAATGTCACCAGACGAGTTACTAGATACTGCTCCAGAACTAGCAAAAATAGCAAATATTGAAATAATAACACCTTTTCAGAAAATGAGCGAGAACATGACCACTAATGATTGGAAAGAACTTGCACGAACAATAGCAGATGAACTAAATAAAAAAAATATCAAAGGAGTTATTGTAACTCATGGTACTGATATCTTACATTATACTTCTTCTATCTTATCATTTATGCTGAAAAACCTAAACAAACCTGTTGTTCTAGTAGGTTCGCAAAGAAGTAGTGATCGTCCAAGTAGCGATGGCCACATAAATCTTGTTTGTGCTGCACATTTAGCTCTAAGTGATATAGCAGAAGTTGGAATCTGCATGCATGCAACAATTAATGATGATTATTGTATATTCAGTCGTGGAACAAAAGTTAGAAAAATGCATACATCTCGAAGAGATGCTTTTCGTCCTATCAATGATTTACCATTAGCTAGAGTTTGGATAGATGGAAAAATAGAACCATCAAAACATGTTAGAAAAAGAATTACAAAAAAAGTTGAATTAGATAACACATTTGAAGAAAAAATAGCTTTGATAAAGTTTCATCCAAACCAATCTCCAGATATTCTTGATTATTATGAAAAAAACTCATACAAAGGAATTGTTATTGAAGCAACTGGATTGGGTCATCTTACTTGGGATGGAAAAAATTCATGGCTACCAAAAATAAAATCATTAATTGAAAAAGGAATACCTGTTTGTATTGCTCCTCAAACCTTGTATGGTAGAGTAAATCTCAATGTTTATACAGGATTAAGATTATTGAAAGAAACTGGTGCTATTCCATTAGAAGATATGTTACCAGAAACAGCTTTTGTAAAATTAGGATGGATAATGGGACATGTATTACCTGCAGATTCAGTAGAGAAAATAGAACACATACGGAAAGAAATGCTTAAGAATTATTCTGGAGAAATCCAAGAACGTTCATTACCAGAGACATTTTTGTATTAGGTGATTAAATGAATTATAAAGAATTGGGACTGAAAGTTGGTATAGAAATACATCAACGGTTAGATACAAATAAATTATTTTGTGATTGTTCTACTGGACAAGTTGATAACCAAACCGGAAAAATTACTAGAAAATTAAGGCCTGTTGCAGGCGAACTTGGTAAAATAGATCCAGCTGTTATACACGAACATCTAAAAGACAAAGTATTCAATTACAAAACATTTCCAAATGAGACATGTTTAGTTGAAACTGATAGTGAACCTCCTCATGAAATAAATAAGCAAGCACTAGATATCGTAGTTCAGGTATCTAAATTATTTAATGCTCAAGTTGTTGATGAAGTTCATGTAATGAGAAAAACTGTTATAGATGGTTCAAATACTGGTGGGTTTCAGAGAACAATGGTAGTTGGAATGAATGGATATATTGATACTTCTTTTGGAAAAGTTAAAATTGATAATGTTGCTTTAGAAGAAGAGGCAGCAAGAATTGAAGATCATATAGGGCATGAAGTATTTTACAAATTAAATGGATTGGCAATTCCTTTAGTTGAAGTTGGAACAGAACCTAAAGCTAAGACTCCTGATGAAGCATTAGAATTAGCATACAAAATAGGAACTGCACTAAGAACAGCAAAAATAAAGCGAGGTATTGGAACAATAAGACAAGATGTCAATATTTCTATACGTGCTGGCGCAAGAGTAGAAATCAAAGGATTCCAAGAAATTAAAAAAGTAACTGATTTAATAGATAATGAAATTCATAGACAACTTTCTTTATTGAAAATTAAACAAACACTTGAAAAAAGACGCTTCAAACCTAACATGATTCCACCTGCAAAAGAAGTTACAGATGCATTTTCAATGACCACTTGCAATTTCATAAAACAAATTGTTAAAGAAAAAGGATATGTTTTTGCAATCCATTTACCAAAATTTAATGAACTTCTAAAAGAAAAATGTGGGGGACATACATTTGGAAAAGAGCTATCGTTCTATGCCCAGCCTTTACAAGGAATAATTCATACTGATGAAAATTTAGATAAATATGGAATAAGGAACGAAATTGAAGAAACAAAAGGAATGTTTAATTTTTCTGATAAAAAAGATTTACTTGCAATTGTAGTTGGAAAGAATCGCACAGAAGTAAAAAAAGCTGCAGTAAGTGTAATTAACAGAGCAAAATTATGCTATAATGGAGTTCCTGAAGAAACAAGAGTTGCTTTACCAGATACCACAAGTAAGTTTACCAGACCATTACCAGGTTCAGGAAGAATGTATCCTGAAACAGATATACCTCCTGTGATTCTTGATGAAGAATATATTGAAACTATGGAAACACCAGAAACATTGGAAGAAAGAAAGCTATTCTTAGAAAAAGTTCTTCCAGAAGAATTAGCTAATCAAATACTAATATCAGAACATTATGATACTTTCAAGTCAATGACTGGACAAGATCCAGTTTTGATAGCAACAACTTTAATATCAACTATGAAAAATCTACAAAGAAAGAACATAGATCCAAAAAGATTAACAAGAAAGCAATTACAAAAAGTATTTGATTTAGTTGAAAGAAATAAAATACCAAAAGATTCTGTGCCTAAAGTTGTAGAAGAAGTTGCAAAAGGAAGCCGTTTAGATGATGTTGTTGGAAGGTTTGCAAATCTAACAGATAAAGAAGTTGATAAATTAGTAGATAAAATTGTTGATTCTTCCCCTGTTAAGAAACTTTCAGTTCTTATGGGTCAAATAATGAAACAAGCTGAAGGACGGATTTCAGGTGAAACCGCAGCAAAAGCAATTGAAAAAAAGCTACATATTAAAGAAAAAAAGAAACCTAAAAAGAAAAAATAAATCTTTATTAAGCATTATTTAGAAATCCTAATCATGGCAGTAGACCCAGTCGCTATATTATCAATGTTAAACATACCTATGAGTATAGGTGGAGTAATAGCATTACTTATACAAGTTGTTATAATTTCTGTGGTTATCATGCTTCTTGATTATGTTATATCACACGAAATAGAAGTAAAATATTCATTTATTATCGGACTTGGTGCATACTTTATAACACCTTTAATTGCTCTTGGGTTAGGGTTTGCAAATTTCTTTGACCCTCTTGTTATTGGATATGCTTTACCTTTAGCAGTATGGCTTATACTAAGCGAAACATTCTTAGATGCTGATGCAAAAAGTAAAGCTATTGTTGCAGTAGCAGCATTTGCTGTTTATACTATTATCAATATTCTTGGAATACCAATGATGATAGCATCTGCAATTCCATTCTAAGAAATAAGAATTAATTCCACGGAATAACTTTCTCTCTCTCAGCACCATTAGTTACCATTGATACAGGAGTACCAAGCGTATTCTCAATAATTTGAACAAGATTTTCAGCTTCAGATGGTAAATCTTGGCGTGTTTTAGCACCAGTTATATCTTGTGACCAACCATCAATAAAATCATAATGAGGTGTCATATTATTTAAATCCTGAAGTCTAGATGGGAAATCATCAACTCTACCCATGGTTTCATGTTCGTAATGTGTACAAAATGCAAGTGTTTCAATGCCACTAAGAACATCCATTTTAGTGACAACAAGTTCAGTAGGATTATTCATAGTCATTACATGATTTAGAGCAACAAAGTCCAACCATCCACAATCACGTGGACGACCTGTAGTTGCACCAAATTCAGCACCTTCTTTTTGTATATACTCACCAATTTCATCAGTTAATTTAGTTGGAAATGGTCCATTACCTACTCTAGTAGTATAAGCTTTCATAACAGCTACTCGTCTTGTTGGTTCAACTGCAACACCAGTTCCTGCCTGTATACCACTCACTCCAGGATGTGATGATGTTACATAAGGATATGTTCCGTCATCTAAATCAAGCATACCACCTTGAGCTCCTTCAAAAATAATATCTTTACCACCAACTAACGCATCATATATTAATTTTTGGGTATCAACAACACGTCCTCTTAATTTTTCACCAAGTGAAAAGAATTCTTCAGCTATCTCATCTCTTGAAAGTTTAATACCATAAGTTTTTTCAAGAATATCAAATAAAGGATCTGCTTCAAGAACGCTTCTGAATTGGTCTTTATCAATTCTACGATTAGCATCAACAAGATCACACATACGTGGATTATATCTCAATGCTTTCATTGCATAAGTAGGGCCAATAGCTCTTTGTGTAGTTCCAACAGCAGCCGCACCGCGTGCTTTTTCTAATTCCAATTCGAATGCTCTATTTTGAGGTGTTACTAAATGAGCTCTCTCACTTATGTATAATTGATCTTCAAATCCTACTGATTCTTTATTTAGTTCTTCAAGATCTATAACAACACCGTTTGCAACAACTCTTTTTTTACCACCAGAAGGAACCTGATGAAATACTCTTTTTTCATCACCAATGACTACAGTATGGCCAGCATTTGCTCCGCCACCATATCTAATACCCAATTCATATGATTCACCAGCTTGAGAAATAAGATAATCAACTATCTTGGCTTTTGCTTCGTCGCCCCACTGAATTCCAAATACGCTATCCAATTTTTGTGGCATTTAATCACTCACGTTTATATCATGTGGTACTGCAACACCCTTAGCACTTTGTGTTAACCGTACAATACGAGCATTATCTCTATAACTTTTAAGACTATCACATCCTGCATGATAAAGCGCCTCTTTGAGGGTCCTTTTAAGTCTTTCAACACCTGGTTTGAACCTTCCTACATAAGGAATAGTTCCAGTCACTCCTTGAAACGTAGCAGTTGAATCAGCATCTGTAGTATATCTATTCATATTTCCAGTTGTTTCATATGATTGTCGAGATGCCTCACCAAAAATTTCAACTTCAATCTTACCACCATCAACGTGAATTTTTCTTCCTGCAGATTCTTCAAAACCACCAAATAATTTTCCTCCCATTAACCCATCAGCATGTGTTAATGCAACTGAGATATTTCCAGTGTCTCTTATACCACCATCAATTATGATAGGAATATATCGTCCGTTTGTTGCGTATTCGTCTCTTTTTTTTGCAATATCAATAAGCGCATGCATAGGTGGTGATCCAATTCCAAGCACTTGATTTGTTGAACATATAGAACCAGGACCCATACCAATTTTAATTACATCAGCTCCTGCATCGACTAAATATTCAAATGCTTCTGGCGTAACAACATTTCCTGCACATATTGGAATATCAAATTCTTGTTTAAATTTTTCAACAACCTCTCTAGTAAATGGTGTATGAGCATCAGATGTATCGATAAATACCATATTAACACCGGCATCAACAAGTTCATGTGATCTTTTCAACCATCCTTCATGGGTATCAATAGCACCACCAACTTTGTATGCTTCCTCTCTTTGTAAGAATACAAGACGTGAGAGTCTTCCAATTTCATCAAGAACTGGAACAAATCTATAACCACCTTTCTCAAGAACATCTTTTATTTCAGAATCAGATGCAGCTTCATAACAAACTTCAATTAATCTATTACCTTCCATATCTTCAAACTGATTCATTATTGTTGTTATTGGAGTTCTTGGATCCATAGTATCATGAACTGATGGTTTATAATTAAACATTCCACGAAAATCACTCCTATCAGATAAAACTGGAACATGAGAATGTCCATGTTCTCTTGTTATTCTTAAAGCATCGCCAAGGGTGTTATCACTATCAATAGTAATAGATTTTGTCTCAGATTCAATATCACCACATTTTACTTCTCTACTTTTAACAAAATCTACAATTTCAACCTGTCTTTTAACGTCAAGACCTCTTGGCGCAACAGCCATTATTCCAGCCTTACCTGCAGCAAGTGCAAGCTCTTTTCCTGTAACAGAACGCATTGCAGCAGTAAAGAACGGAGCATTAAGAGGTATTCCACACATATCAGTGTGAAGATTTACATCCTCAGGATTTCCCTTAGGAAGGCCAGGAAGCACTAAGAAGTCATCAAACGATGTACCAGTATAATCTCCGATAATTTCCGACATGGTATTCTATACATGCAAAATTTTAAAAGCCAATTAAACATGTTTCTTTTGCCTCTTTAATTTTTACTTTTTCCCATTGTCCTAACATATTTCTATCTTTTCCAACTACTATTGATTTGTAAGCAAAATTACGCCCTAAAGTTTGCTGAGTTTTAAGATTCCACTCATCTACAAGAGCTTCTCCAGACCAATTTAACCATTCTTTATTTTTTTCCAATGAAATTTCATTAACTAGTTTAGAAGCAATACGTGAACGCTCCTTCTTTATTTCAGTTGGTAACTGTTTCATACCCGCAGCTTCAGTTCCAGGACGTACACTATACCGAGAAATATTAGCAAAGTCAGGCTTAACTTTCTTTAACAATTCCAATGTAGCTTGGAAATCTTCTTCTGTTTCACCAGGATAACCAACAATTATATCAGTCCACACAGTTATCTTAGGAAATGATTTTCTAAACTCCTCAATACATTTTACAAAGTCTTGAACAGTATGTCCCCTTTTCATTTCTTTCAGAATTTTATCAGAACCAGATTGTACAGGAATATGTACAAACTTGTAAACATTATCACTACGATAAGATTCAATAAGTTCTGGTAGAATACTCAACACATGCTGAGGATTCATCATTCCTATTCGTATAAAATACTTTCCAGGAATTTCAGTAGTTATTTTATTAATTAGTGAAGCTAGATTCTCATTTGAATCATTATCAAACCCATAACATCCATTATCTTGTGATGTTAGCCAAAATTCTTTGAATCCTTGATTTTTAGCAGTAGCTAAATCTTTCAAAATCTTTTCAGAATCATATGACAATAATTTACCTCTAGCAAGCTTTGTTATACAAAATGAACAATTATTAACACATCCTTGAGAAATTTGCTCTATGAATGCTACTTTACTTTTAGATATTCTAACCATTCCAGT
>NZEE01000067.1 GCA_002688965.1 archaeon | reverse complement strand
CGACTTTCACTACTGTGCCGACCATTTGTTTATTTAATTGTTTCATTTGATTGAACTCCTTATTTAATTAACACTATAATATACGAACTAATCCAATGCGGGGCAAGGATTATTTTGAATTTTTTTTGTATTTTTTGCGATAGCTGTTTTTATATTTGTTGTGAATGTGAAATAAATTATCCCAAGAATAATCTAAGGGATCTATTTTTTTTGGCGTTGATGTTTTCTTCATTGTTTTCCTTATTTAATTAACATCTAATAATACAAACAATTTAGTATTCAGGGCAAGGATTATTTTTATTATTTCCTATTTATATATATGAATGATACAAAACGCGATATCGAAAAAGCGAATGAATGGATCAAGGGTAAGGGTTCGGGAATTCAAAAGTCGAAACGACTAGATCGAGGAGGGACAATATCACCATTAAATTCTAATATCGAAAGAGCGAATGAATGGATCAAACGTAAAAAACGCAATACCGAACAGCAGTATAGGTCTAATGTCGAGATAGAGAATGTTCCGGAACAATTCAGCGAACGGGAAGGTATTAAGCCGTCGATAGATCCATCACCGGTAGATAATGGAGGTATATCAGATATGCCATCGCATATTTCAGACCCCGATTTAGCTAATCTAGGAAGTTGGTTTATTAAATTGCCAGACCCACCATCTGCTAAAATATATAAACAGTTAAAAGATGGTGGATTATCCAAAACAGAACGTCAAAATCAATTACATCTATATGAAGAAGAATTGTTATCAAAAATAAATGTCGCTATTTCTAGAATAGAAAATCTAATACCAAATTTAAATAATAAATTATCTGCTGAGTTTTATAAAGCAGTTAATGGAATATTTTTACATGCTCTAACTGATAATGATATATCAGCAATACATCAAGATGGATTTGATATTAGCTTTGTTCCAGTTACAGTTCCATTATTAAAACGATCTCACCAAACAGTTAGAGCAAATGAAGTATGGGAAGATACTGGTTATACTGGAGACGGAATTACAATAGGGATATTAGACACGGGTATATGGTTTACTCACAAAGAATTTGATGATTGTGGATTTGATACCAATTATGACTGGTACGATTCTGAATCTAATTCTAATAGATTTTATAATGAAGAATTTTTTGAAATGTGGAAAACATGTGATAAGTTTGCTGGAGCGAGTAATTTTTATCCGTATGTGATAAGCAAACAAGAAGCAGGTGGAGATTTAGATATTCTAAATGGTATAACTGATGAAAATGCTGCTAATTGTGGAACATATTGGAGACGTATCCATTGTTCAGGCTGTGATTACGAAAACACTGAACTAGATCCCTATGGATATACTGATGGTTATGATTGGTTTATTATTCAAATACCACCCAACCGAATGACAGAGGGATGTGGAGCTTATGTCCCTTGTGAGGGTTTTGAATATTCTGAAGTATTTCTTGATCCGCTACCAGATTGGGATTGTGTTTTAGAATACTATACTGGAATTGGATCGGGGCAAATACCTAAATGCTTAGACAAAGGAGAACAGTGTTATGATCCAGGATCATCAACATTCCTAGGAACATGTTGTTATAATCAATCACCAGTTCGTGATACGCCCGCTGGTGGGGGCTGGCCAGAAGGAGGATATCAAGAATATGATGATGATGTACTGGCACCACATTGCGATATAGATGGAGAACATGATTATCAATGTTATTCACCTGGTGATTTTTATGAACAAGATTTATATAAACGGGGGATGCGAAATCCAATATATTATAATGATCTCCACGGGGCCTTTGATGAGATGCATGGAAATCCGTCTGATACTATTGGCGGGGGTTTGGGAAAGTATATGTGGGGTGGACATGGAACCTTAGTCGCATCGATAGCTGCAGGTGTTGGATATGAATTCCCTCCTGGCCTTGATGCTGCAAACAGTAGTGGGGGAGCATGGCCTGGAATTGCGAGGGGTGCTAAGCTCTGGCCAATGAAAGTTATAAATAATTGGATAAATAGCACAAGAGTATGGGAGTTTCATCCCTGCACCGCGGGTTCATGTACAGATACATGGAGCGAAAATTGGGGTTTTACTGAACAAACCATTAGAGCTATAGAGAAGTCTATGGATCCGTATGATGAAGGCACATACGATAATCATTTACATATTATAAATATGAGTATTGGCTCACCGGGGAATCCTGATGATGTGCAATGTCAAGCCGTCTCAAGCGCCACAGCCGTTGGTGTAGTCGTCGTTGCTGCCGCGGGAAATGATGGACCTGCATCTCCCGGGCCCTGCACAAGCGATTTAGATCCCTCTGGGTGGTCATACTCTATTTGTTCACCCGGGAGTTGTGAAGATGCTATAACAGTAGGTGCTGTATATTCTAGGGAGGAGGGAAAGGGAGGATCTGGTACCTGGAATGATATATATTCTAATGCTGTGCTCGGTTGGAGCGGAAGGGGTCCAACTGTTCCAGGAGAAGACTCCGGACAGAGTTTCGACAAACCAGATTTAGTTGCACCTGGATCTGGAATATGTGGAGCCTCTGGAACTTATATAGGCCCTCCTGGAAGTTGGTCTGGTGGAGGACAAGATCCTCGTTGGGTCAGATGTCAGGATCAAAGTAGCAATGTAGGGGGAGATAACCCAGAAGGATGGACCCAGACTTGGCATGATAATCACGGTCATAGAGCAAGAATAAAATCTGGTGCTGGAACTAGTTTTGCTGCGCCACATGTAGCGGGAGCTGTCGCTTTAATGCTACAGAAAAATCCAGACCTTTCACCGAGTGAAGTAAAAACTATATTGAAGGATACAGCATTTGATGCGAAGACGTGGCAGAGAAGATGGTTTTGTGAAGAGAATGAGACTTGGTATTGGGGTTATTGGGAAGATGAATGTGAGGAGAACTGTTCAATTCCATGTATTCAAGCCGATGAAGAAATTCAATTTCCTGCTCCACCGGAACAACAAGGTGCTGGTATTTTAGATGTAAAAGCTGCAATAGATGCAACTCCAGGTCCTGAACAGGCACCTGCTTTTACTCAAGATTATTATGCTGATTGGAATTTAGTCGGGATGCCTATAGATGCAGATAATACGGACGTAGATTATATATTTCCATCTTCAACCGAGGGAACACTTTATGGATTTGATGGAACATATTATGGGTCCAGTGATATGGAGCTAGGAATCGGTTATTGGTTATTTTTCGATAATGCTACTACTGAGTTGATAGGCCTATATGGAATTGACACTGAAGTGAGTTCTGTCGTTGTATCTTTACAGACAGGATGGAATTTAATCTCAGGCCCATCAATATCTGTTGAGGTAGAAGATATATATGATCCATTAAATATTATCGTACCGGGGACATTGTATGGTTTTTCAGATACATATGCTGCTTCATCACAATTAGATCCTGGCCAGGGATACTGGATAAATGCATCAACTGATGGTGATATCCGGATAGGAACTGAATATGTATGTAATGGAATAAATGATTCTCAGTCGGAAGATTGCGGAATTGACAGCCCAGAGTGGACATGCGATGAAGACATGTTCTCATATACAGGACAATTACATGCATGCTGTAAATCTTTATCAACAGGAGAAAACATAAGCGTTTGGATAGAAAATA
Source organism: archaeon (assembly GCA_002688965.1). The sequence continues at coordinate 2,370 of NZEE01000067.1, read as the reverse complement.
ATTTTGAATGTCCCGCCGATATATGCGATGGCGTTAATTGCAGTGGATCATGCTATCTATGTTTTTGCCATCCATATGGTATAAATGCATGTCATAATTTAAATATATGTGATTTAGTTCCCGGCAATGAATGCTACCTTACTTCAAGCAATCGAGGACCGGGAGGTGATGAAGAGAAGTATATTGAAACTACCGATGGGTAGTGGAGAGATTTTTACTTCAATAAAGTTATTTTCGTATTCGATATAATTGAACTATTCGACATCAATATAATGATATACGTACCAGCAGAATAGTGAGATCCATCTAAAATAAATGTATCGTTATTCTGAATCATTTTTGACATCACTTCCTTACCAGTAATGTCATACATATAGACAATACAATTGCTTTCAAATAGTGGAATGTTGATATCAATTGTAGTGGTTACATTAAATGGATTGGGAAATGCTATAAGACTATTATTTTCTACAATCCTATTATCTAAAATACTTAGCATTGTCGAATCTGGAGGCGGAACAGTCATTAATGTATCGGAACTGTTTGGATCTCCTCCATTCGATGGTAGTTCAATAAATCCGCCTTGAGACATTAGAAGAGCTGACGTGCTTATGATTAATAATGCTTTAAGTAATGTATTGTTTTTCATTTTTTTCCTTATTTATCTTACGTCTAATAATACAAACAAATACCTATACAGGGCAAGGATTATTTTAGATACTTCATATTTATATATATGACTAATCCAATTCAAAATATCGAAAATACAAGGAATGAATTATGGGTTGGATGAAGAATAAGAGAAGGCGAGAAAGAGAAGCAAAGCAGTCTCGGAAACTCGAAGCTGAATGGTGGTATGAGCCCAATATCGAAATAGAACATGTTCCGGAACAATTAGGCGAAGAAGAAATAACGCCACCGATAGATAATGAGTATTTAATTAATAATGCTTTAGATAATGATGATTTAAATACAGAATGGTACATTAGACTGTCATGGGATACCTGTACGGAACAATTAAAACAACTAAAAATCGCGCAGCGGAATGGGGGTAATAGTCTAACTAACGCTCAATCGCAATATGAGATAAAGAAAACCAGACTTCAAAATGAATTGAAAACTGCTACCAATACATTGACAGCTCCGGGAACCATTTCTAAAAATAAAATATTAGGTACGACTTATGGTTTATCTCATGGGATATTTCTCAATAATTTAAATGATAATGATATCCAAACAATTAAAACTCTAGGTTTCAATCTCATAGCTTCAGAACTGGCGTACCATACCCTCGAAAGTTCGATCCCTGCTATTGCTGCTGACATAGCACATAGTGAAGGTTATCAAGGGCAGGGCAGGAGATTAGGTGTAATCGATTCCAATATAGAAGTTCAGAATATCGCTTTCGGATGCGATGAAGAAGTAAGTCCAAGTCAAATGGATCCGACATGTGATAAGGTAACTGGATATAATTTTAGACATTTCTATAAGGGCGATGCAACAGATGATATAGTATTTCCTCCAGGAGAACCATACTCATTCTCATTCTCATATTGTCAAGCATATCCAGCTGACGCAGTATGTGATTGGTGTCGTTACGGCTCCATCGCTGATCAGCGATGCGATCCATGGGATACTTGGTGGAGCGATATAGTTTGTGAATGCGGACAGGGGGATGAATGGTCGACCATTAATGGTGGAGTGGAGTGTTTGACGGATGGTACATTTGCTAATGATTGTGACATATATGACAGTATATACGCAATCGGAAAGAATCCAGGAATAGGGACAGAACAGGAAGGTCCTGGAGGATCGTACCATTCTCATTCCGATCATGGACACCATGTAGCATCTACAGTTGCTGGATATGATTCGCAAGACGGTTCCGGAACGGTTGGTGTAGCACCTGGATCCGAAATTGTACATTTTAAAGGTGAGCAAAATTCTGGTTCATACCCTCAATGGGAATTATACCTTGCATTAGAATTAGCTATTCGTGAAACCCCCTCATTAGATGCTATAAATATGAGTCTCGGTAGCAAAGATAGTCCTATGTGGTGTTATGATTTACCAGAGCCAGCAATTCAGCCCATAGTAGAAATGGTAAATAACGCCGGCGCAATCGGCTTACAGGTAGTTGCCTCGGCTGGAAATTCCGGGCCTGAGTCCGTTACCTATTCGACAGCTCATAACTCTCAACCATATGGTGATTTTTTATATTACTACGGCAGAGCTGGTCTTTTAGATGATGTGTTACCCGATTTAGATATATACAACTGGAACTCTCAAACTATTAATCCTGCATTTCAAAATGTTAAAAAGTATGAAGATATGTATAACGGGGGATGTTTATATGGGTCTAGTTATAAT
>NZEE01000066.1 GCA_002688965.1 archaeon | reverse complement strand
TGCGAAGAAGTTGTGCTACAAAGAAGAGGAAAAAACTGATTGACAATATTGATGATAAGTTGCTGGGGATGTTTTCTCGGAAGCGGTGGCGGGGTTAGGGGGTTGTTTATGATTTCTATAATTTTATAAAGTAAAATTAAAATTTTTCATTACAAAACTTTCTTCTTCATGAAAGTTTTATAAAGATAATTATCTTATGTGTTTTATGAAAAGAGGGTTGGTAAAAGATAAGTTTGGGCAGTCAACAATGGGGTTACCATTTGGAATTATATTTGCGCTTTTCTTAATTGTGGTGTTTATTGTGATTGCTTTTATTGCTGTGAATTATTTTCTTGATATTGGAAAATGTGCTTCTGTTGGGATGTTTTATGAGGAGTTGCAGGGAGAAGTTAATGATGTTTTAGTTTCGCAAGAAACTGATAATGTTGAGTTTGAAGTTGATTTGCCTTCGGGAATTGAGAGGGTATGTTTTTGGGATACTGGGGGAGATACTACACGAACTGCTTCTGTATTAGAAGATTATGATAAAATTAGTATTTATCAAGTTCAAGATGCAAATGTTTTTTTAATTCCTCCTGGAAAAGCTTGTGAAATGCAGTTTAAAAAAATTGAAAATATTAATATTACTGAGATAACTTCCGAGAGGAATCCTTATTGTGTTGATGCAGGGCGGGGGTTGGTTTTAAGTAAAGGTTTTTATGATAAATTTGTTGTGGTTGTGTGATGGACAAACAAAAATTAAAATGGATTTTTGGTTTTGGGTTTAAGTTAGCTGCACTTATTCTTGTTGGGGCTGTTTGTGGGTTGATGTTATCCTATGCACGTTTCTTTGGGGGGTGGTTAGGTGGAAGTTTAGTGATGCTTCACTATTTTTTTGCGAATTCTGAAATTATTGGAATATCCATTACACACCATATTATGTTTTTAATTGGGGGTTTTGTAGCTTGGTTTATATTTGGAAGTATTATTGGTTGGATAATATTTTCTATTAAAGAAAAAGTGTCTATGAAATTAAGAGGGTTAATTACTGGTTTGCTTATTCCTTTATTTTGGTTGATTGGATTTCTTGTTTTCTTTGTTATTTTTATGAGAGATTGGAATTCCTTTATTGTTTGGTTGACTTTTGCAGGACTTTTCTTTATAATATCTCTACCTATTGGGGTGATTGTTGGATTTTTAATTGGGCTTTATATTGAAAGGAGCTCTATAAAGCAAGTGGGGGTTGTGGTTGAATAAAAAGAAATCACCTCTTTAAATTTTAATAATTTATGAAAAAGGATTTATAAACCAATTATGCAACCATCGAAATTCTATTTGTCTTGTGGCATCGGTACATCTTGCGATATCATCTTCACTTATACACGGTTGAGATGTAAGTTCAATAAGCGACTCATAAGCATTTTCTACATTACTTGCTCTTTGTTCTTCAGATGCTCCTTCTTGGATTCTTTCTATTCTATGAGTCCTGCTAACGCAGTCATTTAAATGGCCTTGATATATACTCCCTAGTGTCCAAATTTGACTTAATCTGTCACTATCAGGCAAATTTATTTCAAATACTGGCTGTTCAATCCAATCTGGTCTGTATCTATTTGCTGATGCCAGATGACTTGACAAATCACTAATTCGTCCAATAAATCTTAATGCTTCATTAAACGGCAATGTAACGCCAGCTACATAATTCCTTTCTCTTATTGCGTTATGCAATTCTTCTTGGAATCTTCCAATTTCTTCTTGTATAGGTATCATTTTATTTCTCCTGCCTCTCGGCAAATTTAGTTAATCTCACCTTAGTGAGTATAAAAGAAATCACTTCCTTAATGCTTCTTCATACATTTTTGGAATTTCTGCTGCAAGTCTGCCTATGAGACTACAATCATGTGATTCGGAAAGTCCTATGACCTGTCCATCTCTGATTTTTTTTTGCATATTAAAGATGGCAATACTTCCAATGGTATCTTTAACATCCTGACTACTCAAATAATCATCTCCATAATGTTTTTGCATTTCTGGCAAGGCCTTATCCAAAGCTTGTCTACAGACAGCTGCCTGTGCTAAAAAACAAAGATATGTCATCTTCCTTCTGCTCCATATTGATTTAACATAGCGAATCCATCATATAATCTTTGAGCAAAAACTCTTTCATGCAAGCTCGCAAAATTAGGGTCATTTCTGAGGGCGTTGGTATGTGCTGCATCTATACCTGCAAGTACATTTTTTGGACATCTATGTCTATCTACTCCTGAAAACATATCATCTCCACAAATAGGACAAAAATCTTCTTCTCTTGGTTGATTTTCTTGTGTTTCCATTTTAACTTGCACTCCATCTATGATCTTTTACTTCTTCCCAAAAATTCTCATTTATATGGACTCTGGGATGGAGATTTGGTATATCTTCTTGGCTAACTTGTCCTAGAGAATTATATAAATTCCCTCCTGCCCATTCCCAATCAAGATTTCTTTGATAAACTATCCCTGTAGTACTATCTAAGATAACTAGCTCAAACTCGCTTCTTGCTAAGCTATTTATTCTCCTTACTATTTCTGATTCTTGATTTTGGTTTCCCATCTTAATACACTAAAAACACTTATCTTAATATATATTGTTGTAGATTATTCGAAAAATAAGCAAAAAACTTATAAATAGTTGAATATTATACGATTATAGTAAAATGAAAGATATTAGGAATAAATTAATAGAATTACTTAAAACAGGATATTGTACTCCTCAGATAGCTCAGTTAGCAAGAAAACTAAAACAACCCTCGACAACGCTTCACTATAACATAAAAAGATTAGAAAAAGAAGGTGCAATAAGATCTTATGGGGCTGTTTTTGATTATAAAAAAATCGGGAGGGGGTATTGTGTAGATATTTTAGCTAATTTAACTCGGGAGAAATATGCAGAGCCTGAGAAGGTTGCTGAACAAATAGCCAAGGATCCTAATGTTGAGAGTGTTGATATTGTAACAGGAGATTATGAACTATTGATAAGATTGAGGGTAAAAGATGTAGATGAGTATTATGAATGGGTAAAAAGTGCAATTAAAAAATATGGATTTATTAAAACAATTTCAATAACTGTCTTGAAACAAATTAAATCAGAATTTGTGGAGTTGGAATGATGAACTGGAAAAATTGGAGTTATATTAAAAGGGGAGGTTTTATTGGATTTGTTATAGGTTTTTTAATCGCTCTCGTTAGTGTTCTTTCTTTAGGTTATTGTGTTAGGTTTCAGATGGGGCCTCCATCAACTTATTGTGAGATATTAATTTTAATAGCCAAGTTTACTTCTTACCCTTTGGCAAATATTCTTTGGAGAATTTGGGACACCTTTGAAGCAATTGGTATTTTGATGCCAATAATACAATTGACGATTCTTGGCTTTATAGTTGGGTGGATTTTTAATAAAATAAAAAGGAGACAAGATGAAACTTAGAGGATATTATCGGGCTGTAAGAATAAAGAATTCTGAAAAATATAAACTAAGTTTTGAGAAAACTAAGAATAGAAGGCCTGCTTGGATTAAGGTTGAGGGACTTCCAAAAAGAACAAGTTTTATTTCAGTGTTTTTAGATAAAAAAGGAAAACAAGGAAAAAGAATACAATTATATAAAAAATATCTGACTTTTTCAGGAAATCTTTATTTGCCGATTAATTGGACAAAAGAAGAAATGAAAAAATATTATGATAAGTGGGCAAAAGATTATGATCATGGTTTAAAATTTACTGCAAAAGGACAGAACATAAAAGCAGCAGAATTTTTAATTAAGAAATTAAAAAAGCATATTAAGGGGGGGGAAGTGCTGGATTTGGGGGCTGGGAGTGGGATAATAACAGAAATGTTTGTTAAGGCGGGATTTGGGCCTGTAACTTTAGTTGATTATAGCGAGGGAATGTTAAAGCAAGCTAAAAAAAGAAAAGGTTTGCAAGGTTGTAAGTTTATTAAAAAAGATGTAAGAAAACTTAATCTCAAAAAGAAATTTGATTTAGTTATGAGTTTTTTTAGTTTTGGGAGTAGTAGTTATTTTGATGATGAAGAATTAGATAAAATTCTGGAAATTCCACATAAACATTTGAAAAAAGGCGGAGTATTTGCATTGCTTGGGCATGTTCCTGTGAAAAAATTTGAAAAGAAATTTAAAAAACTAGATTCTGGAATTTATGAATTAAATAAGAAAAAGAAATTTTACACAGATTATTTTATTGGGAGGAAAAAATGAAACGTGCAGAATTCAACTTTGTCTGGCTATTTGCGATAATCGCAGGGGGAATGATATTAGTGTTAGCTGTCTATGGGGCGACGCGGTTGGGAGATACTGCGAGGTTTCAGAGTGATACTGAAATTGCAAAGCAAATTTCTATTATAACAGATCCAATGCAGGCGGGGTTTGCAGAGGGGAGTTTTGGGAAGATTATTTTTCATGATGAAACAAGGATAAATAACTGGTGTTTTGATGGGGCTGGGGGAGATAATCGAGGAAGTACTACAGGCGGGGGGTTTGGGAGAAATAGTATTTCAGTTTCTTCTCGTTCAAATGTTGGGGAGGAGTGGGGGTTGCCTGGGGCTGAAATAAGTATTCCTAATAAATATATATTTTCAAATCCTTCTAATTCTGGGAAGGAATATTATGTTTTTTCAAAACCATTTAAATTTCCTTATAAAGTTGCTGATTTAATTTTCTTGATGTCTGGAGAATATTGTTTTATTGATGCACCTGATAAAATTAATGATGAAATTCTTGGTTTAGGAATACCAAATATTGCAATTGAAAATTGCACTAGTTCTGATAGTGAGGTAAAGGTTTGTTTTGGTTCTGGAAGTGCATCTCAATGTGGAAGTCGGGATGTTGTTGTTTATGGGGCTTGTGTTTCTGATTGTGATAGAAATTTGGGAGTTTATACAGAAGGAAGTATTATGAAGGATGATGGGAGAATAGAATATGTTGGTGGTTTAATGTATGGGGGTATTTTTTCTGATAAAGAAATTTATAATTGTAATGTTAAGAGATTGCTGTATAGAACTGCTAAGATTGCTGAGATATTTGGAGCTAAAGCTGATTTAATGAATGGAAGAGATTGTAGTACTAATCTTAAGCCTGATTTGTTTTTAATAGAAGGTATGGCTATGAACTCTACATCTGATGACTTGCTTTCTTTGAATGTTTTTGTTAAGCAAGTTGAAGAGAAAAATAAAAGGGAGTTGTGCGGGGTATGGTGATGATGAATAGGGAGGGGGGGCAAATGAAAATCCAGCAGATGGCGTTTATGATTGTGGCTGTATTTATCTTCTTTACATTGGTGGGGTTGTTTTTTGTTAGTTGGCAGTCGCGTTCAATTGGAAGGAATGCTGCTGATTTGCAGAAACAACAAGCACTTTCATCTATAGAAGTTATTAGAAACATGCCTGAATTAAACTGTGATTTAACAGAAGGATTATGTGTTGATGAGGATAAATTAAATGTACTTGCTGCTGGTTTGTCTGATGATTATGCTGAGTTTTGGCCTGTGGCATCTGTGAAAGTTTACAAAGTTTATCCTTCATTTGAAACTGAAGGAAGCAAAAAATGTCCTGGGCTTAATTGTAATTATTGGGAAGTTTATGATTCTGGGCAGACAAGTAGTGAAGAGTTCTCAGGTTATGTAAATATTTGTAAGAAAATGCGAGAAAGGGGTTCTAATTATGAAAAATGTGAAGTTGGTAAATTATTAGTGGGGGTGTATGAAACCTAGGTTTCCTGACACTCACCTTCCTAATAAAGACAAAAAATGAAACTGCGGAAGATAAAAAATAACAGTAAAGGACAACAAGAGATAGTTGGATTTGTGTTAATAGTTGTGCTTGTAGTTATTGCTTTAATGGTGTTTCTTGTGATAAGTGTTAGGAAGGGACCTGATGAAAAAGAAAGTGTTGAAGTTGAAAACATGTTGGGGGTTGTTCTTGATTATACAACAGATTGTGCTTTAGTGTTTGAACCAGAATATGATACTATGGAAGATTTGATTAAAAGTTGTTATAGAAATAAAAGATGTGAGAATCTTGGGGAGATGGCTTGTGATTATCTTGAGGAAACATTGCAAGATATGATGGAAGATTTAATGAAAACTGAAAGTGTGATAAATGCTTATGAGTTTGATGTTTTTCATAGAGATGATAGGGATGATTCAGGTGGTGGGTCCCAAAGGGATGACTCTGGTGAGCCTGATGAGATTTTAAAAGTGGAGGGTGGGGAGTGTGCTGGGGTAGTGAAAGGAGCAAGTGTTTTGCTAAGTGTTGATTCAGGAGATTTAGTTACAAGATTAAGAATTTGTAAGAATGTGTGATAAGATTTAGATAATTAGTTAAAATTAAACACGAACTGCTAAATTAATTTCATCTACTACTAAGACAGGTGCTAATGACTCTCTTTTTCCTTTTTTTTCAGCATGAAACTCAATAAAGCCAAATCTTTCAAGAAGTTTCAAGTCTTCATGTACTGATTTAAAGTCTCTACCAAGTAACTTAGCTAAAGAGTAAATTGATCTAGGTTTTTTGAATTTTAAAGCATGAAGAATCCGTGATTTTTCATTACTTAATAACTTTCTTAAGAGGGTTACATCTGAAAAATCATGAGCTTTTTTTCCACCAACTATCTTTGATACAAAGCCAGCTTCATTTACATTAAGTGAGATATATCTTGTTTTTGTTCTTTTTTTGTCTGCCATTGTAGGAAAACCCAGGTTTTCCTGACACTCACCTTTCCTGGTTAGGTGACTTTGTCACAAATCTAGGCTAAATCACATATATGGTGTGTTTGTTTAGATATATAAAGTTTATGTTTTTTTGTTATATGGGATTTTATCCCTTATATTCTCTAGGGGCTAATTTTAATTGGTCTTGTATCTGTTGTTATTTTGAGAAGTAACACAACCTTTATAAACAAACTATCAGAATTGGGGGTTTTAGGAGGATTTTCCGAAGGTATTAGAGATAAGCTTTAAATAGGAAAAAAAATTAATATGCTTGTGTGTTATTAGTTTAATAATACACTGGCTAGTCAGTGATTAACAAATAGGGATACTAGCGATAACTAACTTATAACGCTCCCTAGTTATAAGTCAAAAACTTTCACTTTTGTGAATCAAATAAGATAATCAAAAGCAAAAGTTTTTTCGGCCAGGCTGTTAGACATGCTGAACTCATGAGGTGAGGCCTTGATAAAGGCGGCTAAACTAATAGTACTGAAAGGAGGTTAATAATAATAAAAATGAAAAAATTTATACAAAAAGCTATTACAGTATTAGGAAGTGCTGCTTTAGTTGGATCCACAATCGGTATGGCTGCTGCGGCTGCATATCCAGCTCCTTTTGTTGAAAATGGTGCTGCAAATGTTGCAATCGTTCATGGTAGCAATGCTGCAATAAGTGATGTTGTTGGTGCTGCAAATGTTGCAAGTGATTTAGCAACAGCTCTTGCTGCGCAAACTGCAAGTGGAGGAACTGGTGCTGCTATTACTGGTGGTGATGCATGGCAGGCAATGACAAGTTCTGACCAGCTTGAAATGAAAGAATCTTTAAAGGATGTTGAGAGTTATCTTGATTTATCTACTTTTAGTCTTTTAGAAGGCGGGACCATTGTGAACTCTAAAGGTACAGCGGTTTATGACGAATCGTTATATTTCCATGACACTGAATCATCTTGGGTAGAATATGCTGAAGATGATGATGCAGATGTTGTTGGAGATTACTTTAAGATTCAGAGTGGGCAGAATATTGCACGGTATGTAGTTGACTTTACAACAAACTTAGAATCTGATATTACATCAGGTACTTTGGATGACATAGAAGATGAGACAATTAATCTTCTTGGTAAGGCATATACTATTACTACTGCTACAAACGGTACTGCGGGTGCGGAGCTTACATTAATGAGTGGTGCTAATCAAGGTACAATCGACAGTGGTGAAGAAATGACTATTGGTGGTTATACTATTAGTGCTAGTGTTTCAAGTAGTACTGCGGTTGAATTTACAATCGATGGTACTGATGTTGATGAAATGAATAAAGGAGACATTGAACCAATTTCTGGAACAAGTGATTATATCGCTGTTACAGATATTGACTATGAATCCTTCTCAGGTGGTTTACATCGAGCAACATTTTGGGTTGGTGCTGACAAACTTGTACTAAAGAATGGTTCAAGTACGGAAGTAAATGCTGATTCAATCTCTGGTTCAGATGTGATTATTTCAAGTACAGAATCTGGTGGAGACATTGTGATTACTGAAATTGAGATTAACATGACTGCTCAAGATGATTACCTTGTTCCTGTTGATGGAAAGTTAAGTGACGAAATTGAATTAGAAGGCGATGAGCGTGGAATTCTATTTGGTCAAAACTGGGACATCGAGTTCAAGGGATTTGCTGCTGTAGATACAGACGAAGTTAAGCTAGACGCTACTGGTTCTGATAGAAAGTATACTCTATCTTTTACAAACTTAGCTGGTGAGACTGCTGAATTACCTCTTGTTTATTCAAACGTGAGTGGTATGTTTGGTGGTGAGACTGCTGATAAAAGGCTAGTTTTGGCTCCTGGTGCTGACAATATTACAAAGAATGATTACTTCATTCTGAACACAGCAGACCCTACAACTGCAGGGAACAATGCTAAGTCGTATGTTGTTAAGTATAAGGGTGCTGATAAGACATCTGCTTCTAGTCCTAAATTGGACTTAGAGATTTTGGGTGTTGGTTCTCAGGAACTATCAATGGATAAAACTGTTACTGTTGGACAAACATTAGTTACTCTTAAGTTAGGTGGTGGTACTTTTACATTTGCCAATAGATCATCATGTGCTTCAAGTGATTGTGAGATTTATCTTACAAGTACAGATTATGCTGATGGGGAAAACTTAACTCGGACTAACACAACTGCTAGTTCTGTAAGTAATTATCTTAGGACAGAAAGTAATGCTTTAATTAACATTACTGATGGTAATGAGTCCAAAAGTGGTAGAAGTGGCGATAGACTTGCAGTAGGTGCAGATGGTGCTCCTTGGACAGTAAACATCACTGCAGATGATACTGCTCGAGATGATGACGATTTATCTATTGCATCTGGTGCTGGAGAGCCGATATACTACGTCTCTTTCCAGAATGGAACAGATACTACAGATATGACTGCAACTCTTACAAAGATACCTAGTTGGATCAGTGATCCTTCAGATAACAACCGAAACTCTTACAGAACAAGATATGGTGCTCTGATTGAAGAAGTTGATGGAGATGATTCACCTTCCGAGGTGGTTATTACATTACCTGACTCAATAATTGAACCATTAGTATTTGTAAGTAGTGGAGAGATCAGTGTAAGCACTGGATCTGCTGGAGGAACAGCTACTGAACTTGGTGCTGTTACTGTTGAAGATAACGAAGTTGCATCTGTTGCTAGCAAGAACTTAATTGTTGTTGGTGGTAGTTGTATTAACTCTGTTGCTGCTGACTTATTAGGTCAAGCTGCATGTGGTGCTGACTTTACTGGAATAACTGACGTTGCTGCTGGAGAATTCTTAATTGAATCCTTTGATAGAAGCGGACAGACTGCTGTTTTAGTTGCAGGTTACAATGCTGAAGACACTACTAAGGCTGTTACATACTTGACAAATAATGTGGTAGAAACTGCTGTTGGTACAAAGTTGAAGGGAACTTCAGCTACTGAAGCAACTGTTGTTACTGCTGCTGCGGATTAAAAATACAAAAGGGATTAAATCCCTTTTTTCTTTTTTTTTATTTTTCTTTTTTTTGGTGGGTGGCGAAAGCTATACAAAAATCTTTTAAACTGATTTTTTGTTAATTTATCATGAGAAAGATCCAAACGCAAGCAGATATTGATAAAAAGAAGAAAAGAAATGGGATTATTTTAGGGGTGGTTTTAGTTGGATTATTAGTTGTATCTACTCTTGGTTACTCGCTTTCTGGGAGTTCTGGAGAGGATAATAAAAAAGAATTTAATGGATATGAATTTAATAGAAATGGTGTTTATTGGGTTTTGGATTTAGAAGACCAGGAATTTGCTTTTCAAAATCTACCACAAGAAGTTACAGATGTTAGTGTTTTTGGTTTTTATGATTTAAATTCTTATTTTGATAAAGTATTATATTTTGTTAATCTTGATGAAGGTAATGAAGCTGGATATGAGATTTTGAATAATTTAGAAAGATATGTTTTGAGGTGGCAGGAAACATGTTTAGAGGGGGAGGAATGTGAAGATAATTTACCTGTTAAAACTTGTGAAAAAAATGGGCAGAATTTAATTATTTTCGAGGAAAGTATAGGCATTAATAATAGTACTTCAGTTAGAAAAGATAATAATTGTGTTTATATTTCTGGAGATTTTGTGAGGGGCAGTGATGCTTTTTTATATAAATTACTTGGAATTTCATAACAATAATATTTAAAAACGAATTTTTAATTATATAACTATGGTGAAAAAAAAGGCGAAGAAAAAAGTAAAGAAGGGGAAAAATGTTCTTGAGAAAATAGAAGATTTTGGAGAAGAACTTCATGAAAGTACTGAAAAGGAAGATAAGGAGATGCATGTTGGAAAGGCACAGAAAAATAAAGAGAACAAACAATTGATTTGGTTTTTTGTGATTGTGGGGATTATTTTTGCAAGTTTTCTTGGGACTTATTTTTATGTTCAGAGTTTGAAAACTTTTGGTTTTGCTGGGGCAGAGTGGGCTAAAGAAGATTATTCTGATGAATTAACATTGTATCATGGAAGATTTCCAATTGTTTACAAAAATGAAATTATTGCGAATTACAATCTTTATTTAAGAAATGACCCTCGGGAAAATAATGTGCCTGGAACTATTAGTGTTGGTTTTTATCCAAATGTTGTTATCTCTAATAGTCCTGAGGCTGCAAAATGTAGGAGTGCTGGAAGGATTACAGGTGATTTGAGTATGCTTATTAGTGCTTTTCCTTGGGTTACTAATGTAACGGGGGCAGTAAGAGATGATGATGTGGCAGATGAATTTAATCTTACTCAGGCAGATTGTTCTTTAGCAAAAAATAAAACAGTTATTATCATCCAAAAATCTGAGTCACCTGAAATTACTCAGGATAAATTTAATGAGAATTGTTATATTATTAAGACTGGGGAATGTGAGAATGTTTTAGCTATTGAAAGATTTATGGTTGAGATTATAGACCAGATGCAGAATAAATAAAATGGATTTTCAAATAATTATTGGTTTGCTTCTTACTATTTTGCCTATTTTTGAATTACGTGGGGGTTTACCTGTGATTGTGGAGTATGCTGTTAGAAATAATGTAAGTATTTGGCCATGGTTTATCTTGGTTTTGATTTTAAATATCTTTATTATATTTTTTATTTTCTGGTTTTTGGATACACTTCATGAAAGATTGATGAATACTAGGTTTTATAGAAAGATAATGGATAGATATTTGAGTAAGATAAGAAAGAAAGCAGATAAGCTTGAGAAGAAGATGGATAATTTAGGGTTTTTGGCCTTGGCCTTATTTGTTGCTGTGCCTTTGCCTGGGACAGGGGCGTGGACTGGTACTTTAGTTGCATGGGTATTAGGTTTAGAAAGATGGAAAAGTTTTTTAGCAATTGCCTTAGGAGTTAGTATTGCTGGGTTGATAATTTTATTTGCGTCTCTTGGAATTTTTATGGGGTTTTTTTGACTTTTTTTTTGCGTGTTGGTTTTTTCTTGTTTCTTAAGTTAGCTACAAACTTAATATCTGAATAAACTGGGATTTGTTTGATTTTAAAGATTTTGATAACAGCTATCCAGATTGCTACTACGAATATTGTTGAGATTAAATACCAAAATATTAGGTGTGTTAATTCGAAATAAAGTGAATTACTTGTTAATGTGAGGATAATAATTCTTATTATGTTTAAGATAAATAAGGAAATAAATGACAAGATAAGTACCTTTATCCGCTTTATAGGCTCAATTTTAGGGGTTGTTAGCATTAAGATTAAGAGGAGATAATATGCAGAACCTGCAACACAGGCAGGGATTATTTCAATTATTACTCCCTGTGTTATAATTAAATTAGCTGAAATAGATGTTTTTGTAAATAAGCTAAAGAAAAATGCTACTGTCTTAATAGTTAATGGGGTTAAGATTTTGTAGAAAATCCAAAGATTACCTAATCCTGCAAAAAAGATAATTACATATCTTATAGCTAAATTTATTAGTTGTTTATCTTTGTCCTGCTTTTTCATTAATAACTAAGGGATAAACTATTTAAGAAGTTTGTGTAAATAAGAAAATTAAAATTAAAATTCAGCTACTTTTGAAGCTTTTGCAACCTTAACAATCAAAACCAAGATTATGATTACTAATACTAAGAAGATTCCTGCAATTGCGTAAAGTCCTGTATCTCCTAATTCGCTGAATCCTGAGAATGCTCCTGTCATGAATCCTGTTTCTTCTTCAATTATAACAGAAACTGATTGTCTTACTTCTTGACCGCTATAGATTAATGCTATATCAAAAGTTTGTGTTCCTGCTTGTGTTGGATTAAGTGTAATTGTTGCTGTGCCTACACTATCTTGTGCAATTGTTAAAATCTGTGGGTTAACATTAATTATTTCTGCCCATGTTTCTGTTGATTCTGCTGCAATTACAAAGTTTTCTGAAGATTTTCCGTTGTTTGTAACTGTAACTTGAATAACTAAATCTTCTCCAAGTTTTGCATCAGATAGTAATGTTGCTACAAGTGTTGGTTCTGTACCTTGGCAACTTCCAACTACTTTAATATGTTTAGTGAAAGCATCTGAAAATTCGTCATATGATCCATCATCATCGTCATAATCATAACGTGTTCTAAATTCAAGAACATATTCTTTTTCTTCTGCATTTTCTGGGATTTCAATAGTAAATGTAACTTCTTCTTTGTCACCCATGTCTAAATCTTCTTTGATTTCTTTTGCTAAGTTAATCTCTAATTCGCTGTTTACTAATGTTACTTTAACTTGATCTTGGTCTTCGTCTGCAATATTATAAATATCTGCAACTGCTATGATTGTTTGTCCACAATTTACTTCGTAAGGAATATTTAATTCATCCATATCAACTATAATTGCTCTTTCATCATTAACATCTTCTCTGTCAATTGAAATTTCTGCGTAAGTATCTTCACTACCAAAATCTTCTAAATCATCTGAGTAATCAATACATTTAATATCTTCATCACTTTTTGGATATGCTTTTACTTTTAATATATAATTTCCTTTTTCAATTTCTGGGTCTACCTTGAAAATAAATGTGTGTGTTTCTTTGTCATCATCTTTAACATCTCCGATTTTGATTTCTTCGTCATCTTCACTTATCCACATCATTTCATCTGCAATGTTTGTTGAAGAACCTTCTTCAAATAAACCTAATTCAAGAATTACATTATCCATATCATCGCTTCCGTCATTTTCAATTTCAACTTCAACTTCAATTTTATCTAAAGGCAACCATTCATCGTCTTCTTCACCAGCTCCTTTGTTTTTTACATCTACATTAAGTGTTAAATCACCGTCGTCTTGTGGTCCAAGTTCACAGAATGATGTTGTGATTGCTGTAGCTTCACCTTCTATATTTAATGTTCCGTCATTTACTCTCCAATTTCCTCCTGCAGCTTCTGAATTATATCCAAATAATCTAATATATATTGTTTCGCCATCATCTACATCGATACTTAAACTAGAAATACTTCCGTCTCTTTCAGCATCGTCATCTGGAACATTTTCTGTTGTAATTGTTGTTTCAGAACTAAAATCAGATTGTTTAGACCATTGAACTTTGTAATCTCTTATACCTGTAAGTGATCGTCTCTCTCCAAAATTAATATCAGAAATTGTTAAATCATAATTTGCATTTGGAGATAATGTAATCTGAAAATAATCATCAGTATCTAAAGCGCCTGTTGACCAAGCATCAGTATATGCACCATCAGCACCAAATGTAACTGCTGTAACACCAGTACCTACTGTAAAGTCTCCTGCAGTAACTCCTGATTCAACATTGCTTGCAACACCATCACTTGTTAAATCCCATTCAGCTAATGTTGTAGCACTAACCAAACTAAGACCTAGAATTAGGAATGTGAATATTCCCAAGAATGAAAATAATTTTGTATTTTTCATTTGTTGTAATTTTTAAATAATAACACCCTTTTTAAAGATTTCTATAATCTAGTATATATATTATTTTGAGGATTTTGGGCAAATTATCGACGACAAGGAAAGATTTATATATTATGTTTTGTTCTTGAATTTAATAATATGGTAAAATCGAGAGTAAAATTAAAATTTTTCACTAGCCTTCACAGATGGTGAAGTCTAAAGAGAATTTAATTGGGGCATATGCTTTTTTGATAGGGGTTATTTTAGCTGTTGCTTTAGGACTTTTTCAAGAAGTTTTAGGTAGTGGGGGAAACTTTGCTTATATAATTCTAGTGATTATTGGTTTTATTGTTGGAAGTTTAAATGTTGGTGATAAAGACTCTAATACTTTCTTACTTGCAAGTTTAGCTTTAGTTATTGTTGCTGCTTTAGGAAATGATACACTGCAGTTTATTTCTAATTTAAGTCCAATTATTCCTGCTTTTGTTAATGTGCTGAGAGCACTTCTTGTTCTGTTTATACCTGCAACAATTATTGTTGCATTGAAGACTGTTTTTAGTATTGCTAAGATATAACTATATAATATAGGGTAATTATGTTTATATAATAAGGTTAGTGTATTAAATCATGAAAATTCT